>NZ_KV821031.1:102823-291922 GCF_001815555.1 Corynebacterium sp. HMSC073D01 | reverse complement strand
ACCGAGCCCACCTCCAAGCCGACCGAGCCCACGAGTGAACCGAAGCCTGTTGAGAAGAAGGATACAGATAAGTTTGCACCCTCCTACCCGGCGGAAAACAACGTCACCATCGGCGATAACACCACCATCGACCTTGCTGGTGACACTAAGCTTCCAAAGGGAACCACCTTTACAATCGGCACTCCCAGCCACCCCGAGAACTGGAATTACTCAATCAACCCGGTCACTGGACTCATCACTGTCTCCCCGGCAGTGAACCTCGGCGAAGGCTCCTGGGCAACCACCACAGTTGTGGTCACCTACCCCGACAAATCTACCGACATCATCAAGGTGAAGTTCGTAGCCAAGAAGAAGGACGAACCCACGTCAAAGCCGACCTCCGAACCGATGCCTGACCCCAGGCCCGCCCCAACGACGTCGAACAACTCGAGCGACAAAAATGGCTCGAGCTCCTCAAGCGAGAATGGGGAGCTGACTCCGAGTGCGATCGCAGGAATTGTGATCGGCATCCTTGCGCTTCTCGGACTTGGCGCAGGTGGTTACAACTGGGCCCACTCGCAGGGACTCATCTAGGGCTATCCACCTCAAACTAAATAAAACTGGGCACGAGATTCACCCTCGCGTCCAGTTTTATTTTTTAAAGCTTCCTAGATTTTTCAGCGTCGCATTAAAACAACGCGCTAGCCATCTTCCTCCGAGCATCATCCACTTCCGGCGAGCCCTCAAAGGCCGAGAATAGCTCAATGAGCCTCTTCTTCACGGTCTCTTTATCGTCACCGAAATTGGTCATCAGTTGCCCCAGAAGACGGGAAAACGCGGCCGAAAGATCGCCACCAGCCGCCTCTGCATCCGCCTGAATGAGCTCAGCATCCAAGCCAGTTGCCGCATCAACTTGAGCCTCCGCAACCCTGTGGATGAGGTGCGTACGCGCAAGACCCGATTTGGCTTCCTTGTTGCCAGGCTCCTCTTTGAGGATCTTTTGGAAAGCCGCCTCAGCCTCTGCCACATTTCCTGATTCCAGGAGAGCGTTGGCGTTATCAATGCGCGGATCGGAGGGCTTCTCCTCTCCTGGCGCAACCTGCGACACAAGCTGTTCTAGCACCTGACGCGGTTGTCCGCCCTGGAAGGAGCCGGCGGGGCGTCCGCCGATGAAAGCAACGACGGTGGGGATAGCCTGCACGCCCAAGGCACCGGCAACCTCTGGGGTCGCATCAGCGTCGACGTAGGCGTAGGTGAAGCCGTCGTTGTGCAGCTCGTTGAAGTTCTTCCGCATCTCGTCCGATTCGGGCGAGCGACTAGATCCCACCTGGAGGATCACCGGCTTTTCTTGGGACGAGACCAGCACCTGCTGCACGTTAGCCGCGGTAACCAGTACCTCGTGAGCACCGCCTCCCTGCGACGGCTGAGGGTCCTTCTTCAGCGAGCTGAGGTCAAAAACTCCTGCCACTTAGTTCAACTCCTTCATTGCCTTTTCCATATCCTCAACCTTGCCTGTGAGACGGTTATTCCACCCCGGACGGATGTCGGCCTTTATAACGAGGGATGCCCGCGGACTCACCTCCAACACCGCATCTGTGGCACGTTTCACAACGTCCATAACTTCGTCCCACTCCCCCTCAATGAGGGTGAACATGGCGTTGGTCTCATTGGGCAGGCCAGAATCTCGGACAATTTTAACGGCGCGCGCTACCGCTTCGGACATTTCCTCGGAAACGGGCGCGACTGAGAAAGCAATCATCATAGTTTCCAGAGTAGACTAAAAGCCATGAGTAACGATGTTTCTGGGATCGAAATCCCCCACGAGTATGTAACTTGTCTCGACCACGTTGGCATCGCTGTGCCGGACCTCGACGAGGCTATCGAGCACTACCGCAGCGTCTACGGCTGGGTCTGCCACCATGTTGAGAAGAACGAAGAGCAGGGCGTCGCCGAGGCCATGATCGGCCCGAAGAACATCTCTGAAAAAGAAGGAATGATTCAGCTTCTCGCTCCGCTGTCCCCCGACTCCACCATCGGCAAGTTCCTGGATAAGAAGGGCCCCGGCATCCAGCAGATGTGCCTCCGTGTCAACAACCTTGATGCTCTTACCGAGCACATCAAGGCTCAGGGCATGCGCGTCCTCTACCCCGAGGCCAAGATCGGAACCGGTGGAGCACGCATCAACTTCGTTCACCCAAAGGATGCAGGTGGTGTTCTCCTCGAGCTCACCGAGCCGAAGAAGTAACTAGAACCGCATGGGGAGCCCTTCGGGGCTCCTTTTTGTTTGCAGCTTCTGCCCCGGCCGGCAGCCGCATCCCCGGTAGCCGTTGAAAAAGGACCCCGTTTGCTGGTTCCAATTCCACTCTCCCCGGGCCGTGCCAGGAAACCCGGTGGACGGGTACACCGAACGTCGAAAAGCCGGAGGACAGTTCGAGTTCACCGCAGGCCATCAGGAGGAAAAAACATCCCAACAATGGCGGTGCCAGTGACGGCGATCATCGCCGTCCCGATCGGCATACCACGCCACTACATGGGCGACACCCGGTGGAATATTTTGATGACACCCGGGACAGATGTAAAACTTCGTAGCACGGGCAGAGCCGAACGGACGGACCTTATATTGGACACCGTGCACGTCCACGGTTGAGGTGGGAACAAAGCTCGAACCATCTGGAGGAAGCTGCCTCATTGGGCGGGAAGCGCGCCGGTTTTTCCTTCCCACAGTCTGCCTCCTTCTAGAAAAGGGTGAGTTTGTCTGACGGAATTCCACGCATCGCCTGGTAGTCCAGGATAACGCAGCGAAAACCGCGATCCTCAGCGAGAGTACGGGCCTGCGGCTTTATCTGCTGGGCGGCGAAAACCCCGTGAACGGGGCTCAAAAGGTCATCTCTGTTGAGCAGATCCACATATCGGGTCAGTTGCTCCACCCCATCGATTCCGCCCCGCCGCTTCACTTCCACGGCTACAGTTTCCCCGTCCGCATCCTTGCACAAGAGATCCACGGGGCCGATTGGTGTTGGGTACTCACGCCGGACAAGGCTAAATCCTTCACCGAGCGTCTCTACATGCTCTGCGAGAAGCTGCTGGAGGTGGGCTTCCACGCCGTCCTTCTCAAGCCCCGGGTCAACGCCCAAGTCACGAGAAATGTCCTCGTAGACTTCATGCAAGGTAATTCGGAGCTGCTCGCCTTTTTTGGACTCGACTACCCACAGTTTTTCCCCCGTATCCTCCCCCTCTTCGGAGGCGATGTCCATCTCCTGCAGGCTGCAGGGCGGACTCATCCAGTTCAACGGCTTATACGCTCGGTCATCGGCGTGAACAGAAACCGAACCATCGTTCTTCACAATGACGAGGCGGTCAGCGGGTTCCAAATGGCTTTCCAGCCGGCCGACGTAATCGACTGTGCAATGAGTAAGAATAAGGCGCATTCTTACAAGGTTACCTACTGCGCGCGTCGGGAAATGAATCGCCTGAAACCGGCCTTGTCCACGCTCTGTTGACGCCGGGAAGGAGCGGACTCTAACCAGGACGTAAACGCCATCTCCTCGCTTCGATCGAGGCGCATCTCCAGCTTCATTCGCTCGCTCTGGATAACGTAGATGTCGTCCTTCTTGTCAAGGATGTCGATGGTCACTCGGTTCAGCGAAATATACGGTTCAGATGTGAAAGAGGGAAAAACAAAAATTCCGGCGGTGTCATCCACGTACCTGATCCGCCCGGAGCGGAAATTCGTGTCTGTACCAACGCGCCGGAATCCTATTTGCTGACCAATTCGGTTGTGACGTAGCCACAGCAGAAAGAGAATCACGATCACGACCACACACATGATTGCCATCATTTGATTCTCACTTTCGCTTAGACATCGGAATAAGCTGCGGATACCTATGAAATCGAAGGCGCACTGTATGCACGCCAATCAGCATAAGCAGTTTTTAATTAAAAACTTGAGCCCTTTCTAGACACTGTAGCGCACCTGGGAAGTTTTGGGAAACGCGCAGAAAGAATCCTTAGAAAGGAAGTGAGCGAAGCGTGAAAACCGCATAATTTCGGACTCCGGATCATTGACCATGCACGGGGAGCATCCACCATCCCTGGATATCGCGACTGCTCCTAACATGCAAAAAGACCCCGCAAAGCGGGGTCTTTGTGCACGTAGGGTTAGATACCCTTGTTCTTGCGTTGGATCGCCTTCACGCGTGCCTCAGCGAGGTTCTTTGTTTCCTCATCCTCGGCGCTTTCTAGCTCGCGCGTAGCCTCCGACTCATCAATGTCGTCGGCCCATTGAGCGTAGTCAGCCAGCACGATCACACCTTTGGCTGTAACCGACAAGAACCCACCCTTGACGGCCGCGACCAGCTTCTCACCATCAACTGGCTTGATGGTGACAACACCGTTTTCCACGAGCTGTCCGAGAATTGGTTCGTGACCGGGCAGGATGCCAATCTCACCTTCGGTGGTCTGTGCGGTAACAATCGAGGCCTCTCCAGACCACAACTTTCCCTCAACAGCGACCAAGTCCGTGGTGATACTAGCCATTGTTCTCGCTCATCTTCTTGTAGTTAGCCTCGACATCGTCCAGACCACCAATACCGTTAAACGCCTGCTCCGGGTAAGCATCGAACTCACCGTCACAGATACGCTCGAACGCATCGATGGTCTCTTCCAGCGGCACGTAGGAGCCCGGGTTACCGGTGAACTTCTCAGCAACGAAGAAGTTCTGGCCGAGGAAGCGCTCGATACGACGTGCACGCTGCACGGTGATCTTGTCTTCCTCACCGAGTTCGTCCATACCGAGGATGGCGATGATGTCCTGCAGTTCCTTGTTCTTCTGCAGAATACCGATAACGCGCTGAGCAACGTTGTAGTGGCGCTCACCGACGATCGACGGCTCGAGGATGCGAGAGGTCGAGGTCAGCGGGTTCACTGCGGGGTAAATACCCTTCGAGGCAATACCACGGTCGAGCTCAGTGGTTGCATCCAAGTGGGCGAAGGTCGTCGCAGGAGCCGGGTCCGTGTAGTCATCGGCAGGCACGTACACGGCCTGCAGAGACGTAATGGAACGGCCCTTGGTGGACGTAATGCGCTCCTGCAGGATACCCATCTCGTCGGCCAGTGTCGGCTGGTAGCCCACAGCGGACGGCATACGGCCGAGCAGCGTGGACACCTCAGAACCGGCCTGAGTGAAACGGAAGATGTTATCGATGAACAGAAGCACGTCCTGGTGCTGAACATCGCGGAAGTATTCCGCCATGGTCAGGCCCGACAGAGCCACACGCATACGAACTCCCGGCGGCTCGTCCATCTGGCCGAACACGAGGGCCGTATCCTGCAGCACGCCCATCTCTTCCATCTCAAGGAAGAGGTCTGTGCCCTCACGGGTGCGCTCACCGACGCCGGAGAATACCGACGTACCGGAGAACTCACGAGCGATACGGGTAATCATCTCCTGGATGAGCACTGTCTTACCCACACCAGCACCGCCGAACAGGCCGATCTTGCCGCCCTTCACGTACGGGGTGAGAAGGTCAATCACCTTAATGCCGGTCTCGAGGATCTCGGTCTTGCCCTCCAACTCGGAGAACGGCGGCGGGTCGCGATGGATACCCCACTGCTCACCGTCGCGGCCGAGACCGGGCTCATCGAGGCAGTCACCAAGGGCGTTGAAAACGTGGCCCTTAACGACATCGCCAACCGGAACCTTGATCGGGCCACCGGTGTCTTTCACTTCCGCGCCACGAATGAGGCCATCCGTCGGCGCCATGGCAATGGTGCGCACGAGGTTATCGCCCAGGTGCTGCGCCACCTCCAAAGTAATGGTCTTAGCAACGGCTTCGAGGGTCACGTCGACCTTCAAAGCGTTGTAGATAGCAGGTAGCTCACCGTGGGCAAATTCCACGTCGACGACCGCGCCGATAACGCGGACGACGCGGCCGGTCCCGGCCGGTGCCTGCTTTTTCAGAGCTGTGCTCATAATCTAGTCACTTTCTCCGCTATCGGCGAGCGCGCCTGCGCCACCGACGATCTCTGTAATTTCCTGTGTAATCTGCGCCTGGCGGGCCTGGTTAGCTTCGCGGGACAGCGTTTTAACCAGGTCTGTCGCGTTATCCGATGCCGCCTTCATAGCGGTGCGGCGGGACGCGGACTCCGATGCAGCGGACTCCAGATACATGGAGAACAGTGTCCTCGACACGTACTTCGGGAGAAGAGCACCCAGCAGGGTGTCTGCATCTGGCTCGAACTCGTAGTCTGCGACGAAGGTGGACTGAGAATCGGAAACGATGTCCTCACCCAGCTCCATCTCTTCTTCTTTGACTTCGGTCTCCACCGGCAACAACTGCAACGCAGTGGCTGTCTGGCTGAGCATGGACTTGAACTCGGTGTAAATCACGTGCACTTCGTCGAAGCCCTGAACCGGTTCACCCTCGGGTCCGGTGAGGCCTTCGCGCCACTTGGCGGTGCCTTCCGATCCCGCCATGAACCCGTCAATCAGGTGACGGCGAACGTTGTGCGTGATCTTGTAGGTGGGCTCCTGTGAGAAGCCCGTCCACTTACCTGCGAGTTCCTCGCCACGGAAGGTGTAGTAACCCACACCCTTGCTTCCCGTAACGTAAAGGGCGACCTCTAGTCCACGTTCTTCCAGAAGGTTGCGCAGCTCGGTTGCTTTCTTAAACACGTTGTGGTTGTAGCCACCAGCCATGCCACGGTCGCTGGAAATCACGAGAAGAGCAGCCCTCTTGGGGTTGGCCTTCTTGCTCAGGAGCGGGTGGTCAAGCGATGAGGCCGATGCCAGTTCTGAGATCACGCGGGTGATCTCAGTGGCATACGGGCTCGCTGCCGCCGTCCGCTGCTGTGCCTTCGTGATCCGCGAGGTGGCGATCAGTTCCTGGGCCTTGGTGATCTTCTTGGTAGAGTTCACCGACTTAATACGGCTTTTAAGTTCGCGCATATTAGCCATCTGTCCAGTCGCCTCCTTTCTGTCTTAAAGAACCTTGTGTGAAGATTTACTCGCCCTGCTTCGCCGTCTTGCGTGAAACAGTGATGGTGTTCTTCTTCAGTTCTTCTTCCTTCAAGGGGTCGACAGGAGCCTCGTTGATCACCGGCGTGCCGTCGGTGGTCTGGAACTGGCGCTTGAAGTCCGTAGTCTTTGTAACCAGCGCCTGCTGCGAGTCGTCCGACAGCGGAACGCCGCCGTCGATCTGTTCGTACACATCGCTGGCGTTCTGATGCAGGTACTCCAGCATCTCAGCCTCGAAGCGGCGGATATCCTCAACGGGAACGTCGTCGAGGTGGCCGTTGGATGCGAGCCAAATGGAAACCATCTGGTCCTCAACGGCCATCGGGTTGTTCTCCTTCTGCTTCAGCAACTCAACCAGGCGCTCACCACGGGCTAGCTGCTTCTTGGAAGCAGCATCCAGGTCGGAAGCGAACGCAGCGAACGCCTCCAGGTCGCGGTAGGCGGCAAGGTCAAGACGGAGGTTACCGGAAACCTTCTTCATACCCTTGGTCTGTGCAGCACCACCCACACGGGAGACGGACACACCGACGTTCACAGCCGGGCGCACGCCCTGGTTGAAGAGGTCGGACTCAAGGAAGACCTGGCCATCCGTAATCGAAATGACGTTGGTCGGAATGAAGGCGGATACGTCATTGGCCTTCGTCTCGATAATCGGCAGAGCCGTCATCGAGCCGGCACCCATGTCATCGGAGAGCTTTGCAGCACGCTCCAGCAAACGAGAGTGGAGGTAGAACACGTCGCCGGGGTAAGCCTCACGGCCCGGCGGGCGACGCAGCAGCAGGGAAATAGCGCGGTAGGCTTCAGCCTGCTTAGTCAGATCATCGTAGATGATAAGGACGTGGTTACCCTTGTACATCCAGTGCTGGCCGAGGGCCGCACCGGAGAAGGGGGCGAGCCACTTGAAACCGGCGGAGTCAGATGCCGGAGCAGCCACGATCGTGGTGTACTCCAGGGCACCGTGCTCTTCCAGCGTGCGACGCACGCCGGCGATCGTGGACCCCTTCTGGCCAATAGCGACGTAGATGCAACGGACCTGCTTGGTCTTGTCGCCCGACTCCCAGTTGGCCTTCTGGTTCAAGATGGTATCGATGCAGATCGCGGTCTTACCGGTCTTGCGGTCACCAATGATCAGCTGACGCTGACCACGGCCGATAGGGGTCATCGCATCGATTGCTTTCATACCAGTCTGCAGTGGTTCTTCCACTGGCTGGCGCTGCAGCACGGACGGTGCCTGCAGCTCGAGTGCGCGGTTTTCTTCCGCCTCGATATCGCCCAGGGCATCAATCGGTTGCCCCAGGGGGTTAATAACGCGACCGAGGAACTTGTCCCCGACCGGGATGGAGAGAACCTCTCCGGTCCTCTTGACTTCGTCGCCTTCCTTCAAGATCTCGAAGTCGCCCAAGATCACAACGCCGATGGAATCGGTATCGAGGTTCTGGGCAACGCCGATAACGCCATTCGGGAACTCCAGCAGCTCGTTCGACATAACAGAAGGTAGTCCAGATACCTGGGCAATGCCGTCTGCAGCCGAAATAATCTGCCCGACCTCCTCGCGGGTCGCACCCGGCGAGTAGCTCGAAGTGTAGTTCTCAATCGCGCTACGGATCTCATCGGAGGAGATCGTCAGCTCCGCCATGTTCTTCCTGCTCTCGTAGTAGCTTCCAGCAAAATTTATTATCGATTCTCTAATTAGCCGAGGTTCACGCGCAGACGACGCAGTTTACCTGCTGTGCTGCCGTCGATGACTTCGTCACCGACGCGAATGACCATGCCGCCGAGGAGGCTGGTGTCAACCTCGGTGTGAATGGACATCTCGTGACCGTAAATGCGGGCTAGCTTCTCGGCCAGCGCATCGCGCTGCTCCGGGGAAAGCTCGCGGGCGGTTTCGACGCGGGCGATATTCTTTCCGCGCATCTCCGCTGCCTGCTCCGCAAGTGACCTGCAATCCGTGATGGGATCCTTCTCAATCCGCCCGATGACCTGAAGCACAAGTGCTTCGGTGGTGTGCGTGACCTTACCGTAGAGCACGTTTGCGAGAAGTTCGCGACGCTTTGCGGGTTCGGTCTTCTTGTCGCCTACCAGGCGGGTAAGTTCAGGATTATCACGGAGAATGCGGCTTAGCCTAAACAGCTCGTCTTCCACCTGGACCAGGTTGCCCTCTGCCTCTGCCCCGATAAACAGGGCGCGACGGCCAAGAAGGATGAGTCCTTGACGGAACTCTCGTGCTGTCGACCACGTCTGTCCGACTGCATCGAGCAGGACAGCAAGCGTGGATTCAGAGACCTTGTCACCCAACAGGTTCCGCGCCAGTCCTTGGCGAGCCTCTGCCGAGGTGGCGGAGTTAGCCAGGGCTACGCGAAGCGTGCGGTTATCATCAAGGATCTCAACGACATCGAAAAGTTCCGTACCGGTTTGTGCGGCGCGCGCGACCAGCTGACCGCCCTGCTCAAGGTGGCCCTTGAGCGACTCGGTGACCGTAGTCAGCGCCTCGCGGCTAGCTGCGTGCATACCGCTCACTTCCTTACTGTGGATACGTCATCGAGGTCTGCAAGGAACTTGTCGATCGTGCCAGAGCGAGTCAGATCATCGGACAGCTGCTGTCCGAGGAGACGCTCGGCAAGGTCAACAGAGTTGCGCCCCATATCGCGGCGCAGCTCGGAGACAACCTGCTCGCGCTGAGCGGCAAGCTGCTTCTCCCCTGCTTCGATGATGCGGTTGGACTCTTCGGCTGCCTGCGCACGCATTTCCGCCTTGATCTGCTCACCGCGTTCGCGAGCCTCTTCACGGATCTGCTGTGCCTCGGCACGGGCCTCAGCCAGTTGACTGTTGTACTTCTCCAGCGCCTGCTTTGCTTCGGCCTGTGCGGCCTCCGCGCGTTGGATACCACCCTTGATCAAATCCTCGCGCTCCGATAGGACTTCCTGGAACTTCGGGAGTACAAACTTCCAGAATACGAAGAGGATTACCAGGAACGCGACGAGAGACCAGAAGATGTCATACGGCGCCGGCAGGAGGACACTGATCGAATCCGTCAGGGGCAGGTGCGAACCTGGGTCCCCGGCGGACGGTGCCTCCGCTGCGAGATATAAAACGTTCTTCATGGTGTTGCGTAACCTTCTGTTCTACTAGAACAGGAAGCCTGCAACGAGGCCGATGAGGGCCAGGGCCTCGGTGAACGCGATACCGAGGAACATCGTGGTGCGGAGCTGGCCGGCCATCTCAGGCTGACGTGCCATAGCTTCCACGGTCTTACCAACGAGGATGCCGATGCCGAGGCCAGGTCCAAGCGTTGCCAGGCCGTAGCCGATGGTGGCGAGAACACCGAGATCCAGAGCACCTGCGCCTTGTGCAAGAAGCAATTCGTTCATTGTGGGTATGTCCCTTTCTTAATGTGCTGGACGCATTTTCGTTCCTTACGCCCAACGGAAATTGTGTAATTTACAGGGTGTCGTATTCAGTTAAGAACCGTTTTAGTGTTCGTCCGCATGCAGCGACAGTTCGATGTACACGGCCGTCAGCAGGGCGAAGATGTACGCCTGCAGGAAGATGACCAGGAGCTCGAACAGCGTGAATGCGACCGCAGCAATCAGCGTCAGTCCAGAAACAGCCATCCACCCGTTGAACTGCCAGAAGAAGAAGTTGGTCGCGCTAAACAGGAGGACCAAGATCAGGTGGCCCGACAGCATGTTGGCCATAAGACGAATGGCCAGCGTCGCGGGGCGGAGGATGAAGGTGGAGAAGAATTCGATCGGCACCACGAGGATGTGGAGGAACCACGGGATGTTCGGCACCACGACGGAACTCTTCAGGAATCTGAAGAAGCCGTAGCGCTTTGCACCTGCGTAGATCATGGCAATGTAGCCCATCAACGCCATCACCAGCGGCATACCGATGCGCGCGTTAGGTGAAATGTTGAGGAACGGAATTACCGACGGAAGGTTCATGAAGAGAGCCAGCATGAAAATGGTCGTGATGAGCGGCAGGAACCGCCGACCTTCCTTCTTGCCGAGGATATCTTCTGCGATGTGAATTCTGACGAAGTCAAGAAGCATTTCTGCCATTGACTGGAACTTGCCCGGAACCTTCTTCGGGTTCCGCATAGCAAGGACGAAGAAAACGATGATCGCGACCACACAAAGCAGTCGGACAACCATCAGACGGTCTAGTGCGAACAGGCCTCCGGCGAAATCGGACAACCATAGATTGTGAGAGTCGCCGTTGCCATCTACGAAACCCGGGAAAAATTCATGAAACAAGTCCGGGGCGTGAAACTCGCCCTTCATGGACAAATATGTAACGCTCAGCGTTCTCTCCCGTGTTCATTTACCGCTGTGAGGCAAGCGGTGCGATGGACGTCTGAATTATTACTTCAGCTACTGCGGATTCCAACGCACATCGGCACAGCAACTGAAAGGTATTGCTACCTTTTGAGTACTTTATCAGTGCTGTGATTTTTCGTATGTTTGCCTACCCCCAAATTGACCCCGTTGGGGTTTAAGTCACGAAACAGTGGTGGTTCTAGAACTAAGGATTCCCCAGCTTTCCGCTGCCAAAACAACAATTAGCGCGAGAACAACTGTGAGAAATAGCGCACTGTGGCTGTAAAACGTGAGATCTTTAATAAATGCCAAAATCACGATGAGAGCGATGAGCTTCACCAGCCACCCACCGAGTACCACCGCGGCGGTCGTTGTGGGCGAGGAATGGGCCGTCGACAAGCTCAGAGCAACGGTGATGAGGATAAAACCGCCACCGATAGCGGCTCCGATGAGTGCTCCGTAAAAGCCAGGTTCACCGGCCACGTACCACCATCCGGCGAGAGAGGCGATGGCGACAACAAGGAGTGCTATCCCACCGAAACGAAGTGCCCGGCGCAGGGGGTGTGCTTGGTCTGTAAAGGAGCCCTTCTCCACATAAGGAGTTGCACCTGCTTGTTGGCTCAATTGCTGGTTTCGTGAAATATGGCTGTCTTGGCTGTCTTTAGTCACAGCTCAAAAGTGTAACCCAGCCGGGCGCACGGTGTACCAGACGGCAAACGCAATGGCGACAGCCAGCATGATAAGCGCCCAGGACGGCGGGAAAATGGTGAAGCCAACAGCACCGAAGGCAACGACCCCCACCCAGGTGTAGAGCACCAGCACCACCTGTTTCTGACTGTGCCCCATCCGCAGAAGACGATGATGGAGGTGCTTTCGATCCGCTGTAAAGGGTGACTGTCCCCGCGCCAGCCTGCGCGTCACCGCCATAATGAGGTCCAACATCGGGATGAAAACGCTGGCGAGAACGACAAAAATCGGACTCATAGCGGCGATGAAATCGGCGGTGCCGTACAGGCTCATGTTGATCTTGCCCGATGCAGATGTCGAGGCTGCAGCAAGCAGCAAACCAATGAACATCGCACCCGTGTCCCCCATAAAGATTCTGGACGGTGCGAAGTTGTGTGGCAGGAAGCCCGCACACATACCGACGAGCCCGGCGGCGATAATCGCCGGCGGGTAGGCGGCGACAGCACCACCCTGGTCATGCAGGATGGACAGTGCGAAGGCGAGGGTGGCCAGCCCGGAGATCATCCCCACGCCCGACGCCAACCCGTCGATGCCGTCGATAAAATTGATCGCATTCATGAGCGCGACGGCGAAGACCGTGGTGAGAATGGTCGATTGCGCCCCGTCCAAAATGAGCGTCGTTCCATCACCGATGGGTAGGTACAGGATGGACCACCGGAGCCCCATGAGACTCATGGCTAGCGCCGCCGCCACCTGGCCGACGAGTTTGCTCAATGCGTCGAGTTCGTAGAGGTCATCAATGACGCCGACGAACACGATGATCGCGGAGGCCACGAGGATTGCGTCCATCTCCGGGGTGATGGGGCGGAAACCGCGCGTTAGCGCCGGCAGTTGTTGAGCCAGGTAAACGGCGATGAGGAAGCCCGTGAACATGGCGAGCCCACCCAGCTGTGGTTTACGCACCGTGTGGACATCGCGCTCGCGAATTTCGGACAGGTGCCCGGAGCGAATCACCAGTGAGCGAACAATCCCCGTTGTGAGGTAGGTGAACACGAGGGCAGTCAGAAGGACCACTCCGAGCTCTCGAAGCGGTACGCCTACGCCTGCTGTTCCCACTCGTCTCCTATTCGTTGTTCCTTGGCACCGTGTAAGGCACCGTGTCACCTGCCACAGTGGCAGTTCCACTGTGGCACTGTGTCACTGTGCTGCCTTGTGTGGGCTTTATCCTAGCCCCTCCACGCCCGGTCACCGCGCATCTCGCCCGGTGTTTCCGCTTATCGACGCGCCTTCGTACCGTTTCTACGCACTGCTCGCGCCCTCCACATTCCTGTTGGCGCGAATCGGGATGCACAAAAAGCAATCGGTGACCTCAGCGACTTGGCTGTCAGCAGCGACTCAAGCGTCCATGCCTCATTCAACCGTCGCACGTCGCCACATGTATTTATGCTTGCGCCTTGAGGACCTCAAAGATCTTCTCGCTGGGAATAGCTCCCTCACGCAGGATCGTCGGGGTTGCCTGGGTGAGGTCGATGATGGTCGACGGGGTGCCAATCTCAGCCTGTCCGCCTTCGAGGTATACACTCACCGAATTGCCGAGCTGTTCCTCGGCCTCCCGTGCGTTCAACGCCGGTGGCTGCCCGGAGATATTGGCTGATGAAACTGCCATGGGGCCGGTCTTCTGCAGGAGCTCAATGGCGAGTTTCTGCAAAGGCATGCGCAGCATCACAGAGCCATTGGTATCCCCCAGGTTCCAAGTCAAACTCGGTGCCTGTGGGACAACGATAGACAACCCACCTGGCCAGAACGCCTCGATGAGAACATTCATCTGGCGGGTGTAGTCCCGCGACAGACCGCGCACGGTGTCCCAGCTGCCAACGAGCACCGGCACGGGCATGTCGGGGCCGCGATGCTTGGCCTGCAGGAGTTTATTCACTGCTTCGGGGTTAAATGCGTTGCAACCGATTCCGTACACCGTATCCGTGGGGATAACAACGAGACGTCCAGCCTCCACCGCGTCGGCAGCTGAGTTGAGTCCTACTTCCCGCGTCTTTTCATCCAGACAGTTAAACGTACGCGACACGTGCCGCACCCCTTTTTCTATAGCTTGCGGTTGACTTCAAGTAACACCGCCATATGTTACCCCGCCACCAATCCCTCCATGCGCTCCTGCCACCATCCACTCCTCCCGCCGTCTTCACCTCCCACTGCCTCCCCTTCCCGCCGTCTTCACCTCCCACCGTCTTCCCCTTCAGACCATTGTCCCTCTCCTCACCCATCGTCCGGAAAGCACAACCACAGAGGATGCAGGTAATCAAACCCAGAAAGCCCCTTTCAGAGCACCTGCTGGTAGGAATTATTCTTTGTGGAGCTCTTGTTTTTCCAGGCCGGGTGCTTTCGGGTGCACCTGAAGCCGACTCCAATTTGGTACCGGGAATGAACCTACGATACGGTTCAATCAAACATTCCATTGATTTTTAATGTCACCGAAGGAGAACGCCCCGTGCGCCATCGTCTTCTAGCAACCATTGCCACTGCAACCCTCGGCTTCTCACTGGCTGCGTGTGGTAACGGCTCTTCCGACCAGGCTGCCCCCACGACGCAGGACAGTGCGTCCACCACCCACGCCGTCACCATCGACAACTGTGGGTTCGAGACGACAGTTCAAGCGCCAGTCCAGCGTGCGACGACGATGGAACAGGGCTCCACGGACACGCTGCTGCTCCTGGGTGCCAAGGACCAGATCGCCGGATACAGCCACCAAAAAGACGCACCACCAGCGGGTTATCCCTTGGACGGGCTGACAGAGCTCTCCCCCTCCGTGGCCAACTCCGAACAGCTCCGCAATGCGGACACGGACATGATCGTCAGTCCCTTCAAGGAAAGCTGGACAGCCGATGCCGCAGGTGCCCGCGAAGAGTGGCAGAGGCTTGGTGTGGGAACGTACAACTCCAACTCCGAGTGTCCCACCTACGGCGACAATAAGGGTAAGACCAGTTTCGAACTGATCCAGAAAGATCTCACAGACTTGGGCAAAATCTTCGGCCGCGAAGAAGAAGCCAAGGAGCTCATCGCGACCCAGAACGAGGCGCTTGACAAAGCCGTGAAAGCCCCAGAAGGCACAACATTCATGCTCCTGTACTCCTCTGTCGGTGGCTCCCCCTACGTTGCAGGTGGCCCGTCGATTGTGACGGAGATGGGCGAGCACTCAGGGATGACCAACGTGTTTGCCAATCTCAACGAGGAGTGGCCGCAGGTTTCCTGGGAGGCCGTCGCAGAGGCCGACCCCGATGTCATCATCCTCGCCGATCTTCCCAAGCGCGGCGAACCCGGCGACAAGTGGCAAGAAAAGGTGCAAGACCTCGAAAACACCCCGGGAACGAAGGAGATGAAGGCTGTCAAAAACGGTGCCTACGTCGTTGTTCCTGGAGTTGCAACCTCCGCTTCTGCTCGTTCCCACGAAGTCATCGAGGCAATCTCTGCTGCTCTAGATGGCGATCTCGGTACGAAACTGGCCAAGTAGTGTCATCCGTCAAACAATCGAAGTCCCACAAAACACACCACGGCACGACTGGAAAAACGGTTGGCGTGGTGGTTGTGGGGCTGATCGTTCTCGCCGTCGCGATGATTGCATCGCTGACCGTCGGCTCAAGTTCAATGAGCTTCGGGGAGCTGCGCGCGTTTATTGACCCAGCGCTGCCAACCCCGTCTCCTCTCCGGACATCGATCCTCACCGAGCTTCGCATCCCGCGCATCCTCATGGCTGCCTTTGTCGGGGCGATTCTCGCCGTCTGCGGTGTCGTCATGCAGGCCATCACGCACAACGACCTTGCGGAACCCTACTTGCTCGGCATCTCCTCGGGCGCCTCCACTGGGGCCGTCGTCGCAATCCTCTTCTCAACGTGGCAGTACGGGATCATCGTCGGCGCGGCAATCGGTGCGTTGGCCTCCTTCTTCATGCTCATCCTGCTATTGCAGAAGAGCGCTGCGGATGCCACGCGGGTTGTGCTCACAGGTGTCCTCATTGGTTTCCTCTTCCAATCACTGACGTCCCTCATCGTCACGGCGAGCGGAAACGCCGAGTCCACGCGAGGAATCATGTTTTGGCTCCTCGGAGTCTTAAGTGCCGCACGTTGGCATACGTTCTGGGCTGTGGCGATCATCGGCACATTGGGGATTATCCTGCTCTGGTCTCTATCACGATATCTCGATGCACTGTCCCTCGGTGATGCCACAGCCCAGACGATGGGGATCCCTGTCGTTGCGCTTCGCTACACGGTGCTCATCGCTGTATCGCTCATGACAGCCGCTACCGTTGCTTCCGTCGGCGCGATCGGCTTCGTCGGCCTTATCGTCCCGCACGCTATCCGCATGCTCAACGGCCCCCGCCACGTCACCCTCATCCCCCTCTCAGCGCTGCTCGGGGCAATTTCCCTCGTCGTCGCCGACGCGATTGCCCGCGCACTATTTGCGCCACAGGAACTTCCCGTCGGAGTCATTACAGCGCTCATCGGCGTTCCCGCCTTCTTCGTCATCCTGAGGAGGAAGCGCTAATGCTGGAAGTATCCAATCTCCGCGCCGGTTTCGGCGAGCACACCGTACTTTCGGGAGTGTCTTTCACCGCGGAGGCCCCCACCATCGTCGGTCTGGTTGGTCCGAATGGTTCTGGGAAGTCCACCCTACTCAAGTCACTCGCCGGTGTGCACCACTTCGATGGTTCGGTGCTTTTCGACGGCAAACCGCTCACCTCTTACCGCATAAACGAACGCGTTCACCACCTTTCCTACGTCGCACAGCACTCAGGAGCTGCCATCCCCCTCACCGTCCGAGAGGTTGTGCAGTTGGGATGCTCGGCCGGTCGCGGCCCATTCTCCCAAACTCAAGCAGGCGACGAAGAGCGGATCACCCGGGCGTTACATCACTCGGCACTGGAGGATCTGGCCGATGCCAGGCTCAGTGAGCTCTCCGGTGGCCAGGTGCAACGCGCGATGGTGGCCCGCGCGATGGCCCAGCAGGCCTCCACCATGCTTCTCGACGAGCCGACAAACCACCTGGACCTGCATCACCAGTACCGCCTCATGGATCTACTGTCGCACATCTCCACGCAGCACAATACGGTGATCATCCTGGCTATACACGATCTGGCACTAGCAGCCCGCTACTGCGACCGTCTCCTGCTCATTAACGGTGGGACGGTGGAAAACGACGGCCCCCCGCTCGAGGTCCTCACTGCGGACGTACTTGCTCGAGTATTCCGGGTAAACGGCTCGCTTACGCGTAGTAGCGGTGGCGTTCCTTCGCTTGTGATCGACGGTGCAATTGGCTCACAAGATACTCTTTCCGGTTAAACTACCTGCAGGAGGTAATTGTGTCTCACGAAGTTGACATCGACAGTTGGGCCGGCACGTTTAAGATCCTCGGCGACCCGACACGGCTCGCTCTACTCGCAGCCATCCACTACGCCGGCCAGAACACTCTGACTGTCAGCGAGCTTGCCGAGGAAACTGGACTCAGGGTAGCAACAGCTTCGGCGGCCTTGAGGGCGATGGAAAACAACGGAACGGTTAAGTCGCAGCGCGATGGCCGACGAATTTACTACGGGATTGCTAACGACGACGTTCATGAGTTGCTTCACTGGATCGGTTCTGGCCACAAGGTCTCGGACGATTAGTCAACCACCGCCAGCAATGTAGTTCACAACAGGAGCCAAAAGACGGAACCAGCTTTACGCTGCTTCCGTCTTTTCCTTTTTTTGGAGTCGCCACTGGCTTCCTTTGTGCTAGCACTGGCTAGTACCGGTGTAGGTCGCTAATACTGGCGTAGGTTGATTGGTCCCTGTCCCCTCGTCTTGTCCCGGACAACGTTGGCGGCTGCCTGCACAACCCGCATGAGGTCTTCCGTCCAATCACCGACCGCGCGTAGTACGAATCCCGGAACATCGATTTCTGTGACCGATGCCTTGACGCTGCCTTTACCTTCGAGATGCTGCCGGACGGCATTGCGAACGTCCGCGACAACCTCCGGTGACACATGCGGATCGACGCAGATTGCCGTCGAAAAATGCGTGTGCTCCCCGAGGAAAGAAGAGCGTACCGTGGAGAAAACGTCCTTGGTGGGCTCGATCCGAATATTATCGACGAGTACCACCTCCCCGTCAACCTTCACAGCCGTGCGCAGGTGCGCGTTCTTGTATAGGAACTGCCCACCATCTGGCGACCAACCAGGCGTCACAATATCCGAGATGAACAACGATGACTCTTTGTCCATCTCCACCAGGATTTCCTGCCGGTAATCCGCATCGCGGTAGAGGATCAACTGGTCTGGGATGTACTCCATGACCGCATCGCCGTGCAGCGTAAAAGCGATGTTCTGCACAACAAAGTCATTCGGAGTGCGGTACACCTTTGCTGCAGACTGGTCAGTAAATAGGATCGATGCGCCGGCATCCACTTCAACACCGATGCGGTAGGCGTCACCACCGACGTAGCCACCGCCGGGATTGGCAATGGTGTAGTACACCTGCCCGGAATCGTCCAGATAGTGCGGGCGAATAATCTTGAGAGCACCCTGGTGATACTGCTTCGTAGCGATGGATTTTCCACCGCTGACAGAGATTCCGAGATCGAGCTCTCCCATCTCCTGGTGCGGCGGATCATGCCTAAAAACCGGCTTAGACTCGCCCCACATGCTATTTACCACTGGCCTCGAGATCCTGCATAAGCACATCGCGGCGGAGCCACTGAAGCACCTCGTCGAGGCCCTCATCCGTCTTCAGGTTCGTGAGCACAAACGGCTTGTCACCACGGAAGACCTTGGAATCGTCGGTCATCACCTGGAGATCAGCGCCGACATAAGGAGCCAGGTCGGTCTTATTAATGACGAAGAGGTCAGACTTGATCATCCCCTGGCCTGCTTTACGAGGAATCTTCTCCCCCTGGGCGACATCAATGATGTAAATGGAGAAGTCCACTAGTTCAGGCGAGAACGTAGCGGAGAGGTTATCGCCGCCAGACTCAATGAACACGAGCTCCAGGTCTGGGTGCCGATTCAACAATTCCTCGTATGCGGCCTCGTTCATCGACGTATCTTCACGGATGGCGGTATGCGGACAGCCACCCGTCTCCACACCGATGATCCGATCCTCCGGGAGCACGCCGTCGCGTGCGAGAATGCGAGCGTCCTCAGTCGTGTAAATATCGTTCGTGATCGCCGCCATGGAGATTTCACCTTCCAGGGCGCGCGTAATGCGCTCGATCAATTGGGTCTTACCAGAGCCGACCGGTCCACCGACGCCGACTTTTACAACAGACATTTCTAAATTTTCCTTTCATGTTGTGGAACCTCCCCAGAAAAGGAGGCATCCCTCTTGTGCCACTGTGTGGCTTCTCTATTCCCGTTGGTAGGACATGAATCCCGTTGTTAGGACATGAACATGCGCGAGCGCAGGAATTCGTGTTCCATCTGGGCGATTTCCATATCGGGAGCAGCAACACCCAGGTCGTGAACGGTGTGTTCCATCGCTTGTTGGGCAAACTCCGTCACGAGGCCGTAGACCCCAACGAGCAGACGTTGGCCTGCATCCTGGCCAAGGGGAATAGCGCGGATCGCATTTTGGACCATGGACGTGGCTAACTGCATGAGATATGCCTTCGCTGCCGTGTATCCGTCAACTCCGGCAGCAGCCAGAACGAGGCCGAGAGCGATTCCCGGGTTGCCCTTGTACTCTCGAGCACGCAAACCACGGTCGTACTCTTCTACGAGCATGTCATCTGCGTCAACTATTCGCGCGACCTTGCTCATCCGCTTGCCCATGGAACGCATTGCTGCACGTAGCTCCTTGGGAGTCAACGTTGCGTGTAACAAGCGGTCCAGCTGGTTCAGCCGCGCTACCTTCTCATCCCAGCCAATCGTGGAATTGTGCAACTCCACCGCGAAGCGAACCGCGAGGGCATCATTGAAGGTAGCCTGGTACAAATACCCCTTTAACCACTCTGCGAAGGTATCTGCATCATCAACTGCACCGCTTTGGATATATGTTTCCATACCCGCTGAGTGGGCGAACCCGCCCGTAGGCAATGCGGAATCGGTCAAGTGCCAGATGACCAGCTGCGCCCGCTCGCTCGAGCTGGCTTCCTGGGGCTTAGTGGGTGTGCTCTGCATGACGGAAAGCCTTCGGCATGACGTATTGACCGCGCTCGTAGTTTGTTTCCATGTGATCCAGGAAGTGCTCGACAGTGTGGTCGTAGCGCACAACCATGACGGAGCCAGTGAAGCCAGCCTCATCCTCAAAGAACTGGGCCTGGAGGTGACGGTTACCGAGGGAATGTGCGACTGTCAGTGCTTCCTTGATAGAACCGGGTTTGATGACGAGAACGTCCGTTGGATCAATCTTGGCAACGATAAGTGAATCGCCCTCACGCCACAGGATGTCACCATCGTGAAGTTCGCGGAAGTCGGTATCAAAGCGCAGGCCGATTTCGGTCCCCCCTTCTGACGTTACGCGCTGTACTCGCTTCAGCCGGGATTCATTGTCAAACAGCACAGAGTCTATGGATAGCTCTGCAGGTTCAGATACATCGTGGACGTTTCCGAGAATCTCGGTGACGATCATGATAGGCCTTCCTTGTTTTTGAGGAATTGTCAGTTGATATTTGTGATGGCTTTATCCACGTCATTGTTTGCGTTTCAGCCTACGCCACCCTTCGTTTCCATGATCATGGATTGTCCGTCACCACGGGACGATTTTTGGCGAGGAAATCTGGGCACACTTCGCGGATGTGGGCGCACGTGAAAAAGGTTTTACTTATCGCTATCGGGGCGCAGAAAGATGACGGAGGTAGCGTTCATTACTGCTACCTCCGATCTACTTTTACGCGACGTTCGTACGCCTAGAAGAGGAAGTAGCGCTGTGCCATCGACAGCGACTCCGCATACTCAGACGTAATTTCCTTTCCGTCGACCTTCAGCACATAGGTCTCGGGATCCACGGAAATCTCGGGCGTCTCGGAGTTGTGCTTCATGTCGGCCTTGGAAATGTTGCGCATGTTCTTCGCTTCCACGAAGGCACGCTTGGTGTTCAGGGATGCGGGAACACCAGCCTCAATGGCTGCCGTCGGGAGGAAGGTCACGCTCGTGCGGCTAGCAGCATCACCGTAGGCACCGAAGGAGTAACGCATCGTTCGCGGCTGAGGCGTCGGAATAGAAGCGTTAGAATCACCCATTTCGGAGCGAGCAATGTAGCCAGACTTCAGCACGATGAGCGGCTTCACACCGAAGTGCGCCGGCTCCCACACCACGAGGTCAGCAATCTTGCCTTCCTCAACCGAGCCAACAGCGTGGGAAATACCAGCAGCAATCGCCGGGTTGATGGTGTACTTGGCAATGTAGCGCTTGATTCGGTTGTTGTCGTTATCCTCCGTGTCGCCCTCAAGCGGACCACGCTGCATCTTCATGCGGTCAGCTACCTGCCACGTGCGCAGAACGACCTCGCCCACACGACCCATGGCCTGGGAGTCTGAAGATGTAATCGACATGATACCCATGTCGTGCAGAACATCCTCGGCTGCGATCGTTTCCTTACGGATACGGGAATCTGCGAAAGCAACGTCCTCCGGCAGATCCGGGTTGAGGTGGTGGCACACCATGATCATGTCAAGGTGCTCATCCAGTGTGTTCTTGGTGTACGGCAGGGTCGGGTTCGTCGACGCGGGAAGCACGTTGGAGTGACCCGCAAGTTCGATGATGTCCGGTGCGTGACCGCCACCTGCACCCTCCGTGTGGAACGTGTGGATGACGCGACCGTCGATGGCCTTAATGGTGTTGTCCACGAAACCGCCCTCGTTAAGGGTATCGGTGTGGATCGCAACCTGGATGTCCATCTCGTCGGCAACCTTTAGGGCGTTGTCGATCGTGTTGGCGGTAGCCCCCCAGTCCTCGTGGATCTTCAGGCCAATTGCGCCGGCCTTGATCTGCTCACGCAGGGGGTTGAGGTCGGAGGCATGGCCCTTACCGAGGAATCCAACGTTAATCGGCAGATCGACCGTTGCCTGCAGCATGTGGCGAATGTTCGCCGCGCCGGAGGTGACCGTAGTCGCGTTAGTGGAATCAGCCGGTCCAACGCCGCCACCAATGAGGGTAGTTGTGCCGTTATCCAGCGCAGCTTCCACCTGCCCAGGAGAAATGAAGTGAATGTGGGTATCGACAGCGCCAGCAGTGACGATCTTGCCTTCGCCAGCAATAACCTCGGTGCCTACACCGACGGTGATATCGATTCCATCCTGGATATCTGGGTTGCCGGCGCGACCGATCTTCATGATCTTGCCGTCCTTGATGGCAACGTCAGCCACGTAAACTCCGGTGTAGTCGATCACGAGCGGACCGGTAATCACGAGGTCAGGGATAATGTCGTCACCCTTTACTCGAGAGTTCTGCCCCATGCCGTCACGGATAACCTTGCCGCCACCGAAGTTAACTTCCTCACCGGGGTTGAGGTAGCTCTTCTCTACGCGTGCAATGAGATGGGTATCTGCAAGACGAACACCGTCTCCGGTTGTGGGACCATACAGTTCGGCGTATTGACGCCTGTCGATCTCAAATGACATGTTCTACGTTCCTTTCAGCTTTTCAGTCTTCAGAGTTAGTCGAGCGGGCCGTTGACTGCGCCGTTGAATCCGTAGACCTGGCGCTCACCAGCAAAATCAATGAGTTCTACAGTTCGAGAATCGCCCGGCTCAAGACGCACAGCAGTGCCGGAAGGGATGTCAAGGCGCTTTCCCCGCGCTGCTTCGCGGTCAAATTCGAGAGCGCTATTGGCCTCCGCAAAGTGGAAGTGGGAGCCAACCTGAATCGGACGGTCTCCGGTGTTTTTCACCTCGAGAGTGATCGACTCACGACCCTCGTTGAGGGTAATCTTTCCTTCAGAAATAAAGTACTCGCCTGGAATCATGGGAAACTCCTCTTATCGGATCGGGTTGTGGACTGTGACGAGCTTCGTGCCGTCGGGGAACGTAGCCTCGACCTGCACATCAGATATCATCTCGGGAACGCCTTCCATAACGTCGTCACGAGAGAGGACCTGGATGCCTTCAGACATAAGCTCGGCTACCGACTTTCCATCACGGGCACCTTCAAGGAGGTAGTCGGTGATGAGGGCGACGGACTCAGGGTAGTTCAGTTTGAGACCGCGCTCTTTGCGACGGCGGGCAACGTCTGCTGCAACAACAATCAGCAGCTTTTCCTGTTCGCGTTGGGTTAACTTCATTTCTTCTCCTTCAATTAGGGGGAAATTTCCGGGGGATCACACGGGTGCACCCCGTTCGCTTTCAGAACGGGGCTCCCCATCAATAGCACTGCTTGAGGCCACTACCGCCGATTTAGGATTGTTCCGAAAACAATTCGAAACTCTGACCTAGTCTTTGTGGACACCTAGTCTTAGTGGAACGGTCCGTGGTTGTGCTTCTTGTAGGGGTTATTAGGTACTTCTTGGGGATCGTGGTGGGGCGCTAACCCCTCACGTATCAGTTCTTGATCAAGAGGCTCGTCTGGGTTTCCTCTCTCGTGTTTTCGTTTCGATTTTGTGAACATACTGAACAAACCGTTCTGGTACGCCACTGTACCGAGAATCAGGAAGATACCGAGGACCTGCAGCTTGGAGGGAATCTCACCGAACAGAGGGGCTGCAATGATGACGGAAGTCACCGGGGAGAGCAGCAGAATACCTGCAGACAGCGTCGGATCCAGCCACACGGTGCCGTACTGTACGAACGTCCAGGCAAGTGCCTGACCAAGCACGGCGAGGCAAATCAGGTTGAACCAGTTCCACGCAGTGAGGGGATCACCGACTGTCGTCTCGGGGTTAACAAGCGGAAGTTCGCCGTTCAGGAGAACTCCATTCTTGAAATCGAACCCCCCACGCGGGGAGAAGAAGAAAGCAATGATAGTGGGCGGGATTGCCTGTGCGGCCATCGTGTACATCATCGGCTGAACGTACAGATCCTTACGAGCCGACGTTCCTGCCTTGCGGGACAAGTAGAGGTAGAAGGAGTAGCAGATACCGGAAGTCAGGCCGAAGATGGTTCCGAGCGTAGCTGTCTTAATTCCGTAGATCGTTTCGGGGCCACCCGATGCCTCTGCAGACTCAAACACACCACCAGTGAGCAAAACACCCACGGTCATGATCGGAACCAGAATGAGGAACACTGGCGGAATCTTGTACTTATCAAATACGGCCGTGAGCATCGGGACGATGATCACCTGAAGGTTCAAGAGAATTGCTGCAATGCCGGCTCCCACATAGAAGATGGAGTAGTTCCACGCGGTGAAATCGATGCCGAGGAAGAGTCCAGCAGCGACGGAGAGCATGATGCCTTTCTTCCCCAGACGCTCCTTTTTCCGCATCTCGCGGATTCCAAACGGCACCAACAACAGACATCCGATGACTACTCGAAGGAAGGCCTGAGTGGAGGGGTCCATGTTGGTGGCCTTCACCCACAGGGGAGTTCCCGCGAGGAAGGCGGTACCAGTAGCAAGCACCAGGACGGCACGACCGTGACTAACGTGTTTTATTGGTGGGCCGTCAATAGTGACATTCATGCCCACTTCAGATGTTTTCGACATACCGTCAATCTATCCTGTATTTTATTTTTTGCAAGAAAGTTTTTTCCGCCGTTGCATACATTACGGTCCATTGCAATATTTGCGGAAAAATATATGTAATTTACGGAAAAAATACAGAAACCATTGATATTACCTACCCCCGTTCTAGGGTGACTGCAATTAACAGTATGTCCGTACTGACCAGCGTTTTTTACGATTCCGAATAAGAACTATCGATGCTTCAGTGACACGCCCGACCACTTCCGCATATTCACGTATTCTATTGAATGTTTTAAGGCCTCGAGTTCATTTCATTCCCCTTTACTGGTCAATAATTTATCCACTCTTCCCCGCTAATAATTTTCCCGACTAAAAATAAACGACCTTCTGTGCCGTCCCATATCACACAAGCCTAAAACGATGCCACGATCCAAACATTCGCCCCTAACAGACGAGTCCCCTCCTCCTAAAAACCGAAATTTTATCACCAGGCTCGGGACAGCTCGGTCATCAGACTTCCATCCTCGATTTACCCCACGATCATCCCGTTACAGCAGCGGCACCTAAGACCACCAATCACCAATGTTCAACAAGCATCCACTCACTCACATTCGTTCACCGCATACAAAGACAGGTCACACCATAAATGCCGAAGAGCTGCCCTCGTACAGCATGGGCACACCCCCTCCCGACACGCCTCTTGACTTCCTCCGCGAACACATTCCTTTTCCCACCCTCGCGCCCTCCCCTCTACCCAAAACTTTCCTGCGGTTCCACCCCCTCATCCAGGCGCTTGTAGTACACGACAGCCTTAGAGGTACTCCAAGGGAACACAGAAACAGTCCAATGGCCAACCCACCCCAAAACCCCCTTCTTCAAAGAACCAATTGACTTTTAGAAAACCCTCTCCTACCCTGAGGCCATGATTACAGCTGCGGATCTGTATTAGGGCTCAGAAGGCATCGTCGCCTAGCGACAGTTTGGCTTTTTGGGCTCACGATCGGTCTCGCCATTACTCTCGTGATCAGCGTTGGGCTGGGTTCGGTTCATGTATCCGCTACTGAAACAGTGAGCATCATTTCACATCATGTCTTCGGCACAGATTCCACTGTGGAATCCGTCAAAGACACAATCGTCTGGGACATTCGCGTCCGTCGCGCTATCCTCGGCATGGCCGTAAGCGCTGGCCTTGCCGTAGCTGGTGGCATACTGCGGACTCTGGTTCGCAACATCCTTGCCGATCCCTACATCATCGGGATCAATGGTGGAGCATCGACGGGTGCGGCTCTCGCAATCCTCTTCGGCGCAGGCGCAGCCCTTGGCGACTACGCACTCCAAGGCAGTGCTTTTATCGGGGCGGTCGTCGCGTCGTTTGTTTTGTATGGCGTTGCGCGCTCGCAGGGCAGGTTGACGTCCATTCGCCTCCTCATCGCAGGAGTCGCTCTCGGTTACGCGCTCTCTGCGGTGACGAGTTTCCTCATTTTCGCCTCAGGCAATGCCGAAGGAGCGCGGTCAGTCATGTTCTGGCTTTTTGGCCCCCTCGGCCTTGCGAAGTGGGACATAGCATTAGTGATAACCGTTGTAGTTGTACTTTTTGGGCTCGTCAACGGAGTTGTCTGGGGCCGGAACCTCGATGCACTGGGGATCGGGGACGAAACAGCACTTACAGCCGGGATAAACCCGGAGCGCTTCAGACTCCTGATGCCCATTCTGACCTGTTTAATCGTAGGGGCAATCGTCGCCATGGCAGGATCAATTAGCTTCGTTGGTCTCGTCATCCCGCATCTCGCCCGTCGCACGGTAGGGGGATCTCATCGGTTCATGCTTCCCGTCGCGGCTCTCCTTGGCGCGGTCTTACTCATGTGGGCCGATATTGGGGTCAGGATGCTTCTCGCACCAAGAGAACTATCCATCGGTATTATCACCGCGCTCGTCGGAGCCCCATTCCTCCTCATTCTTGTACGAAACATGCGCGCCACCAGTTAGAGGATCTCACCAGTCACGCCACCAGTTAAAGGATCTCACCAGTCAGAAGAATCACGTCCCGATCTCACCCCAACACGCAGAACTCCATTCACATACGCAGAACTCCGTTTACACATGGGAAATTCCGTTTAGTACGCGGAATGCTGCACATCAGACACATAAGAAAGGAAGACAGAAAATGAAGAAAGTTTTCTCCCGCAGCCTCGCTCTAGCCATCATGGCTGCCGTGAACATGAACCTCGCTGGGTGTTCGTCAGACACCACGAATTCTGCCACGTCATCGCCGGCTGCTGCAGACAGTAGTCATGGCTTTACTTTTGAGAACTGTGGACACGAAATCACGGTAGACGGCGTTCCCCAGAAGGTACTCCTAGTGAACAGGATTGGGGTTGTTCCAACTCTCTATGCCCTGGGCGTGCTATCTGATGTCCACATGCGCGCCGGTGCTTTTGCGCCGGAATATTTCGATTCCTCCCCCGAGCTGAAGAAAAAGGTGGACTCGATTCCGAACCTTACTGAAAAGGTAGATCCGACCGGACACCTGCAGATCTCCAAGGAGGAAGTTGTCGATGGCCCCAATGCGTTTGTCAAAGCCTATTCTGGGAGCGTGATGAGTGATCTTCCACTGGCTACTGCGGATTCACCGGAACGATACGCCGACATCTTCCGCGCAGCTGGCCTGCAGGATGTGTCTGTCACGTGGCTTCCTGAGATTACTACACTGGACGACACATACGGCACCGCCCCAGGGCACGAGTCCTAGCCCCACTTCATGGTCTGCGGATCAACTCCGGTTTAGAGGGATACGGTGGAGGAAAACAACCGCGCACATCAGCGCGGTTGCCTGCCTCGTTAAACGTCAGCGCCGACCGGCTTCACACCGGTGACAAATCGCGGCTTACCGGCGAAATCCTGCATGGGTTCGATGTGGGTGAAGCCTGCCTCCTGCAGGCTCATGCATACGGCGGGCTGGGTCGCATCGTCGTGCTCAACTCCAAAGCAGCCGCCTGGTTTCAGCAACGCGAAGGCGGTGTGGGCCAGCTGCGGGATACAAGACATGCCATCTTCACCAGCGAAGACAGCATCGTGGGGATCGGCTTCGACTTCCGGCGAAACCTCGGCGGCCTCCGGCACGTAGGGCGGATTCGAGACAACTACATCAAACCCATCCCCCTCCGGATCGAGAGCGGAGACACATGCTGCAGTGTCCAGCACGTCTCCACACCACAGGTTATCCACGCCGTTTTCGCGAGCGTAGCGCGCGGCTTCTGTGGACTTCTCCGCCGCAACAACGCGCGCTGCGGGCACATAGTGGGCGATGTAGGCAGCGATTGCGCCGGATCCCGTACACAAATCAGCGTACGTGGCGGCATGTTGCTTTACCGCCCAATCTGCGAGAATCTCTGTTTCCGGACGGGGGATGAATACGCCAGGACCGACGTGTAGGTCGAGGGGACCAAACGGTGCCGTGCCGAGGATCCATTGCAACGGTTCTCGTGTGGCACGTCGGCGGATGAGCTCCCAAAAGCCAGCGGGAACATCGTCGTGGAAAAAGAGCGTTCCCACATCGGTGTGCAACAGGTGAGCGGCGATGAGCCGGGCGTCGACAAGCGGAGACGCGCAACCGGCGGCGGACAGTTCGTCCGCCGCCGACCGTAACGCCTGGGAGAGCTTAATCCTCGGCCTCCAAGCGGGCCTGCCGGTCCGCATCCTGGAGAGCCATCAGGAGCGCATCCATATCGCCGTCGAGCACGCTATCAAGGTTGTTAGCCTTGTAGCCGATGCGGTGATCGGTGATCCGATTCTCCGGCCAGTTGTAGGTGCGGATCCGCTCGGAACGGTCCATGGTGCGCACCTGCGCGTGGCGACCCTCAGCAGCCTCTGCCTCGGCCTTCTCCTCTTCGATCTGCTGCAGGCGCGCCTGCAGGACCTGCATGGCGCGGGCCTTGTTCTGGATCTGGGAGCGTTCCTTCTGGCAGGTCACAATGATGCCGGTAGGAAGGTGCGTCAGGCGGACTGCGGAGTCCGTCGTGTTCACGCCCTGACCGCCCTTACCGGAGGAACGGTACACATCGACGCGAATGTCTTTCTCGTCGATCTCCACCTGGCCGACCTCATCCGGCTCCGGGTACACGAGGACACCGGCGGCGGACGTTTGGATACGACCGTTTGATTCCGTCACGGGGATGCGCTGCACGCGGTGCACGCCGCCCTCGAACTTGAATACACTCCACGCACCGTCCTGGGACGGATTCTTGGAACGGATGGATAGCGTCATGTCCTTGACACCACCGAGGTCCGACTCGGACTCGTCCAGCACCTCGGTGATGAAACCGTGCTTTTCTGCGTAGCGCTGGTACATACGCACCAGTTCGCCTGCGAACAGCGCTGCCTCTTCCCCGCCCGCGCCGGCCTTGATCTCCATGACCATGTCGTCCGGATCGTGGGGGTCACGCGGTGCGAGCATGTCGGCGAGCTTTTCTTCAAGCTCGACAACCTTCGGCTCAAGGCGCTCGACCTCGGCTGTAAACGCGGAGTCCTCGTAGGCGAGTTCCTTCGCGTCGGCAAGGTCAGCACGTGCCTGCTCGAGCTGCGTGTTCAGGTTCACGATGGGCTGCAACTGGCTGTACCGCTTGCCAGCCTTGCGCACATTGTCCGGGTCGTTAGCGAACTCCGGGTCGGCCATCTGGGCCTCGAGACCCTGGTATTCAGCAAGAATGTCATCTACTGCGGAGACGTGGCTCGCCATTTAGATGTAATCCTCCTCCGTCTCACCCGCTGTCATCGGCGCGGACGTGGCCAGCGCTCGCATAAATTCGCGGTTCGACTTCGTCTTCTTCAGCTGCTTGATGAGCAAGTCAATCGCGGCCTGCGAATCCAGTGCGCTCATGATACGACGCAGCTTGTGCACAAGCTTGGCCTCATCGGGAGCGAGAAGGAGATCGTCCTTGCGGGTACCCGACGGGTTGATGTCCACAGCCGGGAACACACGGCGCTCGGCGATCTTGCGATCAAGCTTCAACTCTGCGTTACCGGTGCCCTTGAACTCCTCGAAGATGACGGTGTCGCCGGCGGAGCCGGTCTCGACCATAGCCGTAGCGATGATCGTCAGCGAACCACCGTTTTCGATATTGCGGGCAGCGCCAAGGAACCGCTTCGGCGGGTACAGGGCGTTGGAATCCACACCACCGGATAGGATGCGCCCGGAGGCCGGTGACGAGTTGTTGTACGCGCGGCCGAGGCGGGTAATGGAATCCAGGAGAACGACCACGTCACTGCCGAGCTCAACCAGGCGCTTTGCGCGCTCAATGGCAAGTTCCGCCACGGCGGTGTGCTCTGACGGCGGGCGGTCAAACGTGGAGGCGATCACCTCACCGTTGACGCTGCGCTGCATATCCGTGACTTCCTCGGGGCGCTCGTCCACGAGCACGACCATGAGGTGGCACTCTGGGTTGTTTGCGGAGATCGCGTTGGCCACGGTCTTGAGCACGGTGGTCTTGCCAGCCTTCGGCGGGGAGACGATGAGTGCGCGCTGCCCCTTACCAATCGGCATGACAAGGTCGATGACACGCGTGGTAAGAATGTTCGGCTGCGTTTCCAGGCGCAAGCGCTGATTCGGGTACAGCGGCGTGAGCTTGGAGAATTCCGGGCGTTGCTTGGCGTTTTCCGGCGGAAGCATGTTGATCGCATCCACACGCTGCAAAGCGTTGTTCTTCTGGCGACCGCGATTGTTATTGCGACCGCGACCACGATTATTGTGGTTGTTGTTGGAATCCTGGTTCGCGCCCTCACGCGGTGCGCGGATAGCACCCTGGATGTAATCGCCGCGACGCATTCCGTAGCGACGAATCATCTGCTGGGGAACGAAGACATCCTGGCTGCCTGCTTGGTAGCCCGTCGTACGCACAAAGGCGATGTTGGAATCGATGATGTCCAGAATGCCAGCGATTTGCTGCATCGGCTGGGATTCCTCGTTCTCCCCTGTGTGATCGTTCTTGTCGTTGCGCTCGTTACGGTCGTTGCGCTCGTTACGCTGGCGACCACGTCCACCGCGACGATTGTTATCACGGTCATTCCGATCGTTGCGCTCGTTCTTGTCCTTGCGCTCGCTACCGTTGCCCTCGTGACGGTCCTCGGCACCTTGGCGAGCATCCGAATCACGGTTGTCAGATCCACGGTTGTCGGAGGAATGACGATTGTCTCCACCGTGCGAATCATTGCGGTGAGAATCGTTCTCGTCGTTGTTCTGGTTGCGACGGCGGTTGTCACTTTTACCACCGTTGTTATCCGCATCGTCACGGCCATCACGGTTGCGACGGTGGTTCATCTTTTGGCGAACCCGGCGCGCACGACGGGCCTGTGACCTCGACTGGTGGGCGCCATCGTGGCGGTCAGACGTGTTGGACTCGCTGTTTTCTTCCTGCGCATCCTGTGTAGAAGATTCTTCTGCAGGAGACTGGTTTTCTGGCTCAGACTCTTCCACGATCGTGGCAGCGGGCTCGGACTGAGCCTTGCCCGTGGACTGTGCTTTCCGTGTAGCCCGGCGTGGCTTGGACGCTTCACGCTTGGGCTCACTATCCCCGTTCAGTTCGGCTGCCAGTCGATCGATGAGCGCCTGCTTACGGAGCCCAGATACCCCTTTGATCCCCTTTTCCTGGGCGATCTGCTTGAGCTCGGAGAGCTTCAGCGTTGACAGATCCACATTGTCCGTCATAGACACATATTCCTTTCGTACCGCCTTGAGACTGCGGTAGTTAGAGGTAATTTCTTGAAAAGAAGTTCCGCGATGGGAACGACAAAACTTGGAATATTGCGGGAAGAAGTGAGAACCCGCATCTGTTTCGGGATCTATCCTAACCCATACGCCCATGCCACGACAACATTAGGTTAAAGTTTGTGGTATGCGCGCCACCATGCAAGATATCCCGTTGAATGTCGCCCGAATCCTTGAATATGGAACGACAATTCATGGCGACACGACAGTGTACTCCTGGAATCGGGATGAGCTGGAGGAAACCACGTTCGCTGCGATCGGCAAGCGAGCTGCTGCTTTCGCCCATGCTCTCGAAGATGAGCTGGGAATCCTGGGCGACGAACGGGTGGGAACACTCATGTACAACTGCCCGGAGCACCTCGAAGTGCTATTCGCCGCAGCGTGCAAGGGTGCGGTGTTCCAGCCTCTGAATAAGCAGCTGCAAGCCGATCAGATCGCGCACATCATCAATCATGCCGAGGACTCTGTCATCGTCTGCGACCCTCGACTTGTGGACATTCTTGTTCCGATCCTCCCCCAATGTCCCATCGTCCGCGCTGTGGTGGTCATCGGTGATGGTGATCTAGCACCAGTCCTGGCCGAGCTTCCTGCTTCAGTCGCGGTGTACTCCTATGAGGAGCTTATCGACGGCCGACCCACCCACTACGACTGGCCAGAGCTGGAGGAACACACGGCCGCTGCTCTGTGCTACTCGACGGGCACCTCGGACGGCCCGCCGAAGGGTGTCGCCTACTCACATCGCTCCATTTACCTGCACTCGCTTTCCCTGCGCACGCAGGATTCGTTCGCGGTGTCTCACGGCACGCCATTCTTGTGCTGCGTTCCGATCTACCACGTTCTGAGCTGGGGTGTTCCGATCGCTGCTTTTATGTCCGGTGCCCCTCTGGTTCTTCCCGGTCAGGACGTGTCCCCGGCTCGGCTTGCGCGGATCATCGCCGAGGTGCATCCACGCGTAGCAACAGGAGTGCCCACACTGTGGATTTCTCTCATGGTTCACTATCTACATCACCCGCCAGCCAGGATGAGTTTGACGGAAATTATTGCTGGTGGGTCGCCCGTACCTCCTTCGCTCACGCAGATGTGGGAGGAAAAATACGGCGTCGATGTCATCCAGATGTGGGGAATGACGGAAAGTTCTCCTGTTGGCACGGTCGCACGGCCACCGTCCGGCGTATCAGGACAGCAGCGCTGGGCGTACCGCATCTCCCAGGGCAGATTCCCAGCATCCGTGCAGTACCGTGTGGTGACCGATGGTGTCGAAGTTTCCCGTACCGACCGCAACCACGGCGAAATTCAGATCCGTGGCCCCTGGGTAACGGGATCGTACTTCCATTCCGACAATGTAACGACATTCCGGGGCAAGCCTTTTTCAGATGCCGAGGATCAGTTCACAGACGATGGCTGGCTTCGCACAGGCGACGTGGGACGTGTGACCAAGGACGGCTTCCTCACTATCGAGGATCGCGCCCGGGATGTGATCCGCTCCGGCGGTGAGTGGATCTACTCCGTACAGCTGGAAAACCTCGTCATGGCGCACCCGGATGTCATCGAGTGCGCGGTCATTGGCTACCCGGATAAGAAATGGGGCGAGCGACCTCTCGCTGTCACTGTCCTGCACGAGGGTGTTCCGCCGACGAGCGAAACCGCTGAGCGCCTGCGTACCTCCATGAGGGAAACTCTGCCCAACTGGATGCTGCCCGAGTACTGGACGTTCGTCTCCAGCGTGGATAAGACAAGCGTTGGCAAGTTCGACAAGAAGGATCTTCGCGGACACCTTGCCCACCACGAGTTCGAGATCGTCAAACTTAAAGGGCCCGGCGAACGTTAGACTGCCGGACTCTCACCACCGCGTTACTGATTTCACGCCACGTTGGTTAGGCGCACGCTGGTTTTTCGCCGGGCCAGTGTTTCGCCAGGCCGGTTTTGCGCACGCTGTATTCCCAAAGCACTTCAAAGGTGTTGGAACCATGCCACGTGACCAGGCGGTGACATCCTCCCCCTCCCCCACTTCTTGGTGTTTTACTGCCAACATCCTGAATGCCAGCTAAAAGCGATAATGCTACGACGAGAAACCTGGCATAACTAAAACAAATGGTAGGTGAGTCGCGACTCATCCCCCGCTTCGATGGCGTTCACGGCGGCTCTAAACCGACAGCTGTTGTTCACCTGGCACGGTTCCCAACATGCGCTAATTTAATGTTCGTTAGCCTTGAATAAGACTTTATACATCCCAGCTACTTGGTTGCTTCTAACAGGATCACGCTACGACGACTTCGTTATGAAGATCTCGTTAGAAAGACAGCCCTAGAAAGACCGCTTATGCACCACCGTCATCTCTATGCAGTGCCACTCGTCGGCGCGGTGATGATTGGTACGCTATCGGCATGCACAAGTAGCGTGGCTTCCGATTCCGCCATCACCCCCGAGCCGATTGCCGCCGAAGCGAGTGGCTCCGTATTCTCATCATCACCGATCGATGTGCAAGCACATAGTGGTGGCCGTGGCGAGTACACCGAAGGATCCGAGGCTGCTTTCATCAACGCACTCGAGGTCGGGGTTACTACCCTGGAGTTCGTCATCACGCTGAGCAAAGACGGGGTTCCCGTTGTGTGGAACGACGCTCGCATCTTCGCGGAAAAGTGCTCCGACACCGCTCCAGTTACACCGGGCGATCCGCAGTTTCCCTATGTAGGTAAGCGCATCGATACGCTTACCTACGCCCAGGTGCACACCCTGGATTGTTCTAAGCCGTTAGCCGATTTTCCCGAGGCGCATCACCCGCAGGGAAGCACGATTCTCCAGCTCAAAGATGTCTTCAACCTAGCCAAGGATGCACCGTACGTTCGTTTCAATATCGAGCCACGAACTGAGGTTGATTCCGATGAAGCAACGGCTCTACCCCAGGATTACGTCGCGGCCATCCTATCGGAAGTGGAATCATTCGACCTCAGCGACAGGGTCGCTATCCAGTCGTCGGATTGGAGCGTCCTCCCCCTGGTCCGGGCATCGAACCGCGAGGTTTTAACCGTGGCGAAGTATGACGCTGAGACATTCACCGATGGCTCCCCATGGCTAGCAGGAATTCAGTATTCTGCGGTCCACGGAGATCCGATTACAGCGGTCGTCGCCCTTGGTGCCGATGCGATTGCTCCCAATTTCGGAGGCCCGTTGGGAGTTCGCAGAGGGGACACCGGGGCTCGTCCGGAGACCATGGCAGAGTATGTTGATCGGGCTCATGAGCATAATTTACTGGTCATTCCGTGGACGGTTAATGATCCTGCCACCATGGTCGATCTGGTCAACGCAGGTGTCGATGGAATCATCACTGATTATCCGTCACGTCTAGCTGACGTACTCAACGATCAGCGCATCTCGTTGTCGTAGCACTTCTTCGTTCCCCACGGCCGCCGGTGTGAGCCCGGGATAGGTGCGTACGAGAACGATTGCCCCGTTACAACACCCGACGCCGCCCTTGGTTGCCCTAGGTCGCCCTACGTCGCCCTACGTCGCCCTATGTCGCCGAGCATCGCCCTACGGTTAAGAAGCGGATACGTGGCGCTGACTACTGTTTTCCCGCACACGGTTTGCCTGCACATAGTTTGCCCACACTTAGTTTGCCCACACGTGGTGCGCCCTGCACATGTTGTGACAGAACTCCGCCTCACCAGCAGTCGCTCATACTCACTTGCTTTCGCTACGACGCACAAATCTCACAGGCTGGACCGGCGACGCTTAAACCCACAAGCTAGACCGGTAAGGCAAACACAAGAATAGACAAGGTCGTACATCTGTTATTAGCTACCGCAGGGTATTTCGACTAGTTTGGAGGGGACATGTCAACACACACTTTATTGGCCGACCGCTACGGCCGCGTCGCCCGCGATCTCAGGGTGTCGCTCACCGACCGTTGCAACCTCCGGTGTACCTACTGCATGCCTGCCGAAGGACTGGAGTGGATTCCCACCCCGGATACGTTGACTGATGAGGAAACGATTCGACTCATCCGCATCGCTGTGGAACAGCTCGGAATCCAACAGGTTCGCTTTACTGGTGGCGAACCCCTGCTTCGCAAATCCCTTCCGGAGATCATTACTGCCACGAAGGCCCTCACACCTTCTCCCTCCACGGCAATCACCACCAACGGTGTGAGCCTGCATCGCCATGCACGAGTGCTGAAGGACGCAGGATTGGATCGCGTTAACATTTCTCTAGATTCCCTTGATAACGACACATACACACGCCTCACCCGTCGCGACCGCCTTGACGATGTGCTCACATCGATACGTGTCGCCAGCAAAATCGGCCTCACCCCCGTGAAGGTGAACACGGTAGTCATGCCGGAGGTCAATGAAGGGGATATCGTACCGCTAGCGGAGTTCTGCCTACAGCATGGAGCACAGTTGCGGTTCATCGAGCAAATGCCCCTCGGGCCCCCTGATAAATGGGATCGTTCGAAAATGGTAACTGCCGATCACATTCTGGACACCCTGCGGACGCGGTTTACTTTGGAGGAGGCAGAAAAACCGCGCGGATCTGCTCCTGCTGCCCTGTGGCATGCCACCGATGGTGCCCTCGATGGGTACGTCGGCATCATCGCAGCTGTGACACACCCGTTTTGTGGCGATTGCGACCGCACGCGTCTGACCACGGACGGCGCCATTCGCAATTGTCTCTTCGCCCGCGAGGAGACATCACTGCGCGACCTCATGCGCACCGGCGCCACAGATGACGAGCTCGCTCGTGCCTGGAGCGAGTGCATGTCCGTTAAGAAGGCTGGACACGGTATTGATAGCCCCCTTTTCATCCAGCCGGACCGGACTATGAGCGCAATTGGAGGTTAACAAGTGACAACTATTCGCTACTTCGCTGCCGCGGCCGATGCCGTAGGTCACACCGAGGAACCAGCAAAGGTCGATGAAACGACCACGCTTGCAGAGCTGCGGGAGCAGGTACTACACACACACCCGCATGCACGAGCGGTGCTTGAGCAATGTGCCATTTTCGTCGACAACGCCCAGGCCACTGACCGACAGGCATCGGTCGCCTCGGCACAATCCGTCGATTTCCTGCCTCCCTTCGCAGGAGGCTAAGGCAGATCACAGTTACCCGCGACGCATGTCTTTTTCTGGATCTCGGTACGCATTCACGTCGGGTCCGTATTTCCATCACACCCGTCTTTTTCGTCGACTCACCTGTCCAACGCATCCATAATTTTCATAAATCTATAATGCGTGTTTGCTGCGGTGCATGCTCCCGCGACGGAGAAAGCTTTCACGAACGGCGAGCACTCCCGCAGGACATTTATTCCTAACAATTTATTCCTAACAAACAGGCGCTAAACCGGATGGAGCCAAGGATTGGTTCGCTGCCACACAAGCGTCACGTGCAGCCCGCTGAGCCTGTTCCGTGGCCCCTTCGAGCACTCTATTTGCCTCCTCCTGGGCGGCACTCACCTGGGCATTAACGGCGGCGACAGCCTCTGAAGAACCGAGGCCGATCGTTTCTAACGGAGTTACCACGGGTGCCGGTGGCGGCGCAGGGGCAGGATGAGGATCATTATGCACAGCGGCTACAACATCGGCAGTGTGTGCATCAGGTCCTCCGTAGGTATTGGCCGCCACCGTGAAACCCGGCGCGAATGATACCGAGGCATGGATATCACGACGATCTGCCCACCCGAACTTAGTTCCCTGAACCCCCGGAACCCGGGATGTCCCATAGTTTTGGTGGTAGCCATCGGCAGCAATCGGAGCTACTGTCTCCATCCCACGGATAATCGGTGCGGCGATAGGGTCATTCCTGATCTGTGCAGTGAAGCGAGAGACATCTTCGGTGGACGTGCGGACGCTCCCCCAGTACCCCGTGTAAAACGTTTCTCTTAGGCCAAACTCTGCAATGACACCACTGATGGCGTTCCGATATCGCTGATCGAGGTAGGAGGCGGTGCCGTCCTCGCTGTAGCGAATCATGTTCTCTACCCGCTCCTTATCAGAAGGATCACCGTACTTGAGGACCCAATACCCCAAATACAGCTTGCTCAAAGACAAAGCAGGACGCGCTTCGTGACTGTTACCGGTGGAAAAGGTCAAACCAGAATCTTGCCGGACGGTAATTTGAGTGCGTGGCGGTACCATGCGCGGATCTAGCGTCACTGCCTGCGCTGCTGGCACCACACCACAGGTGAGCACCGTTGCCACACACACTCCGAAAAATTTTTTAACCACTAAATGATTGTATGTGGCAATAAAACAATTACTGTGGAAAAACGACACGGAAGCAAGAGATAAAGATCACAGAGTCTGTCTCAGCGATACGGACGAGGTATGTATTGGTGTATGTATTGGTCAGCCTCGAGACCTGCAGAGGATCCAGGAACCTGTGGAGGCTCCAGGAACCTTAGATATCAGGTCACATCTTTTTCGATTCCTGTGCAGGAGCGCCCGTACAGGAACCGCTTGCAAAGGGATGACTGGTTAGGCGCAATTGCTCCACTCATAGGTGCCGTCAGAGAAGAATTGTTGCTTCCAAATAGGAAGCTGGGCCTTAATTTCGTCGACGAGCTCGGTTAACGCCTCAAACGCCTCACGCCGGTGGGATGAGGAGACAGCCGCACCAAGGGCAGTGTCGCCGATGGACAGATCCCCTGTCCGATGTTCGACTGCGATGGAATGGAGGTCGTATTTCTTCCCAATCTGTTCAGCGACCTCAGCGATGATGCGCTCGGCTGCGGGGTGAGCCGAGTAGGTCAGTTTGGTCACCGCGTGGCCGTGATCGTGGTTGCGTACCCGGCCGTCGAACGTAGCGATGGCTCCGGCCTCATCGCAGGCAACCTGCTCGGCAAGAAAGGGGACATCAATAGCGGTGTCGCGGATACGTGAGTAAATCATTCGGGTCAGTATAGTGGGCGTTGTGTTAATCCCCATGAGTGAATACCTGTCCACCATCCAGAAACTCGCAAAACCGCTGGAAAAGCGAGTAACCCTCGCCACCGAGGAGGCTGCAGGTTTCGTCCTTGCTGAGGATGTCACCGCTACATTGCCTATCCCGCGGTTCACCAATTCTGCTATGGACGGATTTCTCGTGCGCACGGAGGATGCTGACGCTACTCGACGCGTAATCGGGGATGTTCCAGCAGGATCCACGGCGCTCTCGGTCGGCTCGGGGGAAGCCGTGCGGATTATGACGGGTGCTCCAACGGGCGATGACGAGGGGCTTGCTGTTGTCCCCGTGGAGGACACTAACCTCGAGCCTGGGCCACAAGAGCTTCCTCGCACGGTGGAGGTTCACCGTTCTCCAAAAGCGCAGGCAAACATCCGTCGGAAAGCAGAAGACGTGTGCGTTGGCGACACCGTCGTCCGCGCCGGGCAGCGGCTTGATGCGTCCGCTATCGCGGCAATCATCTCGGTTGGTGTCCCTACCGTGACGTGCTACCCCCGCCCCGTTGTCGGCGTGATCTCTTCCGGCGACGAGCTGGCAGCCGTCGACAAGCTAGAAGAAGGGCAAATACCCGATTCCAACGGCCCCATGATCGAGGCGCTTGCGCGCGCGGAGCACTGCGACGTGGTCCGCGCCCACCACTCCAGCGACAACCCATCCGATTTCCTCGAAATCCTCGATGATCTTGCCAGCCGCTGCGACCTTGTCGTTACGACCGGCGGGGTGTCAGCCGGCGCATTCGACGTAGTCAAGGAAGCTACCGCTGGATCTATCGCCTTTGTCAAGGTCGCACAACAGCCAGGTAAGCCCCAGGGCTGCGGGTTGTGGAAGGGCATACCGCTTGTGTGCCTGCCTGGTAACCCTGTGAGCTCCTGGGTGAGTTTCCATATGTACGTTCGCGAAGTGATTGCATGTCTCACCAATACCCCGCACGAACTGGTGAAGATTCCCATGTCCATCGACGGCCCACTCGACCCGATTGAGGAGCGCACCCGCTTCTTCCCCGTCCGCGTCGAAGGCGACCGTGTGGTGTCGAAGGGCGCGGGATCCCACCGCATTGGTTCCCTCGTTGGAATGAACGGCCTTGCCATCGTCCCTCCCGGACACACCGGCCACGATGCGCTTGTCATGCTGCTCTAGTTCTGACACAACTCCACATACTGGCACCAGTTCGCCAATCATCTCAGTTTCACTACGGGTGTCAGCTGACAGTAGCCTAGGCTGCTGTCGCACAGGAGCCGCCCGCTACCAGAATTGCCATTGGCCTTTCGGCAGATCACAAGGAAAGGACTACAGGACATGAAATTTACGCACCTCAATAACGCCGGCGAGGCGTACATGGTGGATGTCACGGAAAAGACTCCCACAGTTCGCAGCGCAACCGCCCAGGGCGAAGTGTACTGTTCCCAAGACATTATCCGAGCCCTGAGAGACGGTACTGTGCCCAAGGGCGACGTCCTTGCCGTCGCACGCATCGCTGGAATTTCCGCGGCGAAGAAGGTTCCAGACCTGTTGCCCCTCGCCCACACAATCGGTATCCATGGAGCGGCTGTAGACCTCGAGATCCGCGATGACTATGTCTTTATCGAAGCCACCGTGCGTACGGCAGACCGCACCGGAGTAGAGATGGAGGCGCTCACCGCTGTATCCGTCACGGCGCTGGCAATTATCGACATGGTGAAAGGTGTTGACCGCTCGGCATACATTCGCTCATGCAAGATTACAAAGAAGTCCGGCGGGCGCTCTGGCACGTGGATCCGGGAGGACTAACAAGTGTGTTCGGGAGACGAAGCTAGCGTGCCCCCTGCATGCGATAGCCCCAGCAGCGGCGAGATTTCCGCCATGGTGCTTGCCGGTGGGCGTGCGACTCGGATGGGTGGAATCGATAAAGCCTGCGCAGTTGCTGATGGCGAGCGGCTCATCGATATTGTTCTCCGCTCACTAGGCCCCGCACCTCGCATCGTAGTCAGTTCACGGCAGCCGGAAGGCCTCCCCGCCGACGTGCAGCTCGTGGCAGAAAATCCTCCCTTCGCCGGCCCCATCGCCGCGATCGCGCGAGGAAGCGAAGAGATCGCTACTCCCTTCGTTTTCATCACCACGGTCGATGCCCCCTTCGCCTCTCGTCTGCTTCCCCGGTTAGCTCGTGTCATTGGTGACCATTCGGCCGCCGTCGTCCGCTCGAGCGACGGTTTTTTGGAGCCACTTATTGCTCTCTGGCGTACCGTTGACCTGCGTGCCGCTATTGCGGAGACAGGGACAGAGGGCGCTGCCAAGCGCCTCTACTCCGCCGCTCCTTCATTCATCGAAGTTCCGGGCGATGGCTCTGAGCGCGACTACGACACGTTGGAGGAGCTCAAATCCTTCACGCATCATTCTGCAGCCACCATTCCGTCGGTACAGAAGTAAACGACGAGAGACTCATCAGATCGTTCCGAATGCGCTGAGAAGGAATGCGTCGGTAGCACGGCGCTCGCGGGAAAATGCAGGGGTAAGTGCGTATGACACGTCCCTCCGCGATAAACAGCACGTGCCTTTGTCATCATGTTGCCTTGCCGGTATCTTTATGATTTTCCGAGCTCTGGCAAGGATAAAGGTGAGAACGCCCCGGTCCAGCTTCGCACTCTGATTCAGCGCTCAGTCAGCGTCGGCAAGCTGAGTTAGCCAGCGCACAGCAGGGGTGTGCACACCAAGCGAGTGTGAACGAGTGCGATACAGCCCTATTCACCGTGAGCTTTTCCGGCAACCCCGTCCAGCTGCTCAATTAGATGAGGCAGAAGTGGAATCACAACAGACAGGACATCTTTTACTCCGCCCCTCGAACCCGGCGCGTTGATGAAAACGGACGTGCCTCCGACTCCGACGAGCCCGCGAGACAGCCCGGCCATAGGGGTCTTTTTCAGTCCCTCCAGCAAAATTTGGGTTTCCACGCCGACGAGCTCATGTTCTATGAAAATACGAGTAGCCTCCGGCGTGAGATCACGTTCGGTAATCCCCGTCCCCCCTGTAGTAAAAATCACCCGGGATCCTTTCACTACGGCATCTCTGAGCGCATTAGTAACTGAATCGATTCCATCAGGAACGACAACAGGATCACCGCAGACTAATCCGGCTTCACGGAGAGCAGTAACAGCCAGCGGCCCTGAGGCATCTTCCCGAGTGCCTGCGTAGCTTCTATCACTAACCGTGATCACGGTGGCTGTGATATTCGAAGGCTCCATTTTCTACTTCACTTTCCCTTGTCTGTTCCAACGCACATCTGACGTTCACTGAGCTATCGCGAAATAGCACAAACAACTGCACTGGTTTGCTACCAGTGTGCTTCGCAAGCAGCATCTCACTCAACTGTTGCTCTTATGTTCTCACATCCGATAAGACCGTGCCTGGACAGCTGTCACGCACTTCATGGAACGCTGCCTCGCGGTGTGTGGGTGGCGAACCAAAAGCTCCCCACGCTGAGTCCCTATGGCAGATCAAATCAGCAAGCCAAAGACACAAATCGAGGCTACGCGCCCCTGTCTTTCGACAAAATACTCACAACTCCTATTCGCAGTCCGCACTCTCAACGCGCGGACACAAATGCGCGGCCACAACGCGGGTCGGCAGACGCGGAGCCTCATACCTGCTTTTTGAGTCATGCTGAGAGGTCTAGTACACGCTCTAGAACAATCGAGATGCCCGAATTCTATTGGGAGGAAACTGAGACAAACGTAACGCACCGCGCTCTTCTCGGTTAGGATACATAGCAAAACCATTGTTTTTACTGGTCACAAGAAGCAACGACCGCAGTCCAGAAGCGCCAGGATTGTTCCCCAGTGCACGCCGGTGCGTTGCGAGAGAAGGAGGACATGTCCCGTGGGGCATAAAGCAACAAAACTAGTAGCAACGACGCTGATGGCAGCACTTGCTGTGGCGGGCTGCTCGCAGAGTGCGGAGACCACCTCCGCGTCGAATAGCAGTTCTGCCCAGGCCTCTGATACCCAGAGCCAAGAGCAGATCCTCATCATGGGCGCTGCATCCACCCGCGTGCTCAACGACGCAATCTCCAAGGAATTCCCGGTTGAATTCAACAACGCCGGCAGCTCGACCCTCATTTCTCAGCTTGCAGAGGGCGCCCCCGGCGACCTCCTGATCACCGCTGACCGCAAGGCCATGGATGAGGCAGTGGAAAAGGATCTCGTTGAGGAGCCCACCGTCTTTGCCACGAATGAACTCGTGCTTGTGACAACAGATCCGGAGATCACCTCCATCGACAAGCTGGTGGAAAAGGCCAACGCCGGTGCCACCGTTGTCGCATGTGACCCGCAGGTTCCCTGTGGCCGTGTAACGGAGGCCCTCGTCGGTGATAAGAACATCCCGTTCGCATCCCTCGAGCACTCCGTAACCGATACGCTCGGCAAGGTGACCTCCGGCGAAGCCGATGCCGGCTTTGTGTACTCCACCGATGCTATCTCCGCCAGCGACACAGTCATCACTGTGCCGATCCCCGGCGCGGAGAAGGAAAAGAACGAGTACCCGATCGCCGTGACCAAGAGCACACAGCACCCGGAGCAGGCTAAGAAGGTCAAGGATTTCCTGACCTCCGATAAGTTCGCCGAGGTTCTGGAACAGTATGGGTTCAGCCCGGTTCGTTAAGCCGCTGGCGTGGGTGGGCCTGATCATTTTGATCGGGCCCATCGTTGCGTTAGCTATCCGCGTCCCCTGGCTCCGCTTCCCGGAGATCGTCGCCCGGCCGGAGACACTGGAGATGGTGTCCATCACGCTGTCGTCTGCAGCGTGGTCGACGGTCATCACCACCCTTCTCGGTGTCCCCATCGCGTTGCTGCTGCGGGGGAAGAAACTCGTGCGGATTTTTGTTCTGCTGCCTCTGGCTATGCCACCTGTCGTGGGGGGTCTTGCGCTGACGGCTCTCATTGGTCGCCGTGGTATCACCGCTCCGATCCTTGACGCGCTGGGGTTGCAGTTCGCCTTCGCCTATCCAGGTGTGGTGGCTTCGCATATCTTCGTATCCCTGCCTTTCGTGGTTGTCGCCGTTGACGGCGCTCTACGCACGATGGACAGGGAGATTGAGCGTTCCGCTCTCGGCCTCGGTATGAGCCGGTCGACGGTACTGAACAAGATCACTCTCCCGGCAATCGCTGCTTCCCTAGCAACCGGCGCCGGACTCGCGTTTGCTCGCTCGCTCGGCGAGTTCGGTACGACGATTACCTTTGCAGGCTCCATGCCCGGGAAAACACGCACCCTGCCGCTGGGAATTTACTTGGAGCGCGAGATCGATCCGGATGCTGCCCTCGCTATGGCTGCACTGCTCATCGGCATTGCGCTTGTTGTCCTCGTGTTGGCTACTCTTCCCAGTCTCCTTCAGAAATCGTACAAGCCGACTGTCCGTACCATTGGCGATATCGATGTCGAACGCGTGCGGGCGCTTTCTACCCCTGCGGAAACGACACACGCAGGCGAATTCATCGTGATCATCGGCCCCAACGGTGCGGGAAAGACAACGTACATGCGCACTTTGGACGGTGTTCTCCTCACGCAGAACCCCGGTCTTCCCCGCACATGCACGGTGAAGAAGGCATTGGAAATGGTGACGAAGGATGCGGACGCGTGGATTTCTGCGGCTGGTTTGGCTGATCTTTCCGACGTTCCCGTCCCAGCGCTGTCCGGTGGGCAGGCGGCCCACGTCGCCTTGGTTCGAGCGCTGGCCACTCGTCCTGCCCGTTTGCTTCTCGACGAACCTCTGGCAGCCATCGATGTTGCCCGCGCTTCTGCGTGGCGGACTGTCCTCCATGCTGTTAGCAAGGACAGGCAGACGATGCTTGTTACGCACAACCCAACGGACATTTACGCGCTCGCGACCTCCGTCATCGTCATCGAAGGCGGTAAAGTCGCCGCGCAAGCACCGGTCGAGGAGATTCTGCGCGTACCCCCGACACAATTCGTTGCTGATCTGACAGGTCTGAACCGCATCACCGGGACGATCAACTCGGTACACGATGGAATTGTCACCCTCGGTGATGTCTCCGGCGTGGCAGGCGAGGATGTTCCTTGGGATACTCTTGTTCCCGGGGCCCAGGCCGTGGCTGTTTTCGCACCAGAGGCCGCGATCCTTCGTCTGTACAGCAAGGAACAAAATTGGTCCGGACCACAGGAATCCGCACGGAACCATTGGCTTGGCGTAGTCAGCGGCATCGCCCACTCCGGTGGCAAGATTAACATCAGCGTCACTATTGCAGGAGGCAACGAAGTCACCGTGCCGATCACCCCGGCAAGCTTTGCCGACCTCGCACTCGACTATGGCACACGCGTCAGCGTTGTTGCCAAGGCACTTGCGACCAGCGTCTACCCGCGATAGGCCTTCGTTTCCACTGATCTACAGGAACGCTGAAGGGACACACCGTAGAAAAAGGAAAACTACAGAGGAACGTAAAGCGAAGAAAAATCCCGGCAGTTCACGGTGCCGGGACTTTTGTATTTACCTCACTCTTGCCGTCACTGCTTCACCGCAGGATTCCTTACGGTTTCGCGCATCGTGTCACAGAGCGACATTTAACTGCCCACTGCCCTACTAGCAGTGGCACGATCACTGCCACTCGGTACGGGTATGTTCTTAGACCGTGGTGGTAACTTCCACGGGTCCTGCTACACGAAGGTCCTCCACTCGCAATCCGTCCTCACGGGCAGCGACAATAATGGACTCTGCGATCGGTTCGGTGTGGAGCACCATGACGGTGGGACCTGCACCCGAAAGGTACGCAGCGTACCCACGGTTACGTAGACGGTTAACCCATTCGGCTGTTACTGGAAGCACGTCTGCCCGGTACGGCTGGTGAAGCCTGTCACGGGTAGCTTCCCACAGGTACTCGGGGTGGCTTTGCAGCGCCACGGTAAGCAGAGCCGCGCGAGACACATTGAACCGTGCATCTTGATGGGTGACATCGCTAGGCAATACTTTCCGCACAGCATCTGTTGACGCATGGAAGCTCGGGATGAACGCCGTTGCCTCAATAGATTCGTGAGCATGAATGCCAACAGCATGGAACTGTGGCAGCGTCTGCCCGTCAACGGGGACATCAGTCCAGCTCACTACTGCATCACCAAGCACAGAGGCCGATGCGTTGTCAGGATGTCCTTCGAAGGCGCTCGAAAGCTGAACCACCTGATCCGGGGTGAGGGACATACCTACAAGACCATTTGCTGCAGAGACACCTGCCACTGCAGCAGCTGCGGAAGAACCCAATCCACGCGCCTGCGGGATCGTGTTGTAGCACGTCACTTTCAGTCCAGGTGCCGTGGCATCGGCTGCCTTCAACCCGGCTCGAATGGCCCGCACAACAAGGTGTGAACCATCACGAGGCAGAGTATCGGCCCCCTCACCGTGAATCTCGATCTCGAGACCCGACTCTACGACTTCTACATCTACATCGTCGTACATGGTCAGGGCAATGCCCAGGGTATCGAACCCCGGGCCGAGGTTTGCTGACGAGGCAGGAACACGGACGTGCACCTTCGTCCCCTGCGGAATTTCTACTGCCACAATTACTCCTCCAGGCGGATAACGGATTCAATACCACGCACGGCTTCAAGCTTCTTCAGCTCATCGACGACCTCCTCGAGGTCCTGTTCACGCGCGGTGTGTGTGACCAGAATCAGGCGAGCGTGGTCGTCGCCCTGGTGCTGACGCACCGTACGAAGCGAGATGCCATGTTTAGTGAAGATCTTAGCGATATCGGCGAGTACACCAATCCGATCCTCCACCTCCATGTCAACGTGGTAACGGGTGGACACGTCACCAAAGTCTGCGATCGGCAGGTTGGCGTAGGTGGACTGGCCAGGTGCACGGCCACCGTGAACCTTGTTGCGGGCAGCACCAACAATGTCTCCGAGAACGGCAGAAGCGGTGGGCGACCCGCCTGCTCCGTTTCCGTAGAACATCAGGCGACCGGCTGCCTCAGCTTCAACGAAGATTGCGTTGAACGACTTGCTCACGCTAGCCAGCGGGTGGCTGCGCGGCACAAGTGTGGGGTGAACACGTGCGGAAACCACTTCTTTTCCTTCCTGGTTGGTAAACCGCTCGCAGATAGCGAGCAGCTTGATTACATAACCTGCAGCCTGCGCTGCCTTGATGTCATCGGGGCTGATATTGGTGATGCCCTCACGGTGCACATCCTTGGCGTACACCGGGGTGTGGAATGCGATTGATGCCAAGATGGCGGCTTTACTAGCCGCATCAAATCCCTCGACATCTGCGGTCGGATCCGCTTCGGCATACCCGAGTCGGGTTGCCTCGGCGAGCATCTCGTCGTAATCGGCACCGGTGGAATCCATTCCGTCAAGAATGAAGTTCGTCGTGCCGTTAACAATGCCCATTACCGACTTGATGCGGTCGCCTGCAAGCGAGCGGCGAAGGGGGCCAACGACAGGAATTGCCGCGGCAACAGCCGCCTCGTGGTAGAGATCAACGTTTGACTCGTCAGATGCATCTCCCAGTTCCTGGTAATGCGCGGCGATGAGAGCCTTATTAGCGGTGACGACGGACTTCCCAGCTTTGAGCGCGGCGAGGACTAACTCGCGAGGGTAGTCGATCCCTCCGATCACCTCGACAACAATATCTACGTCGTCACGTTGAATGAGGCTGTATGCATCATCAGTGAGCAGCTCAGCCGGAACGGTCTCCCTGTGTTTCTCTACGTTGCGCACGGCGACGCCTTTGACCTCAAGGGGGCCGCCAATGCGATGTTCGAGCTCGTCCGCGTATTCGTCCATCAAACGCAACACCTGAGCTCCGACAGTGCCGTGTCCCAAAAGGGCGATACCCACCGGGGATCCCTCCCCCTTACCTGAGTTGTACTGAGGTGAAGCAGAGCAGACGTTAGCAGTCATGCTGATCTCAACTTTCTAGTGATGTGGTTAAGCCGTTCCACCCAACTATAGACCAAGCGGTCTAAATTTGCGACCGTTATTTTCCTTCAGTTCATCCCCGCTGCGTATAGCGCTTAAAGGTAGAAGACGATGAGCGAGAGGAATCAAATTCCGCACGGTAGCGAAAATTTCAGGAGATCACCCCCACCGAACCCCACCGAAAGATGAATACCCCACCGAAAAGTTCTAAAAATTCGCGCAACTCTGAGAGTTGGCTGTAAGCTATGACGGTACGCTTGCCACGCAACAGCCACCACATTCAGGTGGTTTGAACTGTTTTTATACAGCTCATCTTATGTGTGCTAGTTTTCAACCTTGTTTATTCCAACAGTCTTCCAAAGGAGTTCACATGACCCGCAAAGTAGCTAACACCCTCGTCGCCGGCGCAACCGCCTTCGCCGTCGCCTTTTCCACCGTCCCTGCAGCTTCAGCTGCCGATCCTTTCGGCGGACTTGGTGGCCTCATCGGCAACTCCCTTCCTAAGCCGAAGAACGAAAAGATTGACCAGATCGGAACCCTCCTCAGCTCCGAAGGCAAGGATCCGGTGGAGAACTCCGATCGCCCGATCGAAGGACAGCTGCTCGACATCCTCAGCTCTGAGTCCGAAGCCGACAAGGTAGCAAACGAGGCCAAGAAGAAGGAGCAGGACGAGAAGCTGAAAGGCGCATCCTCCTCCGAGAAGATCGCCTACGGACTCGTCGGCGGTAAGGGCTTCTCCAACACCACTGACGATGCCGCAAAGTCGATCTCCATTCTTCTCGACGCAGGTCTAGCCATCGGCATTGTTGGCATCATCCTCGTCGTTCTCAATTCCGCAGCCTCCCTGGTCACCATTGGCCAGGCACTCCCCGGTTTCGGCCGTTAAGATAGCCTGACACCCGGAACCCGTCCTTTATAGCGGCGAGCTACCGATACGGGCTTAATTCATCAACAAAATGCTCCGGCGACGCATTGCCGGAGCATTTTTATGTACCCACTTTCAGGCCAATACCAGCCGATAATGGCACACAGACCCCCACAGCCCACGGTCACCCGGTGCCGTCGATAGTTTTTGATTCCTTACTTACCCCTCCGCAGATCTGCAGCACACGACTGAATTCGCCGAAATACCCCCAAAAGTGCCGCCTAAATCACACCTGAAGTATATGTGACATATCTCACGTCATACGTTATTTACATATTCCCGCAGGCAGCACCATTTCCCTTAATCTTTTCTTAACTATCCTTGCTATTTCCCTGTGTGGTAGCTGTTTTTGCACTGCCAATAACTGTTTGATTTCGTAGACTTTAAGCTGAAACCAACCATCAATTGAAAGGAACTTTCATGAGCCTGAAACGATCAGCAATTGCTTCAGCCATGAGCGCTGCACTGGTTCTGAGTGCCGTTCCCGCTACTGCAGATGAAATCATTGTGGCGGACACCTCCAACCGCCAGGCCACGGGTTCCCAAACAGGTACCGCCGTCGCCGACAGCACCCTTAGGGTGATCTACTCTGGTGTGTCCCTGTTTGTTGGCGCTTTGAGCGCGGGTGGCTTCTGGGGAATTATCTACAACGCCCTTGTAAGCCGTGGCATCATCCCTGGTCAGATCGAGCCAAACCTTCCGGTTCTGTAACGGCTCTTAAGAAAGGAATAAACTCATGCGCTCTATACTTTCCCGCAGTTTCCTTGCAGCCGCTACGGCGTGCGCGGTCGCAGTGTCAGGTACCACGGTCGTTTTCGCAGATGAGGCTGCTCCCGCTCCAGAAACCGCAGTTCGCCAGACTGCCGATGGTTCCGCCGCAGCGACAGTCTACGAAGCCGTAGGTTGGACACTGACCGCGATCGGCATTGCAGGATGGATTGCTGAAATCGCCTACGCCTATAACTTCCTCGTTCGCCACGGGACGATTCAGGGCAATCTCATCCCGAACGTGCCGTCTGCATCCTCTGACTTTATGTAGGATCGTCACCTGTTCTTGTACGTCTGCTCAGCGTGGCTACTCCCTCGCTCGTGGGTACTATCCAACGAACAGGTGGCAAACGGAAACGGTCGGTTTCACCACCCTGTGGGTGGGAAACCGACCGTTTATTGTTGTTGGAGAACGAGGATTCCCACCAAAAAGCTAGCCTGGAGTGTTATGCTCCAGTAGTTGTTGGACACAGAGTCCCGAGACTTTTTGGATACGGTAGGCAGCGCACGCCTTCACGCATCAGGCAAGCATGCACATGTCAGCGCAAGCCAGCACGTGTTGGCTGATCGCTAGAGCTGGTTTTCGAGCACATCCTCGATCGTCTCGCGCTTCACCATGAGTCGTGCTTTGCCATCTTTGACGGAAACAACGGCCGGGCGCAGCATCATGTTGTAGCGGGAACTCATGGCGTAACAGTACGCACCCGTGGCTGCAGTGGCGACCAAATCGCCGGTGGCGACGTCATCCGGGTACGCCTCGTTTGTGATCAGGATGTCTCCGGACTCGCAATGCGATCCCACAACACGAGTGGGAATTGGAGCGCCAGAAGCGCTCCTGTTCACCAGGCGCAAGTCATACTCCGCCTGGTAGAGAGCAGGCCGGAGGTTATCACTCATGCCGCCATCCACGGCAACATAGCGGCGCGTCTGTGTATCCGTCACGTGAACATCCTTCACCTGGCCGACTTCGTATACCGTTACCGTCGTAGGACCGGCGATAGAGCGACCGGGCTCCACCATGATGCGCGGGACATTGAGATTGAGTTTCTCGCAGCGACGCTGTACACGGGCGATGAGATCTTCGGCAACGTCCTCCACACGCAGCGGGCGCGAGTGAGCAGTGTAAGCGATGCCGAAACCACCACCGAGGTCAAGCGTGGTGAGAGTAACTCTCCGCTCGTCATGAAGCTTCACAAACAGCGTCAGCACACGCTCTGCAGCCTGGGAGAAACCCTCGGCATCGAAGACCTGGCTACCCACGTGACAGTGCAGGCCGACAAGGTCGAGATGGGCTGCGTCCAGGGCCTTTTCACACGCTGCGTAGGCGGAACCGGAGGCCAAAGAAAAGCCGAATTTCTGATCCTCGTGAGCCGTGGCGATCATCTCATGCGTATGTGCCTCGATGCCGGGCTTCACACGCACCATGACGTTCTGTGTCACACCGGCGAGTGCGGCGCGGTCATTGAGCAGCCCGATTTCGCCTGGAGCGTCAAGGACAACCGTTCCCACACCCGAGCTGACAATCTTGTCCATGTAGGCCACGGTCTTGTTGTTTCCGTGCGCGGTGATTCTCTCGGCTGGAAATCCCGCAGCCAGCGCCACTTGAAGCTCGCCGAGGCTAGCGACATCGAGGTGGAGACCCTCATCATTGACCCACCGAGCGATTGCTTTGGTGAGAAAGGCTTTAGCGGCATAGTGCACATTCTCCGCACCAAAAGCTGCAGCCATCGCCTGACACCGGGAACGGAAATCATCTTCATCCACGACAAATAGCGGCGTTCCGTACTCGCGGGCGAGATCCGGCAGCCCCACACCGGCGATACTCACCGCGCCGTCATCTTCACGGCGTGCATTCTTTGGCCACACGTGTGAGGGAAGATCGTTGAATTCTTCGAGGGACCGTGGTGCCGGCTGCTGAAATCCGCGATCGTAGGTCTCAGGAATGAGACGGGAATCAACCACGCGCTACATCCTCTCCGGAGCAGTAACGCCAACGAGGCCAAGAGCATTGGCCAGCGTCTGGCGGGTCGCCATCGCAAGCGCAAAGCGAGCAACGTGGATGGGCTCAACCTCTTCGTCCTGCCCAGGAAGGACATGGCAGGTGTCGTAGAATCTGTGGAACGTTGCCGCCAGCTGCTCGGCGTAGCGAGCGATACGGTGTGGCTCACGCAGCTCTGCCGCCGACGCCACGACGGACGGGAACTCCCCCAGCGTACGAATGAGGTCACCCTCGCGCTCGTGAGTCAACAGAGACAGGTCGGCGGAGTCCGTATCGGTCACACCATTGCCGATCCCCTCGGCCTTGCGGGCAAGCGAGCACAGGCGGGCGTGTCCGTACTGGACGTAGTACACCGGGTTATCCGAGGACTGGGCTGCCCACAGATCTAGGTCGATGTCGAGAGTGGAATCCACGCTCGAGCGGATAAGTGAGTATCGTGCGGCGTCGATACCGATAGCCTCCACAAGGTCATCGAGAGTAATCACGGTGCCTGCACGCTTACTCATCTTCACGGCCTTGCCGTCGCGCAGGAGGTTCACCATCTGGCCAATCATGACCTCGACTCGATCAGCGTCGTAGCCAAGCGCTGCCGCTGCGGCCTTCAAGCGAGCGATGTAGCCGTGGTGATCGGCACCCAGCATGTAGATAGCCAGGTCGTGGCCACGGTCGAACTTGTTGGCCACATAGGCGATATCACCGGCGATGTAGGCAGCGTTGCCGTCCGACTTGATCACGACGCGGTCCTTATCATCGCCGTAGTCTGTAGACTTCAACCACCAGGCACCGTCGGCTTCGTACAGCTCGCCGCTGCTCTTTAGCTTTTCGACGGCCTTCTCTACCGCACCAGACTCAAACAGGGAGTTCTCGTGGAAAAACACGTCGAAGTGGGTGCCGAACTCGGCCAGCGACTTCTTAATGTGGTCGAACATCATCTCCACGCCGTGGGCGCGGAAGGTTTCCTGTACCTCTTCATCTGAGCCCTCAAGGGCCGTTGGCACCTCTTTTACCACGGCTGCAGCGATGTCCTTGATGTAATCTCCGCCGTAACCGTCCTCAGGGGTCGGTTCGCCCTTAGCGGCCGCGACGAGGGACCGGGCAAAGCGGTCAATCTGCCCACCGTGATCGTTGAAGTAGTACTCGCGAGTCACCTCTGCACCAGAAAATTCCAGCACACGCCCGAGGCTATCGCCCACGGCAGCCCAACGGGTGCCACCGAGGTGAATCGGTCCCGTGGGGTTCGCGGAAACGAACTCGAGGTTGATCTTGGTTCCGGAAAGGACGTCGGAAAAGCCGAACTTTTCGCCGAGTTCCAGTACCCGGGCGACGATCTCACCCTGTGCGGCCGAGTTGAGCCGGAGGTTGATAAAGCCCGGACCGGCGATCTCGGCGGACTCAATCGCAGGGTCCTCCGACAGAGCGTCGGCAAGCTTCTGCCCCAGTTCGCGCGGATTCATACCAGCCTTCTTTGCCACCTGGAGTGCCAGGTTAGTGGCATAATCACCGTGTTCGGGGTTACGGGGACGCTCGACGGTCACCTCCTCGGGCAACACACTCGGATCCGGGAGGATTGATTCTGCGGTTTTCTTTACCAAAGTAGCAAGATCAGCTGGTGTCATGGAGAGTGATCTTACCGCGTAGCTGGCGGTATGACGATTCGGGTGCCCGCCGCCCAGACGGACTCCTGCTCTACCACCGAAACCACATGAAACACGACAAAATCACCTGGCCCAACTTCAGGACTCATCATCTGGGCCACAGACCGCCGTTATTCGACCTCACAGCGTGCACCGACCCGCGCTGCCGAAGGAGTGAGCGGCAATAATTTAGCAACAAGAACAAGGCAACAAAAAACGAGGCAACATGAACGAGGCAACAAGAACGAGAAGAACAAGGGAATAAGAACGAGGCAGGAAGAACGGAGTAGGAAGGCCGAAGGAAGAAGAGCGGTGCAAGAAGAACGGGGCAACAAAAAGTGCCCCGCAACAAGCGGGGCACAGGTAACTCGGGGCACAGGTAGTTGACGTTTATGCCAGCGAGAAGAGGAACACGACGATGCAGATGTAGGCGAGGAGACCCATCGAATACGGGAACACCTTGCGCATGATCTTGGATTCGCCGTTTTCCATGTGCACTGCCGTGGAAGCGATGGTGAGCGTCTGCGGGGAGAACATCTTGCCGATGACTGCACCACCGGAGTTCGCTGCAGTGAGGAGGACCGGGTTCGCGCCGATCTCACCCGCGGCCGTGGCCTGCATCTTGGCAAACAGCGCGTTAGAGCTCGTCGCAGAGCCGGTAACTGCGGTACCGACCCAGCCGAGGATCGGGGAAATAAGCGGGAAGACTGTACCTGCTGTTGCCAGCGCAGCACCGATGGCCGCCGTCTGACCGGAGTAGTTCATGACGTACGCAAGACCCATGACGGAAGCGATGGTCAGCGCGCTGAAGCGCATCTTGTACGCACCCTTGCCCAGGTCGCCGAAGCCTTGGCCAAAGCTCATCGGGAATGCCTTTGACGCGTAGGCCGAGTAGACGGCAACGGTAATCAGCCCAGAGATAAACAGCAGCGTGCCAGGGTTGGACAGCCAGTTGAAGTTGTAGAGGGTGCCCGTAACTTCAGAACCATCCGGGTTCAAGAGGTGTCCACCGATGACCGGCCACTGGAACTTCACGTCGGTGGAGGCCAAGGCCTTGGGGATGTTGATGCCGAGCGTCCACAGCTTGGCGATAGCGAAGACAACAACCACGAGCAGGTACGGGAACAGTGCGAGGAACGTGCGCTTGCCGTCCATCTCGTTGGCACGAGAGGTATCGACCTGTGAGGCCTGATCCTCCGGCGTTGTGGGTTTCCACACGCGCAGGAAGCCGATGCCGATTGCCAGGGAAAGGAGGCAGGCGACGACGTCGGTGAGCTCGTAGGAGAAGAAGTTACTTGCCAGGTACTGACCACCGCCGAAGCTCACGCCGAGGACGAGCGCCATCGGCCAGACCTGCTTGAAGCCCCGTACACCGTCCATGACGAAGGTGAGAATGAAGGGAACAATGATCGCGATCATCGCCATGAGGAGACCCGTCATGCCGGCGACCTCACGCTGATCCAGGCCGGTCAAAAGCGCAGCCGTGGTAACCGGAATTGCCATTGCACCGAAGGCGACAGGGGCGGTGTTGGCAACGAGGGTGGTGATGATCGCCTTCATCGGCTTCATGCCGAGGGACAAAAGCATCGCCGCCACGATGGCAACCGGAGCACCGAATCCGGCGAGAGCCTCGAGAAGACCACCGAAGGAGAAACCAATGAGCATGGCCTGCACACGCATATCCCCACGACCAATCTTGGAGAAAATCAACCGGAGATCCTCGAAGCGATTCGATGACACGGTGAGGTCATACAACCACACGGCCATCCAGATGATGAACACCACCGGGAAGAGACCGAAGGCGACTCCCTGTCCCAACGAGGCGATGGAGTAGGACACCGGCATACCAAAGACGAAGATGGCTAGAACCAGCGAGACGACGACGGCACCAATCGCCGAGGTATGGGCTTTCCATTTCAGCGTCATGAGGAAAATAAAGAAGGCAACCAGCGGCAGTGTTCCGACCAGCGCGGTGAGCCACGTGTTGTTCGCCACGGCCAGTGTATCGGCCTGGAAGGTCTGCGCCAGGTGGGCGACAGAGTCCCCCGCTGCGAAGAGGGTGTGTTGCATTTCACGCTCCTTGTTAAAAGTTTCAACGGGTGTACATGATCAATGGCGTCCAACCTGGTTGGCAGCACCGGATGACGCAAATTTAGGGGGTAAGAGCAAACATCAGACGTTTCGATAGCGCGATGTTTTTCCGACTTTTCCTTACCTCCTATTAAACATCACACCAATGTAACGTGAAAGTTTTCGAGCCTAAAATGAGAGATTTTTCACATTTTGGTCTGACGAATAGAAAATTGGACTGACCTCAGACGCTATGAATACAGCCAGCCACCAGCAGTAAACCGAATTACGCAACGCTTTAGTTTCCTAATTCCCGCTGGTGAGGCGGTATATTGAGATGATTTTTTGCCCAGTTTCACACTAGAATCGGATGTGACATTCACTGCACTCCGGATGTCTGACGTACCGTCGACGATTCGCCTACACAGGGAGATGAGCGCCCGGAGTAGCGGTTTCGCTAGCAAGAGTAAGGAGCTGCAATTGCGCGTCGCTCTATTTAATACCTGCATCGGGGATGCAATGTTCCCCGATGTGTTGAAAGCTACGGCGGTCATCCTCTCGCGCCTCGGCTACGAGGTAGTTGTCCCTGAGGAACAGACCTGCTGCGGCCAAATGCATTACAACACCGGTTACCGCAAAGAAGTCGTCCCCATGGTGGAGAACTATGTGGATGCCTTCAGCGACCCATCCATTGATTACGTCGTCGCCCCCAGTGGTTCCTGCATCCACTCGGTGCGTTCTCAGCACCCGCAGGTTGCTCAGAAGTACGGCACCGCCGCATTGCGCGACGGCGTAAGCAAGGTCACCAAAAAGAGTCTGGATCTCAGCGAGTTCCTCATCGACGTAGCACAGACGGACAACGTGGGTGCATTCTTCCCCCACCGCGTCACCTACCACCCCAGCTGCCACGGCAAGCGCATGCTTGGCCTCGGCGAGCGCCCACTGCAGCTCCTGCGCAACGTGGAGGCAATCGACCTCGTCGAGCTCCCCAATGCTGAGGAGTGCTGCGGTTTCGGCGGAACCTTCTCACTGAAGGCCCCGGAGATTTCCGCAGCAATGGTCAATGACAAGACCCGCCACATCCGCGAGACCGGTGCCGAATACGTCACCGGCGGTGATCAAAGCTGCTTGTGGAACATCGGTGGCACGCTATCCCGCCAGCACGCCGGTATCCGCGCCGTCCATATGGCCGAGATCCTCGCTTCCACCAAGGAGCACCCATGGACCCCGACCTCCGCTGTGTACGACAAGGAGAAAATGCTGTGACAACCTTCCTTGGCAAACCCAAGATGCCCCCGTTCGCACCAGATAAGAACGGTGCGCTGCGTGGCGATCATAACTTCCTCGAAAACGCGCATGAAGACCTGTACAAGGTTACCCAGCGCCGCAACCTGCACAACGCCACAACGACGATCCGTAATAAGCGCCAGCGCGTTGTAGACGAGCTCGATGACTGGCAGCTTCTTCGCGATGCCGGCTCCGCAACGAAACGCGATGTGGGAACCCGCATGGCTGAGCTGCTGGAGCAGTTCGAGGCCTCCGTTACCGCCAACGGCGGACACGTACACTGGGCCCGCAACGCGGAAGAAGCCAACGAGATCATTACCGGCCTGGTCAAAGACACCGGCGCCAAGAAGGTAGTGAAGATCAAGTCCATGGCCACCATGGAAATCGGCATGAACGATGCCCTGAAGAAGGCCGGAATTGCCGCCCGCGAAACTGACCTCGCAGAGCTCATCGTCCAGCTCGGACACGACAAGCCTTCGCACATCGTGGTGCCCGCCATTCACCGCAACCGCGCGGAGATTCGCGACATCTTCGTCCGAGAGATGCCGACCACTGATGAGACGCTGTCTTCCGACCCGCCGGAGCTTGCAGAGGCGAGCCGTCTCTTCCTGCGTAAGCAGTTCATGGAGGCAGAGGTTGCCATTTCTGGCGCTAACTTCGGTATCGCCGAGACCGGCCACGTCACGATCGTTGAGTCCGAGGGCAACGGCCGTATGTGCCTCACCCTGCCGAAGACCCTCATCTCAGTGATGGGCATTGAGAAGATTCTCCCCACTTTCCAGGACCTCGAGGTATTCCTGCAGCTCCTGCCCCGTAGCTCCACGGGTGAGCGCATGAACCCCTACACGTCGCTGTGGACGGGTGTAACCGAAGGCGACGGCCCGGAGAACTTCCACATCGTCCTCGTCGACAACGGCCGCACCGCCGTTTTGTCTAATGAGACTGGCCGCGAGGCACTCAAGTGCATCCGCTGCTCTGCCTGCCTCAACGTGTGCCCGGTGTACGAACGCATTGGTGGCCACGCCTACGGTTCCATCTACCCGGGCCCCATCGGCGCCATTTTGTCCCCACAGCTGACGGGCATCAAGGATCACAACGATCCGAACGCATTCCTCCCCTACGCGTCTAGCCTGTGCGGACGCTGCAACGAGGTCTGCCCCGTCCGCATCCCGATTGTGGAGACGCTCCTTGACCTTCGTAATAAGAAGGTAGAAAAGGACGCACCGCCGATCGAAAACGCTCTCATGCAGATGATGAAGCTGGTGTGGGGCAAGCCACAGCTGTGGAACGCGGTCACGGGAGTTGTCTCCTTCGGACGCATCCTCGGTGGCTTCGACGGCAAGATCAAGCACCTACCGAGCTTCCTGTCCGGTTGGACGGACATGCGCGACAGCGCAGTTCCGCCGAAGAAGTCGTTCCGCGAATGGTTCGACACCGAGGAAGCCCAGGAACTGCTCCGCTCTGAGCGTGAGCACGGCTCAAAGGAGGAGTCCAAGTAATGCAACGCCATCTTGATGCCGCCAAGAACCAAGAGGCAAAGAAGGAAATTCTGAGCCGCATCCACAACGCGAACAAGCTCGCGGGCAAGGCCGAAGAGGCCTACCCCATTCCCCGTGAGTACCACCGCACGTGGGACAAGCCAGCTGAGGAACTGCGCGAGATTCTCATCGGTCGCCTGGACGATTACAAGGCAATCGTCCACGAGGTCAGCGAAGCTGATCTTGCCTCTGAGATTTGCTCCGTGCTGAATGAGCGCGGTGCAAAGGATGTCCGCTACGCACCGGGCCTGGATGCTTCTCTCTTTGAGAAGTTCGACGGCTCTGCTACCCCGGACAGCAAGGACACGGATCCGCGCCTCCTCAACGAGGTCGATGCCGTCATCACCGATTCCAAGGTGTCTGCTGCCCAGACAGGCACCATCTGCCTCGAATCCGGTGACCTGTGTGGCCGTCGCGCGCTGACACTTGTTCCCGACGTTCACCTGTGCATTGTGCGCCCCGACTCGGTTGTGTACTCGGTGCCGGAGATGATCGATCGCCTCGATCACCGCACCCCGATCACCATGGTGTCCGGCCCGTCGGCCACCAGTGACATCGAGCTCTCCCGCGTGGAGGGTGTGCACGGCCCACGTACCCTCATCGTGTTCGTGGTGAAATAGGTTCTCGCACTCTTGCTCCAAGCCCCCGCTTAATGAAGCGGGGGCTTTTGGGTGCCCGGTGGCGCACCCCGCCTGACGTCCACCTCCCTTTCACTCCGTCATCGTGTACCCGCATGCTTGTCTTCTCGGCGCATCAGCACACGTGCCCATACAGCTTCATAGGCACTCAGCTACTCGGAACGTGCCACTCTAACCACAGGTACACCCCGCGAAACTCCTCTCCAACTCCCTTGGTGGCGTTTCACCATATTCAATTACTGCCCTCGTCCTTGCTAGCTCTTGCGAATTGCAGAAGCTCAGTCCTAAGAGCATCCCTAGTTCTGTCCGTAGCGCTCCCACCGGGAGCATCTCTTCGCCCCTTTCCCGTGTGTCGGAGACGTCCACACTCTCCTCTTCACCCTTTGGTTGCCTGCAGGCAGCCGAACACTGTCACATGGGTACGCCAGTACAATGGATAAACAGAACCCCCTAACCGACATGAAAGGAATACCTGTGCTCCGTAAACTGGTAGCAACTCTCGCCAGCGCCTCTGCAGCGCTCGCACTCACAGTTTCCGCCTTTCCTATCGCCTCAGCTTCCCCTGTATCGTGGGAAAACTGCCCGGAGTCTGTGATACGCGAAGATGCAACATGCGGACGCACCGATGCTCCACTGCAACGGGAGAATCCAGACGGACCCCGGATCTCAGTGGGCTTCATTAAGCTCCCCGCAACCGGAGCCAAGAAAGGAACTATCTTCTATAACCCTGGTGGTCCAGGCGGGTCTAACTACGCCACACTCGGCGGCAAAGTCTTCACATTCCCCAACGAATTACGCGAACACTATGACATCATCGGCGTGGAACCTCGCGGTTTAGAGGGATCAACGCCGGTCGAGTGTGACTTGCAGGCTGCAGCAGCTGCGCCTATTACCGACCAGCTCAGCTCCAGTGGCGCCATCTCAAGAAACATCTGCAACCCGGACTATGCAACGTCTCTTACCACGGACAACAACGCGTCTGATTGGGAAGCCGTACGGTCAGCCTTGGGTGTCTACCGAATTGATATCATTGGCCTGAGCTACGGCACGGTTCTGGGAAGCCGCTATGCCACGCTGTACCCCGAGCACACGGGGAAGGTCGTCCTTGACTCTGGTTTGCCACCGGAAAAGTTCTGGGGCGATATCCTCCTTGCCCAGTCACCCCGCTACCTCAGCAATCTGAACGCTTTCTTTAGCTGGGTTGCCGAAAATGACGAGATGTATCACCTCGGCGATACACCACTCAAGGTGTACAACGCCTGGTCCAAGAAGGTGTTTAACGAGTCCGGTACCACTCCAACTGTAACTCCACCTCCTGCACAGCCAGGAGATATGGATCCGGCGTGGATCCCGGTGAATAACACGGTCGCACCGCATAAAGCCGTCGCTGACAACTTCTTCAACCAACTGGTAAATGGTGGAAATCAGTCCCAATCGCCAACTCTTGGGCTGTCCCGCATCCTTATGCCCGAGTCGTGGGCATGGCCGTATCTGGCATCCATGATCGGCGGATTCACTCCCACGCCCTCGATGACAGAACTCCAAGGCACCGAAAAAGCCAAGGAGCTTGCTGTTCAGTCACAGCTGGTGCAGGGCTTGATGATCTGCAATGAAAACATGTCGCCCACAGATCCGACCCGCATCCCAGCGTTCCTCTGGAACAGCTTTGTCAACGGGGACATTTTCTGGCTCGCCGCGAATTCCGTTGCATCGGGTATGAGCTGCAATGGGGCAGCCCCCGTAGTCTCCAAAATCCCCATCGACGGCTCGAAGCTGAAGGAACGTCCTCTCCAGATCCAGGGTACAAATGACCCTCAGACACCGTTTGATGTGTACGGACCTCTGGCGCAGCGTATGAATGGTCAGGTAGTTACCGTTGACGGATACAACCACGGCTGGCTCGGATTCAACCACCCGGATGTGGACAAGGTCGTTGTGGATTACTTTGCCACGGGTAAGCCGTCCACGGATCACATCACTGTGGGGTTGCCTACTCCGCTCATCGCTCAGGATTCCTTGGAGTCTTTGCGCGCCCAAGAGCGCTAACAGCCGCCTCATCTCCTCCCCGGGCGGAGGCGCGAAAGGATAACCGTTTGCCTCTCGTCCGCTGGAGAATACGGCTTTTTCCCCCCGTCATTGCGCGAGGATTTTGTTGGCTCCATGGTGGCGACTACAATTTCAAGACGTTGCCCTCGTAGCTCAGGGGATAGAGCGTCGGTTTCCGGTACCGAAGGTCGCACGTTCGATTCGTGTCGGGGGCACAAAAAAATGCACCGCTTTTACGCGGTGCATTTTTGTCTGCCGGCAGAATCACGCAGCGCTTCCCCCTCAATCCAGAACACTTATTTAGCTACGGAATTCCCGGCCTTTGGGTTCCCGACCTCTAATGATGCTGTGGAAAAGGCCCCGGTCGCTGGTGTCGAGACGATTGCACACAGGCATGCGCAGGGGACGTCAAGCATAGAAAGGCGGATCCCGCTCAGCTACTGGAGCGTGAGACCCGGCTATGATGAGGTTGAGGCTTACCCACTGCCTCAGCTATTCCGCGCAGTCTTTTTCCTCGCAGGTTTTCCCCCGCACGGGCGCGCCTGGTCGCGTGTAGGAATCGCGTACGCGGGTGAAGAATCGTGTCAGCACATCGATGTCCTGGTCATCAATATTGTCAAAGATGACCCGACGAACGCTTTCAACATGATCGGGAGCAGCAGCCTCTAGGCGCCGCATTCCATCTTCAGTGAGCTTGACCTCGACACCCCGCGCATCGCCTTCACACTTGCATTTCTCGACAAGCCCGCGACGTTCCATCCTCGTTACCTGGTGCGACGTGCGACTCCGATCCCATCGAAGCTGGCAGCACAAATCGCGGAGGCGCAGCATCCGATCCTCCGCTTCCGACAGCGCGACCAACACTGAGAACTCTGGTGCTGTGATCTGATGACCGGACTGGAGTGTTTCTTCTATGCAACGGTTCGCAGCACGTTCGGCGTCAAGAAGTAGACGCCACAAGTGCTGCTCGTCGTCTGTAAGCCAGCGGGGTTCAGTCATACCCCATACCTTAAGGTCACACCTCACGAAAGCAAAAATTCTACAAATCATTCACTTTTTATTGATATGTCCCTCTTTTTGTATAAACTTGGAACCACCGCACAGGGAGCCACCGAGAGCGGTACGAACTGCACGGCTCTCTATGCGATGCGAAAAACGTCAATACACCTCAAACACACCAACCGAAGGAGATAAACCATGTCCAATCTGAATGGCAACTACACCATTGACCCTGTTCACTCCACCGTCGGATTCACCGTTCGCCACGCAATGGTGACCAAGGTTCACGGCGTATTCAAGGACTTCGAGTCCAGCTTTACCGTCGCCGATGACACCGTTGAGGGGTCCGCCACTGTCCCCAAGCTGCCTCCATCGATACGGCAAACGAACAGCGCGATGAGCACGTCAAGAGCGCCGACTTCTTCGATGTGGACAATCACCCGGAGCTCACTTTCACGATCACTGGTGCTGAAGTCGGCGATGGCACCGAGGGCACTGTTTCCGGCGACATCACCATCAAGGGTGTAACCAAGCCGGTCACTTTCGATGTCGAGGTTCTCGGAATTCAGGAGGATCAGAACGGCGACACCCGCCTGGGTTTCGAAGCTTCTACCAAGCTCAACCGCAAGGACTTCGGCATTGATTTTCAAGCTCCGCTCAACGGCGGTGGCGTCCTCGTCGGAGAAAAGATTAACATCGTAATCGAGGGTTCTGCGCTCAAGAACGCCTAGCGGCATCATTCCTCGGAGCAGTCGTCATGACTGTTCAAAGGAAAAACACAAGGGGTGGCCTGCAATGCAGGCCACCCCCTTTCTGTCTGCGCAAAGCGTTTCCCACGATCACTTCGTCATCCTCTTCACAAGGACAAACAACGCCACCGTTCCCTGTTACCGGTTAGCGCACTTCCCTGTTACTGGTTAAAAGGTGATTTCGGGAGTACGCGCCGTGAGCTCATCGATCGACACGGTGCGAGCATTTCTGACCCCACTGAAGCGTGAGGGGAAACAGGTGAGGATGAAAATTTGGTGTCGGGATGAGATGCGGTTAATCAAGGCAGCCATATCATCCAAACGCTGTTGGTCCGAATGGCCAAGAAAATCATCGATAAAGATCGGTACTTGCTCACCATTGCGCGCAGCAACCTCGGCAAGTGCCAATCGGACGATGAGTGTCAGCTGTTCCCTCGCACCGCCAGAAAGCTGCTCAATACCAATCGCAACTCCGTCTTCAACCCGCTGAGCCAGTTTCATGTTCTCATCCAACGTGAAGTGCACATCAGGACCGAAAATGACGGTGGCTAGGTCGTTGATAGCCTTGGTAAGAGGCTCAGCATACGCATCGTAGGCTTGCTTTTTATGCTGCTCGAGCACGGCAAGCAGGCGGGCGTACACGGTGGCGCGGAAGGAAAGGCGTGCGCTCTTGTCTTCCGCGGCCTTTGCCTCCGCTTCCGCCTCATCGACCTCCTCTGCGAGTCCGCGGGCGCTTTCGACCTCGCTTGTCTTCGCTGCCAATTGGATTTCTGCCTGTTGGCAGCCCGACACGGCATTTTCCACCTTTGAGCGGGCGACGTCCAACCGACCGTCGATGAGCTCAGGTTGAGCGTCGGAAAGCTCAGCCTCCTTGACCCGAACGAACTGTTCGGCCTCGTAGGCTTCCGCAGCTACGGTCGCCGACGACTTTTCCAGATCCGCCAGCGACTGTGCCTCTTCTTCTGCGGCTACCTGCTGCGCAATCCGCTGGTATTCAGCTTCCGAGCGCTCCACCGACTTCTTGTGTACCGCATAATCAACCGGCGCCGTCGAATTTTGCAGGGTGGAAAGTGCAGCTTCTGCAATTTCCAACTGTCTGTCTGCTTCATCGGCTTCGTCGCGCAGCTCCTCAATGCTTTTCTCTGGGCTTGTTTCCCCTCTATCCGCCGCAGCTTTGGTGGTGTCATCAGCGCCACCAGCATCTGTGCCACCTGTGCTCATCGTGGACTCGTCTTCTTCACGCAACACGCGGGTGAGCCTGTCAAGTTCGGCTTGGCTCTGGTCTAAAGGAGAATCTCCGACGATTTCCTTCCTCTGCAGCTCCAGCTTCTCGATCTCACGCAGCGTCGCTTCATCGCGATCATGGATTGCGCGGGCTTCCTCGACAGTGGCACAGTTCACGGATTCCAAAAGCTCAGCGAGCTTCCCCTCCGCCTTCTCGACTGTTGCATTGAGACTGTCCGCCCCGCGTGCCGGTTGCACGCTCGCACGCAGCCCCCGGTAGCGAATAGTCCGCAAGGAGGCGACGGGAAGCGACGAATCTTCTGCGTCGAGGGTAACGTCCTCGTCATCAATGCGAAGCGATAAGGGCTCATCGGTCTCGTTATGTAAGGTCACCGTGGCGGCGGCTGCCTCGCGTGTCGCGCGGGCAACCTCTGCATCGGACTCAGCCTTCTCCAGGGCTCGAAGGTTCGCCGTGGTCACACTAACGGCAGCCAACGTCGCCTTCTTCTCGGCAATGGATTCACTGATTTCGCGAGCCTTTTCTACCACTCGCGCGAGACGATCCCGCTCCTCATGCAGATGATTCCTTTCGATAGCGCGCTCGGCAACGCGCACTGCGGCACGGGCTTTCTTCGCGCTTTCTTGAGCTCCGGTTTTTCTCTCCTGAGCAGCCGCAACCTTTTCTGCAATGCTCGCGGCTTTCTGCTCCAGATCGGTCAGGATCTCACTGTCCTGGACAAGTGTCTGCTTGCGTTCCTCGGCCTCGGCGATAGCTTTTCGACGCTGTTCACATGCGTTCTTCACGCTATCCGAGCGGTGACGCGCCTCCACCGCCACAGCAGTAGCATCACGGACTGCTTTTTCAAGCTCTGCGAGAGCCTCCTTTTTCTCCTCCCACCCTCGAACATCCTTCTTCAGCTTGGGAAGCGTCTCATGAAACTCGTCGATGGAACGGCGCAGGCGGGCAATCCCTTCAACGGTCTCGTCCATAGCGCGGGCTTTTCGCTTCAACTCCTCGCAGTGCGCCCGCGCGACATCGGCATTCTTTTCCGCATCCTTGACGAATTTTTTAGGCGAACCGGAGGGAGTGAGGTATTCTCTGGCTTCCTCCCACACCGAGGCAACAAGATCAGTCTCCCCTGAGGCAGGCTGTTCTGCGCCACTATCCAACGCCTTTTGAACAGAGGAAATCGCCAACGCATCCACCTGCGTATCAATTGTCCCCTGCTCGATAAACAGCTCGTGGGCGAGGTCTAGGTCAACGTTTTCCTGCAGCAGTTTCTGCAACTCGTCGTGGACATCAGTCCCTGTCGCAGTCGGGCGCAGAGTTCCCGGAAACGCAAGACTCGCCTTGGCACCGCCATTCAGCTTCTTCTTTACAATCGTGTCGATGCCATCAATGTTCATTCCCAGTTCAATACGAATGGACTCCCCCGCACCAGCTGTTGCGAGCGCCTTAATCCAGCCCTTAGTAGAGGTGTGCTTTTCTGTTAGCGCAATCTTTACTGCCTGCATGATGGATGACTTGCCTTTTTCGTTGTCCCCATGAATGATGGTGACACCGGTAGGGCTAATACCGTCCAGTTGAAACGAAGTCAGCGGACCCAGGTACTGCGCCGCAAGTGACGTTAAATACATGTTTTTACCTCGCGTTTGTCAGCCTGTACAGAATTTTCAATGCCTGAGCGTCAACACCATCGCCGAGGCGTGCGCCTTCACGAAGCTCATCAAAGGCTCCACGTGTGTATCCCTTCAGTTCCACCGCATCCATATCTTCAGCGGTCGGCTCAACTGCTAGGTCATGGAGTCGTTCACGTTCATATAGCGCAGCAAACTGTGGAGTCAAACGTTCCAGGGACGTAGCTAAATAGTCGTGATCCGCCAGCGATGCTGCCCCAATGAGGGCGTACTTGATGACGGTATGAGGCTTGTCGGGATAAGCCTCTAGCTCTTCGACAAAGCTTTCCACGTCTGCTGTTCCATCCACGTGACGGGTAATGGCTTCAAAAGTCCACGTTCCTATCGGGATTGTCTCTACTTCCACGTTGACGACCTCAGCCATAGAGCGATTCCCCGTGGCGTTCGTCGGGTCGTCGGGAACCTCGACGGTGATGAGCAGCACATTGCCCGAGTTGTTCTCCCCGCCTCCGCCAGGCACTTCCTTAAAGTCTGTGGGTTCCGGTGAACCGCTGAACCAGACTCGACCGCGACTGTCTAGCTGGGTCGTGGAGTGGGTATCGCCGAAGGCCACATAGTCCACAACGCGCCTCGATACGGCATCCTCTACAGCGTGCAGGTCAATGAGACCGACATCCTGCTCATTACTACGCGATTCCACCTGCCCATGGGCGAGTAACACGCGGGATAGACACGTACTGCTCTCACCACCCACCGGAATCAGCGCGGAGCATGCTTCGGCAACGAGATCTGTCGCCGCTGCCTTAGATTTCAACGGTGCCCCTACCACTTCGACCCCAGGAATGACTTCCACAGGATCGGCAGAGTCCAAAACAATGACGGCGGTGTTACCAATACTCTCTGACGTGGACAGACGGGCGAGAATTGAGTCCGGGGACGCAGGATCGTGATTTCCAGGAAGTAACAAGAGAGGCACCCCCAAACCGGCGAAAACGGCTTCAGCGCGCCTAAAGGTCATGTCCGACACCATATTTGAGTCGAAGTTGTCGCCGGCGGCAACGATAAAATCGCATCCTCGTTCTCGCGCCAACCTACCCATCTTTTCGATGACATCGATGCGTGCTTGTCCGTAGCGGGCCTGCCCCTCCTCCCCGAGGAACCAGCGTCGCATTCCCAGCTGCCAATCCGAGGTATGGATAAACGAATATTTCACTGCCATCTCCTTTCTCCAGTCTCGCAGTAGCACAGTGGCACAGTGGCACAGTCACACAGTCACACAGTGGCACAGTTCAGAAGCTTCCATCCCACGCCTGTTACTCATGCAATCCACGGGGATGGCACGGGGATGACACTGGTCGTGCACATACGTACACATAAAACACGTACATACAAATAGTAAAGTCCCAAGGCAACTGGGCTTCTGCAGCGTCCGGGTGAATCAGTTTCTGTCCTCCACTACAACTAGTGATCATTGTCTATGTTCAATCGCATTCGGATCTGTGCTTTCCACACTACGCACCGTGTACACGCGACTGCTCGACTTTTCGAACACAAACTGTTTATCTCCCACCCCCTTTACTCCCAGCTACACCACGAGAGATATCGGAAAAGTAAGCAGTGAACTAAATCAGATAAGAACGTGCCCTGGCCCGTCACATTGCGGAACCATACCCACCGCCTATGGGCATCACCGGCAACCCAATCCCTGGAAAACAACCCCCCAATCGGTGGGGATAACACGGGGTCGGCGCGTGCGCACCATACTCCATAGCAGCTTCTGTTCCCCACCAGCTAGAGGGAAATGAGGCAGAAGCAGAGTGCTCATCTGTACCGTCAGTACGGATCGCATTCCTATTCTCTCGGTAAAGACTTAATCCATATCCTTTGTAAGCACGTAGTAGAGATCTTCTAGGTCACTGACCGCCCGCATCTGATCGATGCTGGTATAGGAGATCGCTTTGAATGCCTCACGGAGGAATGTATCGTCACCATCACTGACAGCAGGAGCTTTCCGCGGACGTGGAAGATCTGGCAGTGCGCCACCTTCCCAAAAGGTCTCCGTCGACTCCACGGCTCTCCGCTCAGACAACGTGGCAACAGATGCGGAAACCGATTGTTCGAGCTCACGAACGTCCACTCCGCGGATGTCAAAAACCTTCTTCGGATCGTCATCGAGAATGAGCGCCAGCTGGTGCGCCACCGCGACGATGTGCTTGCAGACGCGGGCAGAATCAGGGCACGTGCATCGGTAGACAAATTCTGAGCTATCCCTGGCTGCAATGATGCCAAGAACCTCACCTTCTAAAACGCCCTCATGCAGCAGCGTGGGACGCGACGCCAAGATTTCAACAAGTCGCGCAATCTCGTCTGGGGAACGGCGAGGGAAAACTATCGCGACATCAAACGGCTCATTCTGGGAGCCCGCTACATACGCGTGGACAGCGCCTGTGTCCAAGCGAATATTCGGGAGAACGCGCCCCTGTTTGGAATAATCCATGCCGCGGACAAAACGGCCTGGTTCGGCGTTCGACTGAACTGCGTCCATAATGAACCGGGCGATCGGCTGGCTCAACTCGTTTTGCGGTGAAGCAGATTTCGCCTCCGCGTACTTATTGGCCAATGCGCGTGCTCGATCGAGAGCCCCATTCTTGCGGAAATTGGCGTAGATGACGTTATCCTGGGACCGTCGATTCCGCCTCGATCCTGGTCGATTTGCAGAGTAAGGCGGTTCACTAGAATCGTGTGACATCGTGGGCGGTCCTTTCTGCCTCAGAGCGATAGGCCATGAGCTGGCTGAGCTGTTGCGGATCGAGCTCTGTAATCCATCCTTCACCCGTTCCGACGACGGAACCAGCAAGTGCTGTCTTCTCTTCCAGCACCTTCTGGATTTTCTCCTCCAGGGTACCGGCGGCAACCATCTTGTACACGTGAACATCGCTCTCTTGGCCAATGCGATAGGCACGGTCGGTGGCTTGGTCCTCCACGGCGGGATTCCACCAGCGGTCCATATGCACAACTTCCGTTGCAGCGGTGAGGTTCAACCCCGTTCCGCCTGCCTTCAGGGAGAGAATGAAGATGGGTGGGCCACCCTCGCTCTGGAAGTCGGCAACCATCCGTGTTCTCATCTTCTGAGGCACTCCCCCATGTAAGAAAGGAATGTCAATCCCGGTTCGCTCAGCAAGGTAGTGCTGCAGCATCGTGCCGAACGCCGTGTATTGAGTGAAGATGAGAACTCGCCGTTCACGCAGTAGAGCTGCGTCGACGATCTCCATCAGTTTCTCTACCTTTCCGGACCTGTGCTTCCCGTGATGTGTCATTTCTGAACCATCGCCAAGGAAGTGAGCAGGGTGATTGCAGATCTGCTTAATACGCGTGAGTGATGCAAGAACGATTCCGCGGTACTGGATACCACCCATCTTCTGCTCTTGGAGCTTACGCTGCACATCGTCAACGTAGCTCTTGTACAACGCAGCCTGTTCCGGGGTCATCTTCACGGTGATCACCTGTTCACGTTTCTCCGGCAATTCGTCGATAACGGCGGTATCGGTCTTCAACCTACGCAAAATAAAAGGCTGGGTGAGTGCTTGGAAGCGCCGGGCGAGATCGGAATCCTTATCTCTTTCAATCGGTCGGGCGAAGTGGTTGCGGAAAAAAGTTGCAGATCCGAGGATGCCAGGATTACAAAAATCCAAGATAGCGCGCATCTCCGAAAGCCGGTTCTCCACCGGGGTACCTGTGAGAGCAATCCGCTGTCGTGGATGGATTGACCGCACTGCGCGATGAGTTGTCGTTGACGTGTTTTTGATCGCTTGCGCCTCATCAACGATGACGTGGTCCCACTCTAGCTTTTGCAATTCAAGGAAATCCCGCACCACCGTTCCATAGGATGTGACGAGGATATGCAGGTCCTGAACCTGACGGGCCAGCTCTTCCCCTTTCTTCCTCGAGGAACCGTGGTGGAGAGCCACCTTAAGGCTGGGAACGAATCGCTCAGCCTCCGCTTTCCAGTTACTGATCACACTCGTAGGAGCGACGACTAGCGTGGGCGGGCGCTGCAGATCCTGCTCACGCTCGTAGGCAATAAGACTCAGTACCTGAAGAGTCTTCCCCAGCCCCATGTCGTCGGCAAGCACCGCCCCGAGATTCCTCGAGGACATCCAGGCGAGCCAGGCCACGCCACGTTCCTGGTAGGGGCGCAACGTAGCGGTGACAGTTGGAGGGAGATCGACAGGCTCGGGTGCGACCTGGAAACCTGTACCAACGAGAGACGCAGTCCACGAGTTACCGGTGAACTGCAGATCCTTGTTGTTCGCCTCTTGGAGTGCAAGCGCACGAATTCTCTCGATGGAGCTTTCACCCTCAACGTTGTCTGCGGTGAGCAGATTCTCCAGTTCTTCCTCGGCCTTGTCACGCTCCTTCAACAGGCCTTCCAGCACCGAATTGTGACCGGAGGGGGTCACATTGTCGGGTTTTTTCGCCTCAACAATTTTCCAGTTGAGCTTTTCAATCTTGGCTTGCAAAGCGTCAATATCATGGCCGGCGAGTTCCGCCATATATTCACGTACTCGCCTCAGCGATGCGCCGTCCACGTGCACCCACGAGCCACGGATTTTTACAAGATCCGTGCTCGAATGGATGAGCTCCCGCATCTCCGCATCCGTGAGCTCAGTGTCTCCCACAGACAGATGCCAATCGTAGGCGACAATGTTATCTAGACCGAACTTCGCCGGGCCTGTCACGCGCGCCTCGTCCGAGCTCTGCGTACGAATCTTCGCCTTCACAGATGCACTCGTCCAGGCGCGTGGGAAAAGCACCTCGAACCCGGCCGCCTTAAGCTCGTCTACATCTTCATTGACAAAAGCGAGGATCTCTTCCGTTGTCAGCTGCAGGTCCCAATCGCCATCATCAAGAGTCCGGGCAGTCCCGCGACCGTGTGCAGTGGGGTCCAACAGCGAAGTGATGGCGGTTGCCTTCGAATGCAGTTCTTTTATTTTGCGCTTTGTCCCCTGATCGTATTGGCCGATGCGGACGGGTGAGAGAACTGCGGTCCCCTCCCTCACTTTCGTACGCACGATCCATGGACTGTCACTGAGAGAATCATCCGCCCCCTCTTCTACGAGGAACACCAGTGAGACCGCAGTGGAAGTGAGGGTATCCTTCCACTTATTCAGATTGGTAATGACGTGCGGGCTGAACCGTCCCAGGGGACTGCTTGTGAGAAGCGACTGCAAAAAAGGGTGGAGATCATACGGACGCGCTTTATCCACTTCGTCTGCCAAAGCCGCATTAGTGATCCAGTGGACCCAGTGGCGCGCCACAGTCTCGGCGGCGTTAGTTGGTGTGTTCAAGACGATGATTCCTGGTGCAGCAGCCTGCATGGCGGCAAGCCAGGTGCGTTCTTCGACAGACCTAGTCAGCTCCCATTCTGGCCACCATGCATCGTCTTGGAATGAACACCGAATAACAACGCGGCCTGCATCAACAAAGCGGCCAAGTCCCGCAACCATCGTGGCTAGCCACCACAGGTCAGGTGCCAGCGAATCCTTCTGATCCTTCGGGATGCCTCGGCTTGTCCCCGCCGAGTAGACCTCCTCCAGGAGGAGGATTGCTTCCTTCGGAGCGAGAGCTGCTGTGGGGATCCGCAAACTAACTTTGTTTTCTTTGGGGGTAAGAAGAACCGCGCTGTACAGTCTCGTAAAGGCGTGCCTGGAGACAAGGTTTTCAATCGCTGGCGGAAAAGTCTGGTCTGGAACCTCATCGGGCCTTACCACCTTGTGCCCAATCACCCGTTCAATCCATAGACGGAGCCCACCGGAAGGCTCGAAAAGTCCGTGCAATTTAAAGGCGACCATAGACTCCTTTTTACCAGGCGCGCATCTCACGTCCCGTATCGGTTTAGAACAAATGTACACCGAAGCCATAGTTGGGATTGCCCACATGTGATGCAAGCATTGAGAGCGCTGTTTATCGTGGCGGCTTCCTACGTGCCTGGTATTTGCCATACGTGATCGCTAGGGACCGCACGGTGACTACTCGTGTGCCTGGCTATAGGTCGTTTCCTCCACATACCAAACCGTCGGCTGCGCATACACCCAATGTGGCGTGGCACATGTGGTTGAATTCCCCGCTACGCACTTTGGCCCATGTCCATCATTTATGAACAGAAAAACATGCGGCAGAATGCTTCTTTCCGCATCTTCCCCTTTTTTCCGCAAAACAGTAACAACAGCTGGCGCATCTTGGTCACAATTTGGAAACTTCATTTCACTTAATGAAACTTTCGTGGTTAGTTAGAGTTCTAGAGATCTCTTGTACCCACCAGTAACAGGTGCGCCGCCGAGGAAAGGTTTAGACCCCTATGAACGTCTCAATAACCGAACACACATGGTTTATTATCGCAATCATCCTGTATATGCTCCTCATGCTCGCAATTGGGTATTGGAGCTACCGGCAGACGGATCGCTATGACGAATACATGCTCGCCGGTCGTTCTCTCGGCCCGGTTGTCGCCGCTCTTTCCGCAGGTGCTGCGGATATGAGTGGGTGGCTCCTCATGGGGCTACCCGGCGCGCTTTTTGTCACAGGCTTGTCCGAGATCTGGATTGCCGTCGGTCTCTGCATCGGCGCAGCGGTGAACTGGCGGATGGTAGCACCGCGACTACGCGCGTACACGGAGGTCGCCGGCAACTCGATTACGATTCCCAGCTTCTTGGAGAATCGGTTGCGTGATTCATCGCATGTGTTGCGCATCGTCGCGTCCCTCGTCATCTTGGTGTTCTTTACGTTCTATGTTTCCAGTGGCATGGTGTCCGGCGGTAAGTACTTTGAATCTACTTTTGGCGGGTCGTATCTCGATGGCATGCTCATCATCGCGTTCGTTACGGTGGCGTACACATTTATCGGTGGGTTCCTTGCTGTTAGCTACACCGATACCGTCCAGGGCATGATTATGTTCGGTGCGCTGGTGCTTGTTCCTATCGGCGCGTACGTCCTCATCGGCGGAGATTACGATATCTTCAGCTACGCGACACAACACCCCTACGGTCCGCATCCGAGTGGGAACCCGACGTACTTCTCTTTGTTCAGTGGCATTTCTGCGGCGGCAATCATCGGTAACCTCGCTTGGGGCCTCGGGTACTTCGGCCAGCCACACATCATTGTCCGGTTCATGGCTCTGCGCTCCCCCAAGGAGGCACGCTCCGGGATGTTCGTGACAGTGTTCTGGATGGTCATCTGCGCGCTGGGAGCCGCTGGTACGGCTCTTGTCGGCACGGTCTTCTTCGGTGCATACCCTGACCACACGGTGACGGATCAAACGTCTTACGAGACTATCTTCCTTGACATGGGCCGGATGCTTTTCCATCCGTTGATTGGCGGTCTGGTGCTCACTGCAGTCCTCGCAGCTATCATGTCGACGATGGCCTCACAGCTCCTGGTCGTCTCGTCGGCCCTCATTGAGGACCTATACAAAATCACCACAAAGCGTACGCTTTCCGACGGTCTCCTCATGAACTTGTCTCGCACCGCTGTCGTTGCTGTGGCAATCATCGCAGCCTTACTCGCTATCAATCCCAGCGATTCGATTCTGAGCCTCGTTGGGTTCGCCTGGGCTGGCTTTGGTTCAGCTTTCGGCCCTGTTATCCTCGCATCACTGTTCTGGAAGCGACTGACGGTTCCGGGGGCTATTGCAGGGATGATCACAGGAACGGTTATCGTATTCGCCTGGGGAAATTCGGTTCTCAGCGACTGGCTATATGAAATCGTCCCGGGTTTTATCGGCGCGGGCCTCGTCCTTATCGTCGTGTCTCTTCTCACCAAGTCTCCGTCAACGCACATTCTTGACGAGTTTGACCAGGCCAAGACGCTGGCAGTGTCGGGTGATTTTGAGGCTTAACACTGCAGCACAGATTCGGTCGCGGAAGGAAAAACTCTACCGCGCGTAGCTCTCGCTGGGCGGGATGGTGGAATACACCACCCCGCCGGAGGGAACCGATAGGTGCCCGCGCATCGTCTAACCGGTGTGAAGATTTTCCGACGCATTTTGCTTACGATCACGCTGGCGCTGACTCTCACTTCATCCGTTCCCACTGCTGTGGTCTTCTCACCGCTTTTCGACGATTCCAACATGGCCACCATTGCTTCTACCAAACAGCAACACAGATTCGATCTTGTCCGTCATCTACCACCCGTACAGGCGACAATAGGCACAGTCAGCACGACACCACCTCGTGTGCATGTCCTTGGGTATTCCCGTGATGAGTTTGGGCATGGCTGGGCTTCAGCGAGAGCCTGCACAACCCGTGAACTTGTCATTGCTGTTTCTATACCCGGCGCTCGTCTCAACAAAAAGACGTGCCAACTCGACGGTGGCAGTAGTGTCGACCCCTATTCGGGAGACCACATTACATCGCGGAGTGCTCTTGAACTCGATCACGTCATTCCTCTATCGGCAGCATGGGACTTGGGGGCCTTTGCGTGGAGCGAACAAAAACGCATCGCATTTGCCAACGATCCCCTTAACCTGGTTATAGTTTCGAAACAGCAGAATCAGGCTAAGTCAGATCACCTCCCGAACGAGTGGCTACCACCAAACAGATGGGCACGATGCTGGTACGCGCGGAGAGTGTCAGCCGTTGCTTCCTCCTACGGTCTTCCCCTCCCGGAAGCAGATAAGAATACTCTTAAGAAGCAGTGCATTATTCGAGATTTTTTACAAATGTCGCTAGAGTGATGGGGTCCAAAACCCACGAGCGTTTTGGGTTAGCAAAATGGTCCAGGCGGAAAACAATGTCGCTCTGGGCTCACAAATCAGAACGAAAGGCCTCTCCGAGTGACCACACTTTTCACTATTCTGCATGTTGTCGCCGCGATCCTATTTCTGGGTCCAGTGACCGTCGCTGTTTCAACTTTCCACAAGTACGCGCTCGAGGCTGACAACGGCAAGGACCGCGCCAAGGGGACTGCTAGTCTCCTGCACCGCATCACCCGCGTTTACGGAATGGGGTCTCTCCTCGTTCCTCTTCTTGGCTTTGCGGTCATGGTCAGTGACTGGGCGACGTACAAGTCCTACTACCTGATCCACACAGGAATTCTGCTCTCTCTTATCGCTTGGGCAATCCTCTTCTTCCTGATACTCCCCCTGCAGACGAAGTGCATTCACCAGCTCGGTCTTGCAGAGGCCGGTTCGGATCCCATTGACCTTTCGGGCTTCCACCTTACGAAGGCTGCGAAGAAGCTTCCGATGTATGGCGGAATCTTCTCCGCTCTCTGGCTCATTACCGCGATCCTGATGTTCTTCTAAAACACACGAATCCATCATGCGGCACGCGCGATGCGTGCCGCTTATTTTTTGCCAGCGTTGAGCCCAGCTACCACTCACCCCAACCATGTCATCGCTGGACTGTGCTCCACCACGCGCACTCTACAGCCACGTGCATGACAGGCCAACCACACAACGGCGAAGTCACAACGGCCACAGCCACGTGAGCAGTGGACCTGCGACTTGCTAGAGACTTGCTAGCTAGTTATGAGCTGTTATGAGCCTGCTCTTACCCGAAGCTACGCATGAACGTTCGTGGGCATTCCTCGTTAATCAGCCACATAGGAGCATGAAGCCTCACGTTTGTTCGGTAGTCTGAATGTGCAGAACGTGAACACAGATGGATGACCTTTCACATTAAACTCGTAACGCGAAGGTAGACATCTACAGGTTCCCGATACGTCCCACTGTGGAGGTAGCTCCTATGGTTACGTGTCGGTCGATAACATAAGCAATCAACGCTCCCACAGCAAGACGCGTACTGTTCGCTTTAGAAACACGCGAACCCACGCATAGGAAAGGATTACGGTGGCTTTTCGTCTCGTCGCCTTGGACATGGATGGCACTCTGCTAACGCCAGAAGGTGATATCCCCGCTGAGTTTCCCGAGCTCGCCCACGAGCTCATTGGCAAAGGAGTAAAAATTGTCCCGGCTTCAGGCCGACAACTCGCAACCCTCCGAGGCCAATTCGAGGGGATTACCGATTCGTTCATTGCCGAAAACGGTGCCGTGGTCGCAGTCGGCGGGCGGATAATCGCCACCCATACAATTCCCGTTGAGTACACACAACGTTTGCTTGCTGCCGTGGAAGACATGGACGATCCAAACTTCGGACTCGTCTTATGCCACCCCTCCACCGCCTATGTCACCCGTAGCGACGAGGAGTTCCTCGCCGAATGCTCCAAGTATTACCGTTCCCTCGAGCTCGCTCCGGAGCTGTCTCGCTACGCTACCGACGATGTCATCAAAATCGCCGTCTACGACTTTGACTCTGCCGAGGACAACACCACCCCACTGATGTCCGAAATTCTTCCAGAGCTGACAGTCGTCACTTCCGGTCAGCATTGGACCGATATCATGACGCCCGGAGTTCACAAAGGAATCGCTATTGCTGACCTATGTGACGCATTGGCTTTGAAGAAAGATCAGGTCATCGCCTTTGGTGACTACCTCAACGATTACGAACTCCTGGCTGCTGCGGGAACATCATATGGCATGGAAAATGGGCACCCGGAGGTCAAGGAGATAGCGACGCACATCGCTCCTTCGAACGCCGACAACGGAGTGATCACTGTTCTACGAAAACTCATGAAGGACGGCGAACTGTGAAGCTTCTCGCCTGCGATATGGACGGCACCCTCCTGACGCCATCGGGGAAATTACCAGATGGGTTCTGGGATCTCATGGACGACATTGCAGAAGAAAACAGGAGCCGCCGTTCAGAAGATGCAATCATTTTCCTCCCCGCCTCCGGCCGTTCCCTGCCTACGTTGAGAGGTTTGTTCACCCCTCCAGGGCAGTCCCCTGCTCTCGACTATTTCCTTGCAGGAAACGGCTGTGTCCTCTCGTCCCATGGAGTTGTGGAAACCGTAGCGAGGATTGAACCTGAAGTCGCCACCAGAGTGCTTGAAGCAGCGGCCTCATACCCTCAGAAACTCTGGGTGATCATGCACTTTCCTGAACGCACCGTAGCCCCCCGCGATCCTGAATTCCTCGAATTTCTCACCCACTACACCACACACCTAGCGGTTGTAGATTCTCTCGCTGATGTCGACCTGAATAACGTTGTGAACATGTCCATTTACCAGCCAGAGGACCCCTCCCATGGTCCGTGGGACTACATCCGCAATGAGTTTCCTGAACTCGAGGTGCTTGAATCCTCCGGAGACTGGTGCGACATCATGCCACCAAACGTAGACAAAGGTACTGGTCTCGAGTTCATCAAAGCGAAGCTGGGTGTGACAACGCAGGAAACCTTCTGTTTCGTGGATTATTTTAACGATGTCGGACTCATAGCTCCCTCCGGAAGATCCTTTGCGATGTCCAATGCGCATCCAGACGTCAAAGCCGCGTGCACCGACATCATTGGTTCCAATGCGGAAGGCGCAGTCATAACCACTATTCGTGACGGAATAAAACAAGGGTGGCTGTGACTCGTCAGGCTTGAGTAACCTTTACACCTTCTCCACATCCCCTCCAATTTTCGCCTGAGCTCGTTTTTCATCTGCATTACCAAGCACCCTCAGTACAGAGTGCCCACTATGCTGAGCAGCACCACATTTCCAGGCGTACAGATTGGAAGAAATTGGTCAAGAAAAGTCTTTGGCGCAATCGATGAATAACCACCGATTACACCCACAACTGAGGTACATCCACCACTGAGGAAAATTCCCTCGAGCGCACGGGACTGGAAGCGCCGGTGGCATCCAACAGCAAAAAGGATCGACTAGTTCAGAACGATGATTCCAGCGGAGGTGGCGGTCTTTATCTTACTTCTGTCCGTGACCGGCGCGGTGCTTGATCACCCGCGCTGATTCTTCCAATTTAGTTTGTACCTCGGCGTATTTCTGGGCGGCTGTGCTAGAACGAGGAGGAGCTTGGATAAAGCGTTCGGAGTCATAACCCATCTGCAGTTCCTTGGCCCGAAGAACCTCAGCATCCAATTTGATGCCGATAAGCAGGAGGATATTCATAATCCAGCAGGCGAAGATCACAGCAATAATCGTTCCGATTGCACCGTAGGCACTTGATCCTGCAAAAAATTGCAAATAGAGGCCAAGCAGCCACCAGGTGATGCCGATCGTTACGACTGAAACAGCGGAGCCGACAGTTAGCCAGCGGAAATGCTGAGGTCGTACATTCGGCGCAAAGTAGTAAAGGACTGCGACGAGGGTAAGAGCGATAAGAGCAATCACTGGAATGCGAATCCACACCCAGATAGGAAGAAAAATTCCGGTGAGAAAATCAAGTTCTTCAACGAGCCCCAGGGGATCTGCAATGGGTTCAAAAACAGCCAGAACCACTGATTGCCGCAAAAGAAGTGCACCAACTATGATGACGGCACCGATGACCATAAGAAATGTGATGCCCCACATCGTCAGCCATGTAGGAATGACGGTCCGTCCCTCTACCCTGCCGTAGATGAAGTTTGCACTGCGCGCAAATGCTCGCACCCAGGCAGACGATGAGAACAGCGCGATAAGAACAGCCAACACCAGGGCCCACGTGCCTTCGGCAGCTGAACCCACAATGACATCCACTACAGCTCTTACATGGTCTGCGATCTCCGACGGCACATACTTTGCGATGGCCTCCTGTGTCAGATTGGTTACCTGACGCTCATTACGAGCAAATATGAGTGTGGCAATGGAATACGCGGCGAGCACAGTCGGAGCGGCAGTGAGAAACATGAAGAAAGCAAGCACAGCCGCGCGGTCCATGATCGCATCGAGGATAAAGTCGCTCCACGTCCTCCTCAACACGAGCTTCCAGCTGTCCTTTGTCAATGTGTTACCGCGCGTTAGAGGGTTACGCCCGGGATCCTGCGGCTCAATCGACTCGACCCTATTGCCGCCCATTGGGACGACAAACTCTAACCGTTGTGTAGTGCCTCTATCAGGCTTGCCGTCCTCACTCGTCATACCTCGTAACACTAGTGGACAGTGCTCGGCCCTGGGAAATGTTTTGCCCAAATCCGCCATTTTAGAAAGCTGGATGGCTACGCATTCCTCATTTACAAGCACTCGGCCAGATGTTAACTGGTCTTAGTACATGGTTCTACTTCGACAACCTTGATGCCCGTGCGCTTTGCGCGCATTTTTGATTGCGTGCAGTTATAAGCGCCAAAAAGACCACAGAGAGACGGCATATCCACCGGCACCTCTGTGGCCCTGAGTTTTTTACTTAGTAGCGATCCCGACCGCGACCGCCTCCACGGCGATCGTTGCGATCACGCCAATTTCCACGACCGTTGCGCCGATCGCTACGCCCGTAGCCACCGCGATCGTTGCGATCTCCGCGGTCACGGCCACCTCGGTCACGGCCACCGCGACCGTAGCCACCGCGATTGCCTCGGCCACCACTGCGGTTACCACGAGAGATGTAGCCATCTGGATCCCGACGGATCTCGATGTTGCGACCACCGATTTCTGTGTCAGCCAAGCGATCCAGGACATCGTCGCCAAGCCCCTTGGGAAGCTCTACCAACGAGAAGCTCTGCTGGATATCGATGCGACCAAAGTCACGGTTGGAGAGGCCACCCTCATTGGCGATAGCACCAACAATTGCACCCGGGCGTACGTGATCGCGACGACCCACCTGAAGACGGTAGATTTCAAAATCACTGTCCGGACGTGCAGGTCCGTTGTCACGCTGCCGACGTCCACCGTCGCGGTCTCTATCGCGCCGTTCCCGTCGCTTGTCCTTCGGAGGCTCCTTCATGAGGAATTCCTCGTTGGACTGAGCCTGCGCCGCCAACGCTGCAGCAATGTCCTCGAGTGGCACATCGTGCGCATCCGAGTACTGCTTCACGAGGCTACGGAACAGACCAAGCTGGGAATCTTCCAGCGCCTCCGTGATGGAGTCTGCGAACTTCTCCTTGCGGGACTCATTTACCTCGTCCACTGTAGGAAGTTGCATTTCCTCAAGGGTCGCGTTGGTCACGCGCTCAATCGAGCGGAGCATACGGCGTTCACGTGGCGTGACGAACAGAATCGCCTCGCCGGTCCGGCCAGCGCGGCCGGTGCGCCCAATGCGGTGAATGTAGCTCTCCGTGTCATGCGGAATGTCGTAGTTAAGAACGTGGGAGATGCGATCCACATCCAGACCACGCGCCGCGACATCGGTTGCAACAAGGATGTCCAGGCGACCGTCGCGCAGCTGGTCTACCGTGCGCTCACGCTGCTGTTGCGCGATATCTCCGTTGATTGCCTGTGCGGAAAAACCACGTGCACGAAGCTTCTCGGCGAGCTCCTCCGTCTCGTACTTCGTACGGACGAAGATGATCATCGCCTCAAATTCAGTGACCTCGAGAATGCGGGTCAGTGCATCCAGCTTATTGCGATGAGCGACATTCAAATACCGCTGTGAGATGTTCGTGTTGGTTCGTGTCTCTGCCTTGACCGTGACCTCGTACGAATCATCCAGGTACTGCTGGGAGAGTCGACGAATCGCATTCGGCATGGTCGCCGAAAACAGCGCCACCTGCTTCTTGTCTGGGGTGTCCTCCAGGATGCGCTCAACATCCTCTTGGAAGCCCATGTTGAGCATCTCGTCCGCTTCGTCGAGGACGAGATAGTCCAGGTGCGAAATGTCGAGGGACCCCTTCTTCAGGTGGTCGATGACACGGCCCGGGGTACCCACGATGATGTGCGCACCACGGCGCAGGCCTGACAGCTGGATGCCATAGGCTTGCCCGCCGTAAATCGGCAGGACGTTGATTCCGCCTACGTGGTCAGCGAATTCCTGGAATGCATCCGCCACCTGGAGAGCAAGCTCACGGGTCGGTGCCAACACGAGCGCCTGAGGTGATCGGTTGGATTTGTCGATACGGGCAATGATCGGCAACGCGAAGGCCGCCGTTTTGCCCGTACCGGTTTGTGCTAGGCCCACAACATCGCGCCCGTCCAGGAGAGCGGGAATCGTCCGCGCCTGGATAGGTGACGGTGTTTCGAAGCCAACCTTCTTCACGGCTTCGAGGATGTCTGAAGGCAGACCCAGCTTGTCAAAGGATAGGTCAGTGGAGTCGGTGCCCTCAGAATTTTCCGCAGCCCTGGCATCTTCATCATCTGCAGACTGTGTGGAGGAGGCATCATCGGTGGTTTCCGATTCAGTAGATGCCTGGCCCTCTGCGTCCCGCGTATCCTCATTCCCTTCGACGTTCTCAGAAACGATAACGTCCTCCGCAGACACGTCTGCGGTAGGAACATCGTTCTCGGAGTAGTCGGTGGAAGAAATGGTAGCGGTGTCGTCTGCGACGCCATGCGAAGTTTCCTGAGTGTCCGACGAAATTACGTTATCCGGCTCGTTTACGCCGCCGGAGGCGTTTTCGGGATTACTCATTGCCCGTTCACTGTAGTCGTTTGCAGGAAAAATTGAAAGTACAGAGGCGCTTTTGTCATTTTTCCACGAGCCAGCCAACGCTGTGATCCCAACCACCCTGGTGCCGCGCCTTTCATATTTTAGGTGCCGACCAGTTAAGATAATCTCCACGTTTGTCACTTCACAAAAACTTAACTTGGTTGTGGTCGCGTTTCTCCCGGCATCGACCAAGACCAAGCTGAACATGCAACGGCACTTGTAAGTTTTTGGAGATGTAGGAACCAAACGCATGACAGCCAGTTTTTGGATACAACTACGAGCAAGAAGGTGCTTATATGAACCGTAAGGACTCGTCCTCAGTCAGCACATCACGCAGGTATGCGCCTGCCACTTCCATCACGCGTGGATTGAATGCTCGTCATATCCATTTCATCGCGTTGGGCTCCGCCATCGGTACAGGCCTGTTTTACGGATCTGCGGGTGCCATTCAGGCAGCGGGACCATCAGTGCTCCTCGTCTATCTCCTCGGCGGAATCGTTGTTTATTTCATGCTCCGCGCGCTCGGCGAGATGGCCGTAGCTCTTCCCGTATCTGGCTCTTTTGCTGAGTACGCGAGGAAGTATCTCGGTGGCTGGGCGGGCTACATCACTGGGTGGATGTACGCCTTCGAAATGATCATTGTGTGCCTAGCGGACCTCACAGCAATCGGCACGTACATGAAATTCTGGTTTCCCCAATCCGACGCATGGATCTGGGTAGCCGTCACCCTCCTCATCGTTGGTGCTGCCAACTTGGCGAGTTCCCGATGGTTCGGTGAGCTGGAGTTTGGCTTCACGATCATAAAGGTTACGGCCGTAGTGGCCATGATCATCGGTGGCGCACTCATTCTGATTTTCGGCCTCGGCAACGGAGCCCACAATGTTGGCATCGACAACCTCTGGAACGATGGAGGGTTTTTCCCCAACGGTGCCAGTGGAATGATCAGCGCATTCATTCTCGTTCTGTTTGCGTTCGGTGGAACGGAAATCATCGGTGTCACTGCTGGCGACGCTGAGCACCCGGAGAAGCACATTCCTCAGGCAGTTAACACTGTTCCTGTCCGCATTCTGCTTTTCTACGTTCTGACTATTTTCGTAATCGTCACGATCAATCCGTGGCGAACCATCACCGGCGAGGAAAGCCCCTTCGTGCAGATCTTCTCCTCACTGGGGGTCAACTGGGCAGCTGCACTACTCAACGTAGTCGTCATCACTGCAGCTCTGTCCGCGATCAATTCCGATTTGTTCGGCGCAGGAAGGATCATGACAGGCATGGCCAAGCAGGGTCTAGCACCTCGCTTTATGGCAAAGGAAAGCCGAGGCGTTCCGGTAGCCACCGTCGGTACGCTCATTGCTGTCCTTATCGTTGGCGTTGCGTTGAACTACTTCGTTCCCGAGTCGCTCTTCTCCAAGATCGCAGCACTGGCAACGTTCGCCACAATTTTCGTATGGCTCATGATTCTTCTCGCACACGTTGCTTCCCGCCGACAGATGTCCCCCACAGAGGTAGAACAGCTAGCATTCCGCGTACCTTTCTGGCCATACGGGCAGTACTTCTCCATTGCATTTATCGTGTTCACCTTCGGCATTATGGCGTGGGAACCCGAATTCTGGAGCGCCCTCGCCGCCGGTGCAGCGTTCATTGTCATCATGACCATCGTCTACTACGCCACTCGCCACAACCACGACGCAGAAGGAACGGAGGATTTCGCCTTCCCAACTGCGTAGGGATACGAATTTCGAGGCGTGAATAGATAAACGATAGACAATCCCCGCCACAGAACCTCTCAGGCTTGAGAGATAGAAGGCGGGGATTTCTCTATCTCTCATGCCCGGATAGTCTTCCGAATGAGCCCTCTTGATGGTTTTTCCTCATAGTGGTGTGCACTCAACCGATGAGGCCGAAAACTTGTGTCGGGGAAGCAGGGTAAGGCGATCCCGCATGAGACATCCCATCACAAATGTCCGCCATGATGGTCCGCCACAATTACCCGCCGTAACATTCGGTCTCCCCAATCAATTTCCCCTCCGCCCCCCTCGTCGTTTGTCCACCTAAAACTAGCAGGCGCCGCTGGCGAGAGCGCCGGAGACGCAGTGGTGGAAAAACATAAGCGGCTCGGCAAAACCTAACAGGCTACAGTTGGGTGGAGGAAATGCCCCCTCGTCGAGTTTGATGTGGGAGTGCACAAAACGGGTTTAGAAAGGCTAAGGACCGATGAAGCACACATCTCCTCTCGCTGTCGTCGGCGGGGCGATCCTCCGCGAAAACAATGGTGACATCGAAGTCCTTGCCGCTAAGCGAGGGCCAGGGCGCGCAATGAGCGGCTACTGGGAATTCCCCGGAGGCAAGGTTGAAGAAGGCGAGACAGAAGAGGAAGCACTCTCCCGTGAGCTGCTGGAGGAACTCGACATCACCGTAGCGGTGAAAAGTCACATTGATACATCGCTCTACTCCTATGATTTTGGGGAGATAGCGCTGTCTGTTTACGTGTGCACGATCACCTGTGGCGAGCCGACTGCATCTGAACACCAGTCATTGGATTGGATCCCCGTTCCCGATCTCGTAAACCTCACGTGGGCGCCGGCAGACATACCGGCGATGAAAAAACTCACCGATACTCTCGGTAGTTAAATCTCGACACCGGCCGGGCACTGGAGCAGGCTTACCTACGGCTGATCCGCTTGGATGCAAGTGTCTCTTCGCCCCACATCCACGCCACTGTTGCCAGAACTCCCACGATCGCGCAGGATGCGAACGCCGCCTTATAGCCACTGATGTCCACCAATGTTCCGGCGAGAACTGGCCCAATGATGGAGCCCAAATCTTGAGACATCTGGAAATTAGCTAACACTTTTCCGCCTGAGCGCTTGTTCCCTACCACGTCGGCCAGCACTGCTTGCTGCGATGGATTGAGCATTCCTGCGCCTCCACCGGCGAGAAGCGAGAAAAGAAGGACCTCCCACGATGCTATCGACCAGCCCAAGAGACCAGTAAAAATCAGGTTAACGAGGAGTCCGGCGATAATAAGTGGCTTGCGCCCTATCCGATCCGCACCGCGTCCGGCGAACTGTTGTGCGGTGGCATTCCCAAGCGCGAAGGTGGCAAGAGCGATTCCGGAGACAGCGGCCCCGCGCTCAAATAAGCTCGCAGCAAACAGTGGAAGGATTGCAACCCTGCATCCAATGTTGATCCATCCATTAGCAAATCCCGATGCCAATGATGCCCGATAAGCTGAACTTTTAACCGCCTCTTTGAACTTCATGGGCGGATAGTCGTTGGCGTGTTCTACTGCAGAGATCTTATTCGGATCCAAGAACTTCCACACAACTCCCGCTGCGACGAGAACTCCTACCCCATAGATGAAAAATGGAGCACGCATCCCGATCGCAGAAGCCGCTGCTCCAATGACCGGGCCAAGCACGTTTCCGAGCAAGAAGGCAGTGGCATATAGCGAGCTCGCGCGGCCACGCTTGGATGGCGGTGCCAACCGGACGATGAGCCCCATTGCGGAGACAGTAAACATTGTGGAACCGAATCCACCCAATGCACGGCATAACAGCATGTGCCAGTAATCCTGGGCGAATGCGATGGCACCTGTTGTAACTCCAACGATGATAAGTCCGGTGAGATATACCTTTCGAGAACCAAAGCGATCGATGATCCCTCCGGTTGCCGGAGCGAAGATTAAGCGGGACAGTGCGAAAACACTGATGATGGCGCTGGCAGCAGCCATAGAAACGTCGAAGGAGCGAGCGAACTCGGGGATGATCGGCGCAATGAGTCCGAACCCCAGGGCGATGATGAAAGCTGCGACGACGAGAATCCAGATCTCTTTGGGAATGTCCCCTGAACTCTTCTTCACCCTCGTATCGCTCATGTCTCTCACAATCATTAAGGATAACCAGTTAAGCGGTAAAGCCCAATCCTCATAGCTAAGACCTCAGTATGCAGTGGTGCGACCCTTTGCAGGCGCATGGTCGCATGTTCGCATGCTCATCGCGACTAAGCATTCTCATCATTGCCCCCGTGCTGTCACCCCGTGACAGCGAACCCTTTTTTCGCATTTCCTTTCCCTCAAAAGTCACGCGCGTACCGCAAAGCTCCTGTATATAATTGCAACGCAGCTCCATTTTAGTACATTTGTTCGCATTTTCGACTTCGTCTACACGTTCGTGTGGCTCCTCTCTCCTACTGTGAGAGCCATGTTTAGAAACACTCACGCCGAATCATTGCACTCTGCAACACCGCACGCTATCACCATCCCTAACAAACGCCCCCTCACCTCACTATTCAGCCGCATTCGTGACTGGGGACTTCCATCCGCCGAAGAGCGCCCGGATTCTCACCGAATTGGATACCCCCACCCGCTGAAGAGTTCCCCTCCTCCTCAACCACGAGGAGATTCTGGTAATGACGACGCGCCATCACCCCCTCTACAGGCACGTCGGTCCACGAGCACCCCACAAGACCTCGTGAACGATCTCTACAGTGCGGGCACTGGCAAAGATCTCCATGACGCACTCGATGAAGTGCGCGGCACGATTCATCATCCCCGTTCACTCGCCAGAGCAATAGCGACATGGCGTCCACCGCGCATCCGCCTGCCACTCACCGCTGATTCTCCGGAATTTATTGTGTCCGTTTCGCGCCACCGTGCGGGTGCACGCGTACGCGAATTCGTGCAAGCCTTCGGCGAAGATCGTGAACCTGCCTACCTCATCACCGTGCGCTTCTCTGATCCGACGGGGCGACCAGTACACACGCACCAAGCTGACGCGTGGGTGCGACGTTTCACTCCCGGCGCGCCTGAGCACTGCATCCACGAGCTTCGGGGCGAAGCTACTCCCACGTACTGCTGGCTTGTCGACGGAGCTTTTGCACCCCTTGCTTCACCATCTTCTCTTTTCAAAGAAGAAGGATTCGCTGCTTAGCTCCGTCGAACGGATGGTGCCGGCAACCACTAACCGGAGGCCATGAGATGCCCCGATCAGTTGAACTGATGATGCACAGTCTGACCAGCGAGGTAGGGCTAAAACTCGTCGGAATTAGCGGAGTAATCGCCGTCCTCGTTGCCATCGCCACCGAAGTCGATGTCTTGATAGTCATCAAAGTCGTCGTCATCGAAGGTGAGCAACTGCGATTCCCAATCCTCTGCCTGATCGGCGGCTAGGGACAGTGCCTCGAAAAGCCGATCGAAGTCGGTAAATTTGCCTAGCTCGAGGACCTCAGCGTCTTCGTCGATGTCCTCATCGCTTCCAATCGGCGAGGCCACGAAAAATACCTCAGCGACGGGAATCACATCGTCCTCCGCCTCCACCTCCACGCGGATGACGGAATCTTGGCCGACGGGAGTTGTCACCACGTGCGGGTCGCGATAGCTCTGCTCGAAGTCTAGATCGGCAATTCGTTCGTCGGTTCCTCCAATGAGATCGCGGAGGATGGTAATGATCTGGTCCGTTGCCATGTGACGGCCTACGGCCTTCACCGCATCTTCCACGGAGAACACAACACTCACGAGGACAGCGTCAAAAGAACTATCGCCATCGTCTACGTCTGCATCCGCAATGTAGACGTTGGCCGCAGGTAGCAGCGGATCGATCTCCACAAACTGGATTTCTAGTTCGGAAGTAATAGGTACAAAAAGGGTATCGCCGTCACCGCGGGATTCGATGCCCTCAGCATCAAGTGCTGCAGCTAGATCCTCAAAGAAAGCCATGCCAATTCCTTTCCCAGCCGGGCATATGCCGACATCGGAGTGGTGTGTTGTGGTTTTTGACCCGGAACATTTCCCGTGTCCTCATCGATGGTAGACGAAATGGGACGAACGCATGCGTTTTACTAAACCAGCAGTTGTCATTCCAAAATTCTCTACGCACCAACGGACCTTTTGGCCCAACCAGGAATACTGTATCGGGGCCCTGCACGCATGTCTGCTGGACGGAATACCACACGCTCAGCCCTCCTTTTCCGCGTTTTCACACACTTTCCCCGCTCTCGCGTGTGCCCAGACGGGGGCACATACTCACGGTTGTTACGTGCTCACGGAGGTCACGTGCGTATCTGCTATCGCGCCATGGTTCCAGGTTGCCTTCTTGTACAATCCCCGGACGACCAGCGGAGCGAAGGTGCCGTCTAGGGAGGCGCAGAGCAAGTGACAGGTGTCGAGCTGCGATGGCATCTAGGCGAAAATGCCCCTAAAAGTCCTAAAAGTACTGTGCACGCGCCTGGGCTTCTCGCCGGCGGGTTTTTGCATCCCGGCGCGGGCAGTCCGAGCACAGATCTGCGTCCGGTGACCGGAAGATCTTGCAGCAGGAGCAACGATGATAAAGAAGGAAAACATCATCGTCATCTGAACGTACGTCTTCTTCCGTCCATTCTCCTTCGCGGAGTACCTGGACCGTAAGATCAGGCAAACGGCGACCAGAAGCGTCGACAAGCGCACTGTGGAAGGCACGAGCAAGCGCGTAGCCTTCCCCGGAAGCAAAGTCACGCATGCCGTACCGGATTAAACCATCGACGGGAGAATCAACTGCTAGTGCCCACAACGGCGCCGGCCTAACCTCAGAGACATCTGTGAGAACATCGATGACCGCCGCCACCGTCGACGCGTACGTGCGGGCAGATTCCTCCACGGTAGCGACAGTGTCTTGCGGTTCTATCGTGTACCACAGTGGATCCATCCACGTGATTAAGCAGGATTCGAGGCTCAGGTCAGAGCACACCTCATCTTCGACCATGGCGGCACACGACGGCAGGGAAAGTGCATTGACAAATCGGTAGAACCACACCTGGGTGGCATCGCGAGTGCCGTTCATATGCAAGCTGTCCCCGGTCGCTTTCACCGCAGATGAAAGACGGTCTGGTTGGCAGAAAGCAGAAGGGGAAAGCACATCCCCGCCACGTGGCGCTGTGATGTAACTAGCCAACTCAGGGTGTGCTCCCGCGATGGCCGATAGAAACGACATCGGCTCCAGGCTCCTTTCTTCTTAAACGCTCCGTGCTACTAGCTGTGTCCATCACTGGAGGCTGAGGGGAGGATGGAGTATCTCAGATTTCTACCGCACTACTCGTAGTTGCGCTCACGACTCATGCCCTTTCCACGCGCCTCCGCCTGCTATGTGACGTTGTTACTTCTAGACTATCCGGAAGAGCCTTGTGGCGGGGACGGATCCCAAACCGAATAGTTTTTCTTGCTCACTGATATTTTTGCTGCGTTTTTGCTGCGGTGCATGGCACCCCGAGTGGGTGATTCTCTACAGTGGAAGTCACTATGAGTACACTTCAACGCCCGGTCGCAATCGTCGACAACGAAACCACCTTGTGCATTTCCTTGGCTGCCCGCCCCTCCAACCACGGCGTGCGGTTCCACAATTATCTGTACGCCAAATACGGACTGAACTTCCTGTACAAGGCAGTGGCACCACGCACTATTGAAGAGGCTGTGGCAGGCATCCGCGGTCTGGATATTCGCGGTGCAGGGGTGTCAATGCCCTACAAGCAGTCAGTCATCCCTCTCCTCGACGCTGTCGATGCATCGGCTTCCAGGATCGAAGCTGTGAACACGATCGTCAATGACAATGGCTACCTCACCGGGTTCAACACGGATTACATCGCTGTTTCCACGCTAGTTGTGGAACGAGGTATTGAGCCGACAGATGCCGTCGCTGTGCGGGGAAGTGGCGGCATGGCGAACGCGGTCGTCGCAGCCCTGACAGACACCGGCTTCTCCGGTACCATCGTCGCACGTAATCACGAGACTGGTCCGCGCTTGGCCACACGCTACGGGTGGAAATATTCGCCCACCGTGCCTGAAGGTGCTCGAATGCTGGTCAACGTCACACCCCTGGGGATGAAGGGGGAGAATGCGAACGACATGTCTTTCACCACAGAGGAGATTTCGGCTGCTGACATCATCTTTGATTGCGTTGCGTATCCGGTAGAAACGCCGCTTGTCTCCTACGCTACGCAGGCAGGAAAGACCGTTCTTAATGGCGGAGAAATCATCGCGTTGCAGGCCGCCGAGCAGTTTGAAAAATACACCGGAATACGGCCCTCGGCAGCAGATGTCGAGGAGGCAGAAAGCTACACCCGTAACTCAACTGTGGGCTAATCCAGCACACCGCGTCCATCGTATTCGACCTCCCTCTGGAACAGTGTGACACGAGGTATCCCTGCGGGGAAAGCCGGTCCACCGGAATTGATCTCCCGGTTGTAGGAGTGGAGTATGAGGCGCCGGGTTGTGATCACGACGCTACATTATCTATGCGCCAGGCAGCCCCGGAGACATGAGTGGAGAATAATTTCACGTGGTGCGGTGTTGTACGTGTGGAGGTTCACTCGGAGTTGGCACACTAGCTGTAGAAATGACCGCACCGGATTGTTTCCTCGACGCGGAAACAGAAAGCCGTGCAGAACACGATGGCGACGTGCGACACATTGGATGAGCACAGCCGTGGAGGGAAGCTATACGATTGGTCGGAACTGATAGCGTGCCGACCGGGTTCGAACCATGCAACTAACAAGAACGACATAATCCTGCGATAACCTAATAAACTAGCAATAGCTGATAGCGACAGTAAGGACACAAAATGGGCACAATGGATGCAGTAAGCAACTTCTTTTCCAAAGACGACAAGGTCACGGCGAAAGATGGGTCCCGGACAGCCGAGGATCTTACGCATGCTCCCACAGACGCCGCCGTCCTCGAAGAACGCGCCGGCGCTATCGGTCGCATTGTGATTACTGCACTGGATAAGGCAGTGAAAATCCAGGGTGGTGCCATTACGCAGTATGTGTCATGGCTGAAGAAGAAAAATCCTGATGCCACCCCAGAAGAGCTGCAAGATCTGCTCGACAAACACTTTAAGAGGGTCGCTACTGCCACCGGCGCAGGTTCTGGAGCTGCCGCCAGTATTCCTGGAATCGGTATGGTCTACGGAGCTGTCGCTGTCGGCGCAGATTCGCTCGCCTTCCTCGATGCCGCCGCCGTGTACACCATGGCCAGCGCACTGATTCGCGGGGCAGACATCAGCGATCCGGAGCAGCGTCGCAGCCTCATCCTCATGGTTTTGGCAGGATCCTCAGGCACTGCCATCGTGGACACGCTTCTCGGTGACCTATCCCAGGAAAATGGCGCATCGACGGCGGCTCTCCTCACCCGGTTCTCAGCCCCCAAGCTGAGCGAAGTGAACGAAAAGCTCATGAAATCAGCACTGAAGTCTATGAATAAGCGCTTCCGCCGGGCGTGGCTGGGTAAGCTCATGCCCCTGGGGATTGGCGCGGTTCTCGGCTCCGTTGCCAACCGGAAGCTCGCCGACAACGTTGTGGACAGCGCCCATGCCTCCCTCGGAGCGCTGCCCCGCGATTTCGCAGATATAGACCCCGTCATCGACGGCGAAGTTCTTTCAGAAACCGTTGTCGAAAACTCCAGTGAGTAATTTTTGCCGCTTGCGGTGCCGTGGAACCCGGCGCTCGTACAGTCCGTGCACTGAACACAAGGGCACCGTACTGCGGTAGACCCACGTGCTGCTCATCTCCCGTTGTATCGGTGTCTCCTTCAGCCGGTGTTCCATCGCTCTTTCACGGTTCATGTGGCACACGAGGATGTCCGTTAGGGATACTACTGATCGCGCAGGCGATACTTGCCGTGAGTGCCTCCCTACGCTCACCTTTGCCGTCGTTCTACCTCCATTTATTTCCACTGTTATTCCCCCCGCCCCATCACCAGTCTCCTGTGCTTTCCTGCTCCAACCGTTTGTTTCTGTATCCCCGATTCAGTCGAGGGCGGACCGCACACGGCACGCAGAAACGCCAGTTCTTCCCCTGGTCGAATCCAGGTAAACAGCGCAATGCTGCTGAGCTCGCGTAGCGTTAGATGCTAAGGCCCCATCAAGAAAGGTGTTCATACCTTGGCAGATGAAACCCAACAGCAATCTGGCAGAATTTCACAGCTCTTCGCCACCATGTGGCAGCGCCCGGTGGTGGCGTTTCTCGCTTTCGCTTCTGCCGTAGTCACAGTGGCGATTGAAACCATTATCCCCTTGTTCACCCGCGATGCCGTCGATGTGGCTACAGGGCAAAAGACATCCGCGTTAGCGACGGATCTTTTGCCCTCACTCCGACCAATTACGGCAATCATCGTGCTGCTTTTGGCATGCGCGGCGGTCCGTTTCTTCTTTCAGGGAGGACGGCGGCTGGCTGCCGGCTTCCTGGCACACGACACCCAGCATCGGATGCGTGTGGCTGTTCTAGATACTCTGCAACAACTGGACGGGCGGAAGCAGGATTCGATCCGAACTGGCCAGGTCGTTTCTCGAACGATCTCGGATCTGACGATGGTGCAGGCTCTCCTGGCGATGTTCCCGATGGCCTTCGGCAACGTAGCCAAGCTCATTTTCACCTTAATCGTGATGATGTTCATTTCCCCGCTGCTTACCGTTGTCGCGCTGGTGAGCGTGCCCATCCTTGTCTGGATCACGGCACACTCGCGTTCGGCGGTTTTCGCCGCAACGTGGTCAGCACAGCAGAAGGCGGCAGATCTCGCGGAACATGTCGAGGAAACGGTGACAGGTGTTCGCGTTGTCAAGGCATTTGCCGGCGAGGAACGGGAAACCGATGAGCTTGAGCGGCGTGGCAAAGAGCTGTACGCCCACCGGATGCGCAACGCTTTTGTCAGCGCTCGCTACATGCCGGCACTTGAGCAGGTGCCCCAGATTGCGCTCATTTTCAACGTCGTGCTGGGTGGTTTCATGGCGATGACCGGATCGATCACCATCGGCACCTTCGTGGCATTTACCACTTACTTGTCCGCGTTAACCATGCTCACACGCAGCTTGGCCAACATGGTCCTACGCCTGTCCATGGGGCTCGCCTCCATCGATCGTATCTACGAGGTCATCGATCTCGCGCCAGAAATGTCAGAGCCCGAAGAGCCCGCTGAGATACCACAGGGTCCATTGGGAATCCGCGCAACTGACGTGGAGTTTTCTAACCCCGATAACGATGTGCTGAACGGCTTCAGCCTTGATGTCCGACCCGGGGAAACTGTTGCCCTCGTTGGTCCCCCTGGAGCGGGAAAGACCATGTTTGTTCAGCTGGCATCCAAGTTTTACGAGCCAATAAATGGTTCGCTTTCACTGACAGTTGCCGGCTCTGATCATGTGTCTGCTGGACGCACAGACGCTCTGACGACACTTCCGTACGACTCGATCCATTCGCGTGATCTGCGCGAAAAACTGACTACCGTCTTCGATGATCCATTCCTCTACTCCGCCACGATCCGACAAAACATCGCGATGGGCGGGGATTACTCCGATGAGGAAATCGAGGCTGCCGCGCGCGCAGCGCAGGCGCACGATTTCATTATGAAGTTAGGTGATGGGTACGACGAAGTCGTCGGCGAGCGGGGTCTGACACTATCGGGTGGCCAGCGCCAGCGTATAGCACTGGCTCGCGCGCTCCTCTCGCATCCGTCGATTCTGCTTCTCGACGACGCAACCTCCGCCATCGATGCCAGCACCGAGGAAGACATTTACTCGTCGCTGGAAAAGATGGGAGATGTCACGATTATTGCTGTCGCGCACCGTACCTCGACTATTCAGCTGGCTGATCGAGTTGCGCTTGTAGAAGGCGGGCGGGTGACTGCGATCGGTACGCCGGAGGAAATGGCACGTCACCCGCGCTATGCAGAGCTCATGGACCAGGGATTTGCCGAAATCGAAGCGCCAGCAGATAATCCACTGTGCGTGGACTGCGATGACTCCGATATGCCAACGATGGAGGACCTGTGGCCAGAGTCCAGCCCGGCCAGCGAAGCGGCAGATGGTGGCTTTTCCTCGCGTACCGCCGGCGCGTTATCAGGCATGAACGCGATGCGTCGCGGTGGTGGCATGCGGATGGGTGCCGGCGGTGGTATGGCCGCGTTGGCACCACCGTCGAAGAAGCTGCTGGATGATGTCGCGGCTCTGCCCCCGGCGAAGGAGGATCCCAAGGTGGATTCGGCTGCGGCACGACGAGAGCAGGACGGATTCCGTCTCGTGCCACTGTTCGCATCGGCGCGGTGGCTGATCATCGCCGTCATTGCTCTCCTCCTCGTGTCGGTTGCAGCCGATCTCGTGTTCCCTCACCTTGTCCGTGTTGCGATCGACGATGGCATCGTCGGCAACAACGCCACCAGACTGTACGCCGTCGCCGGTGCAGGCCTCGTCATCATCGCTATTGCTTGGGTCGCGGGTTACCTGCGCCAGATTCTCACGGCGCGTACCGGTGAACGACTGCTGTACACGCTCCGTCTCCGCAGCTATGCACATCTGCAGCGGCTATCTATGGACTTCTTCGAGCGCACGTTGTCGGGCAAGATCATGACACGTATGACCACCGATATCGACGCGCTGAGTTCCTTCCTGCAGACGGGTCTCGCACAAGGTATCGTCGCCATCGCGACCTTGTTCGGCATCATCGGCATGCTCGTTGCCACAGATCCATCTCTATCCCTCGTCATGGTGGTAGTGATCCCGATCATCGTCATCGCCACGCTGGTCTTCAGAGCCGTTTCCTCTCGTCTGTACGGCGTGGCTCGCAGTCAGATATCAGAGGTAAACGCGGAATTTCAGGAATCCATCAATGGCCTGCGCACGGCACAGGTGCACCGAATGGAGGACTACACTCTGAATTCCTTCACTGCGGCCTCCCGCCAGTACCGGCAAACGCGGATCAAAGCACAATTCGCCGTTGCAACGTATTTCCCCGGTATTGGCTTCATCTACGAGGCGACACAAGCAGCAGTGCTCTTCTTCGGTGCCCAGGCGCTCCTGTCCGGTCGGCTCACCGCCGGCGTGCTTGTCGCTTTCCTCATGTACATGGGGCTACTCTTCGGCCCGATTCAGGAATTGTCCATGCTTTTCGACGGCTATCAGCAAGCCAAGGTGAGCTTCGGGCGCATCCATGAGCTTCTGACGACAAAACCAACGGTTCGCGATACAGGCACCCTCTCGGTGGAGGAAGTCTCCCAAGCCTCCCACGGGACAATCGAGCTCCACGATGTGGACTTTGGCTATTCCGAAACGTCTCACCTCGTTGCAGAGGATCTGTCAGTCCGGATTGCCCCGGGCACAACAGTTGCTGTTGTCGGATCAACCGGCGCCGGCAAATCCACGTTGGTTAAACTCCTCGTACGTTTCTACGACCCAGTAGCTGGGACGGTCACCGCCGGCGGAACAGATATCCAGGATTTCCCACTTCGGGTGTGGCGCAAGCACATCGGTTTCGTTCCTCAGGAGGCGCACCTGTTTTCCGGAACAATCGCTGAAAATATCGCTTACGGTAAACCCGACGCAACGCGCGAAGAGATCACAGACACGGCGCGCCGTGTTGGCGCACTAACGGCTATCGCTGCGATCCCAGGTGGCTTCACTCACCACATTGGCGAGCGTGGCCTCGGCCTAAGTTCTGGTCAGCGTCAGCTCATCGCTCTCGCACGAGCGGAAATGTTGCGTCCCCAAATCATGCTTCTCGACGAGGCGACTGCGACGCTGGATCCCGCAACCGAGGCCGCGTTCCTTGAGGCCTCGGATCGTGTTACTCGTGGGCGCACATCAATCGTTGTCGCCCACCGCTTGGCCACTGCAGAGCACGCCGACCGCATCCTTGTGGTCGATAACGGTGTGATCGTCGAGGACGGGACCCATGAAGAGCTCCTACGACACGGTGGCGAGTACGCACGGATGTGGAAGGCGCAAACCCACATCACTGTGTAGCGCTGGCCCTCTGCACCACGACCCGCTGCCATGCTCGGTGGAGGAAACCAGTGCCCCACCATCTGCCGGCCCCGGACAAGGAACGACGCGGCCCGGCCACGAATGGACAGGTCTATCGCGGACCGTGTCCATCGCGTGCCGTGTCCTCTCCTTTGCGCCTGCAACGACCGAAGAGTGCTAACCCCCCGCCATCGGCCTTCTAGCAAAATGTGACCTCCGCTACGGCCGGGGTTGAAAGGAGCGATTTGTCTCCTGCGTGTCTGTAATTTGAGAAAATCGGACTGACATTTATCTCCTGAAGATAGCCCTCATACGCTTTCACGCCAATTACGACAGCACAAAAAACCACATCAATACAGCGGAAATAATAGGCACTGGGGGTACAGGAGGGGTAAAACCCTTACCACACCACCAGATTGACCGCGGTCGAAGTCTCGTGTTTTCTCTCCAGGTTAACCCCCGTTCGCGGGCGGGTGGGAGTTTAAAAAAGGGGCCAAAACTGCCACAATGAAAGGTACACGGATGCGCGTACTCCATTTGTGGTCTTGGCTGCTACAGATCCGCCACAGATATCGTTCCGGCGCCATTACACTGGACGGGAAGTACACCATCAAAATTTATCCGCTAGACAAATGAGGCGAGGTTCCTACTGCCGTGACAACCCAAGACTTCGGTGCTAATCAATGGCTAGTCGATGACATGTACCAGCAATACAAGAAGGACCCCACGTCCGTCGATGACGAGTGGAAGGCCTATTTCGAAAAGGGCGGCAATCCCTCCGCTGGTCTCACCGACTCCCCCTCCACCCCCTCGACGACCCGCAAGGCTGACACGCCTGCTGCTGCGAAGGCTTCGTCTGAACAGCAGGCCTCCTCGCCTGAAAACGCCAAGGACGGGCTCGGCATGGAGGAACAGGAAGAACACGTTCAGGTTGCGGAGCACGCATTCGACTCTGCCCCTGAGATTAAGCGTCTCAGCGATGCAGAAGAGGCGCTGTGGAAGAAGAAGCTCGAGCATTCCCCGCTAAGCAAGATCGGCGAGAAGCCCGAGCCTGGCGAACAGGTGATGAAGGGTATCGCCAAGGCAACAGCCAAGAACATGGACATCTCCCTGGAAGTTCCTACCGCGACCTCGGTTAAGGACATGCCAGCGAAGCTCATGTTTGAGAATCGCTCCATCATCAACAACCACCTCAAGCGCACGCGCGGCGGGAAGATCTCGTTCACCCACATCATTGGCTGGGCCATTGTCAAGGCTGTACAGATCCATCCGGCGATGAATGTTAGCTACGAGGAAAAGGACGGCAAACGCTACTTTGTCACTCCTGAGCACATCAACCTCGGTTTGGCTGTAGACACCACGCAAAAGAATGGCGATCGAGCTCTTGTTGTCGCTGCTATCAAGGAGTGCGAGTCTCTCAGCTTCCACGAGTTCGTCGACAAGTACGAAGACATCGTTGCTCGCTCGCGTACAGGTGAACTCGGGCTTGACGATTTCCAGGGAGTGACGATTTCGCTGACCAACCCCGGCGGAATCGGTACCCGGCACTCTGTTCCTCGCCTGACCAAGGGTCAGGGAGCCATTATTGGTGTGGGGTCGATGGATTACCCCGCAGAGTTCCAGGGCGCATCCGCTGACAGGCTCGCTGAGCTCGGTGTGGGCAAGCTCGTTACTATCACCTCCACCTACGATCACCGCGTGATCCAGGGGGCAGAGTCCGGCGAGTTCCTCACCGACCTGTCGAAGCTGCTCGTTGACGACGCATTCTGGGACGAGATCTTCCGCGAGATGCAGATCCCTCACTCCCCGATGCGCTGGGCCCAGGATGTTCCAAACATCGGCATCGACAAGAACACTCGCGTCGCCCATCTCATTGAGGCCTACCGCACCCGCGGTCACCTCATTGCAGACACGAACCCGCTGCACTACATCCAGCCCGGTGTCTCCGCTCCAGACCACCGCGACCTCGATATCGAAACCCACGGTCTTACGCTCTGGGACTTGGATCGTACCTTCAACGTCGGTGGCTTTGCTGGCAAGGAGCGGATGACGCTGCGTGAGGTACTGGACAAGCTGTACGCTGCTTACACCCTCAAGGTCGGTTCCGAGTACATGCATATTCTCGACCACGACGAACGCGCGTGGCTGCAAGACCGCATCGAGGCCGGCCTCAAGCGTCCGTCCCACGCCGAGCAGAAGTACGTCCTGCAGAAGCTCAACGCTGCAGAAGCCTTCGAGAACTTCCTGCAGACGAAGTACATCGGTCAAAAGCGCTTCTCCTTGGAGGGTGCCGAGGCGCTCATCCCGCTTATGGATGCCGTTATCGATACTGCGGCTGGCCAGGGCTTGGACGAGGCTGTCATCGCCATGCCACACCGTGGTCGCCTCAACGTCCTAGCGAATATCGTCGGGAAGCCTCTGCGCACAATCTTCAGTGAGTTCGAAGGAAACATGGATCCGGCAGCTCCGGGTGGCTCGGGGGACGTAAAGTACCACCTCGGCGCCGAGGGCGAGCACATCCAGATGTTTGGCGATGGCGAGATTAAGGTCACGCTGGCAGCCAACCCGTCTCACCTCGAGGCTGTTGACCCTGTCCACGAAGGCATCGTCCGCGCTAAACAGGACATACTGAACAAGGGTGAAGGCGAGGGTGGATTCTCAGTCATCCCGATCCAACTCCACGGCGATGCTGCTTTCGCTGGCCTCGGAGTTGTTCAGGAGACGCTCAACCTCGCCCAGCTGCGTGGCTACACGGTTGGCGGTACCGTCCACATCGTGGTGAACAACCAGATTGGCTTCACCACCACGCCGGATTCAGGTCGTTCCAGCCACTATGCCACTGATCAGGGCAAGGCCTACGACTGCCCCGTCTTCCACCTCAACGGCGACGATCCCGAGGCCGTCGTGTGGGTCGGCCAGCTGGCTACGGAATACCGTCGTCGCTTTGGCAAGGATGTCTTCATTGACATGATCTGCTACCGCCGTCGTGGCCACAACGAGGCAGATGATCCGTCCATGACACAGCCTCGCCTGTATGAACTCATCGATAACCACGAGTCCGTTCGTACGACCTACACCCGCGACCTTATCGGCCGTGGTGAGCTCACCGACGACGAAGTGGAAAAGGTCGAGCAGGACTTCCACGACCAGATGGAGACGGTGTTCGACGAAGTCAAGGCCGAAGGCAAGGAGAAGGCGAAGGCCCAGGAGGGCATCACCGATTCTCAGAAGCTGGCTCATGGTCTGGACACGTCTATTACCAAGGAAGAACTCCTCGCCATCGGCCATGCTTACTCCAACGTCCCAGATGGGTTCGAAATTCACCAGCGAGTGAAGAACGTCGCTAAGAAGCGCACCGAATCTGTGGAAAAGGGTGGCATCGACTGGGCTTGGGGCGAACTCATTGCCTTCGGTTCTCTCGCAGGGGAAGGCAAGCTCGTTCGCATTGCTGGCGAGGACACTCGCCGCGGTACGTTCACCCAACGCCACGCTGTTCTGTTTGACCCTAACTCCGGCGAAGAGTGGAACCCGATCGATACGTACGCCCGTAGTCGCGAAAAGGGTGGCAAGTTCCTCGTTTACAACTCTTCCCTGAGTGAGTACGCGGGTATGGGCTTCGAGTACGGCTACTCGGTGGGCAACCCCGATGCTGTTGTCGCCTGGGAAGGCCAGTTCGGCGACTTCGCCAACGGTGCCCAGACCATCATCGATGAGTATGTATCCTCCGGCGAGGCTAAGTGGGGCCAGTTGTCCAAGGTTATCCTCCTCCTGCCGCACGGTTACGAGGGTCAGGGTCCGGATCACTCCTCCGCCCGCATCGAACGTTACCTGCAGTTGTGCGCCGAGGGTTCGATGACGCTCGCCCAGCCTTCCGAGCCAGCAAACTACTTCCACCTGTTGCGTCGCCACGCACTCGGTGAGATGAAGCGTCCACTCGTCGTATTCACACCGAAGTCGATGCTGCGTAACAAGATGGCGGTGTCCAAGCCGGAAGACTTCACTGACGTGAAGAAGTTCCGCTCTGTGATCAACGATCCCCGCTTCGTCGATGTTGATGGCAACGTCACCGGCGAGGTAGACAAGATCAAGAAGGTTATTCTCTGCTCCGGTAAGGTCTACTGGGATCTGGAAAAGGAACGCCAGAAGAAGAAGATCGAAGACATCGCGATCATCCGTATCGAGATGCTGCACCCGCTCCCCTTCAACCGCATTCGCGAAGCTCTCGAGGTGTTCCCCAACTACGAGGAATTGCGCTACGTACAGGACGAGCCGGCCAACCAGGGTGCTTGGCCATTCATGCAGCTGTATCTCCCCGAGCTCATCGAGGATCTTCCGCGCATGCGTCGTATTTCCCGGCGCGCCCAGTCCTCCACTGCTACCGGTGTGGCGAAGGTGCATCAGTTCGAGCAGAAGGCACTCATCGACGAGGCTCTCAGCTAGCGCGCAGGACATTCGGTTTAGCGCGCACCACTAAACCTGGTCGCCTGCCGTAACAACAAAAGCTCCCTCATCCGAAGTGATGAGGGAGCTTTTAGTTCTATAGTGGAAGTATGTACGAAGAATCGCTTCCCTACGAAGAAGGCCATCTAGACGTCGGTGACGGCCAGCACATCTATTACGCCCTATCGGGCAATCCGGATGGAAAGCCGGCCGTGTTTGTCCACGGTGGCCCCGGCGGCGGCGCGCCGCTTGCAGACACGTGCTTCTTTGACCCAAAGAAGTACAAAATCATCCGTTTCGATCAACGTGGGTGCGGAAATTCCACGCCGAAGATTAGCGCCCGTGATGTCGATCTCGAAGCCAATCTCAAAGTCAATACCACCCAACATCTCATTGCTGATATTGAAAAGCTGCGCGAGTATCTCGGCATTGATCGATGGCTCGTCTTCGGCGGCTCTTGGGGTTCCACACTGTCCCTCGCCTACGCAGAAGCGCACCCGGAACCCGTGACCGAACTTGTTCTACGCGGTATCTTCCTTCTCCGCCGCACGGAACTGGATTTCTACTACAACGGCGGTGCCGCCCACCTCTTCCCCGATAAATGGGAGAGCTATCTCGAACCTATCCCCGAAGATAAAAAGCCACCGCAAGACGATATCCACGGGCGCACGCACCTTGACGGGGTGGATCTCATCGCTGAATACCACCAGCTGCTCATGTCCGACGATTATGAGACGGCACTGCGAGCCGGTGTCGCCTGGTCCACATGGGAAGGCGCGACAAGCCATCTCCTTGTACCAGAGGAACCAGACTACGCGGAACCTGAGTTTGCTCTCACGTTCGCGCGGATCGAAAACCATTACTTCTACAACGGCGCGTTTATGGAAGACGGTGAGCTGCTGAAGAAGGAAAACATCGACAAGATACGCCACATCCCTGCCACTATTGTCCAGGGACGATATGACGTAGTTTGCCCGGCTATTTCTGCATGGCAACTTCATCAGGCATGGCCTGAAGCCGACTTCCACCTCTCCCCTGCAGCCGGGCATGCATCCCGTGAGGAGCAAAATCTCGCTGCCTTGGTGGCCGCCACTGATGCGTATGCAGAACGGTAAAGCCGTCTAGGCTTACAAACTATGAACGCCACCTTCCTTGTTGTCGGCCTGGGCAATCCCGGCGCAACGTACGAATTAACCCGCCACAACATCGGCTTCCTCGCTGCCGACGAGGTAGCCGACGCGCTTGCTCCTGTATACGTGGGTGGCAGTAACTGGAAGGTGGTGTCTAAAATGCGGGCTGTCCTCGCTGAGGAATCTCGCGGAGGAGCCAAAGTACTCGTAGCAAAGCCCCAGACGATGATGAACCTGTCAGGCGAAGCCGTTGGCCTTATTAGCCGGTTCTATTCAATTCCACCGTCGCGTGTCATCGTCATCCACGATGAGCTTGAACGCGATTTCGGTTCGGTGGAAACAAAGATCGGTGGTGGCTTTGGTGGTCACAACGGGCTGAAATCCATCGCCCAGCATCTCAAGACCCCGGATTTTGCGCGGGTTCGTGTAGGAATCGGACGACCACCCGGCCGTATGCGCCCCGCCGATTACGTGCTGCAGAAATTCTCCGCAAAAGAACAAATAGAGCTGCCATTCATTTGCGCTGATGTGGAAGACGCTGTCTCTCGTTGGCTTACAGCAGCGTCGTAAACGGTATCCCGCGACATGAACCGCTCTCGTCTGTATCTACTGCTCTACGGGCTCGACGTGCTCTACGCGCACGATATGCTCGTAGAACTCATGCATCGAAATAGGTAACGGTAGTCCGCTTAGGAGCGAGACGCTTCTCGTGCTCTGCGGATGACAACGTACAGGCGCGGTTCCACGCACAGTGCGTGAATTGTTAAAGTGACAGCTCCGCTACATGTCGTGTGCGCGAAGGTAATCTTGCACCACAACCGATAGGTTCAGGTCTCCATGGGCCTTTTCGGTCAGTTTTTCCACGTCCTGGGTGTCGATCGTTCCCGAGACCCGATTGAGAAGCAGACGCTCATTGCGGTCGAACACCGACGATCGGAAAACGGGAACAATATTCTGTGGAAGAGGCGGGTCGTTGACGTCTTCGCAACCTGTGGCGCTAGACGGATTCCCGGCGGTCGCGTGTTCCGGTAGGTTCGCGACCATGGTTTCGTAAACCTTGTCACGCCACGTGCCGCTATTTTTATCTACTTTCCCAGCTTCCTTATCTGCAAGGTATTCCTGAGAAAGACGTTCCGCTTCCTTTGGGTTCAAAGAAGTGAGTAATTCACCCGTACACCCGAAGATCAGGTCTGCCCGATGCTCGGACAGAAGACGCACTCGGTCGGAATTATTGTTCATCCTCTCCACTTGGTACAGCGCGGGAATCTTCGCATTGTTCATCGCGCCCTCGTACAGACCACCAAGCATGATCTGCTGGGGGCGGGTTTGATCGACAATCACGGTCACCGGATCCTCGGCTGTCGGATCGCGATGCGAATGTGGTTCCTGCGCACACGAAGCAGTAAGAGCCGCCACTGTCAATGCGGTGGCGACAGGTGCAATTCGCCGCTTCCAGAAAGTCTGAGACACGGATTGAACTCCTTTCATTCCACCTGCATGCGCTCGTCACGTCACGTGTTTTCCATCCTACAGCGCAGAAAGACATACACTTAAGTTTCGCTGGAAGAATAGAGCGGGTACCTTAAAATCCGGACGAAGTAACCTAGGACTAGAAGGGGAGGCCTCATGACCGAACCAGGAAGCAAGATCCATGTCCCCGTGGAGCGAGCCATCGAACGGTGTACGGTGTACAAAAATGGGCATCCTGTTCGTGGCCGGTTTAACCACAAAGATGCCTTGGAAGAAGTTCGTTCATCCGGGGAGGGCTACGTATGGGTATCCCTTAATGCCCCGGATCAACAGCAGATGGTGTCGTTGTCTGAGACGTTCGGTGTACACGAACTCATCGTCGAGGATGCTGTTTTCGCTCGTCAACGCCCGAAAGTTGAGCGCTACGAGGATCAGCTGTTCATGGTCATCCGTAGCATCGAATACCAAGACATCGACGAGGTAGTCGATACCCGAGAAGTCATTTCCACCGGCGAGATTCAAATGATCATCGGAGCCGATTTCATCATCACCATCCGTCACGCAGCGGCCAACGTGGTTAAAGACCTCCGCCGGCGAGTGGAGGAAGATCCTGAGCTGAATGCATTGGGGCCGGCATACATATCCTGGCTTGTCTCCGATATCCTCGTCGATTCGTACCTCTCCATCTCGCATGAGCTATCGACCGAGGTTGACGAACTTGAAGAGACGGTGTTTACCCCCAACAACGATTTTGACATCGAGGATATTTACACTCTCAAACGAGAGATTCTTGAGATGCGTCATGCCATCGACCCCCTGGCTCCTGCGTTGAAGTCCCTTATCTATCGGCAGAAAGACCTTCTCCCAGAGGAGCTGCGTTCCTATTACCGTGATGTGATGGACCACGAACTGGTTGCGATGGATCTCACCTCGTCGTACGACGAGCGCCTCAGTTCTCTCATTAACGCCGCCGTGGCGAAGGTCCAGATCCAGCAAAACTCCGATATGCGTAAGATTTCGGCTGTGTTTGGCCTCTTGGCTATCCCCACCGCAATCGCCGGCATCTATGGAATGAACTTCGATGTCATGCCCGAGCTGCACTTCACGTACGGATATCCTGCAGTTCTCATCGTCATGCTCTTGACGATCATCATCGTCTACATTTATCTGCGAAAGAATAAGTGGTTGTAGAAGAGCAGCTGGCTGGCGGAAACTAAGCCCCGAAAAGCATAAGTCCGAAAATCAATCTGCCGCTGCACACGAATCACGAAAGCCGTGTCCCTACCTGTGGAAAAGGACACGGCTTTCGCTGTGCGCATCCGCGCACGGATGTCAGCGTTACTGGGGTCAGTCGGAAGCTACCGATCCGTCGCCGGTTTCGTTACCAGGTGCACCATTCTTCAGCGCATCCGTAGCCGTCGCGTGCTCCTTGGCCACAGGATCCAGGACTGTTCCTTCGATGTCGTCTCGAGAAGCATCAGAATCCGTGCTCTGTTGGTGCGCAGTTTCATTGTCGTGCGCTACCTGAGGTTGATTCTCTTCTGGCAGCTTCCCTGCTGTTGTCCGTGGACGGACCTTTCCGTACGCCGAAGCGATGAGGTCGCGAGCCTGGGGAGCATCCTTTTCACTGCACAGCACATCGTAACGGGTAGCGACGATGGATGTCGTCGATGTGAAGTCACGCTTGCCATTCGACGCTCCATAGGCAATGGCAGCAAAGACTGCACCGAAGATCGCACCGATCACGAGACCTGATACCAGTGGTGCCAGGAACGTCGCCGAGAACATTCCCATCAGGAGACCGAAAAACAAACCCATCCATGCGCCAGAAGCCGCACCGGTGCCGAGCACCTTGCCCCACGTGAGCTTTCCATGAACATTTTCCACCTGCATCAGGTCGACACCGACGATGGTGAGTGCTTGTACTGGGAAATCCTTGTCCGACAGCATGTCTACCGCTGCTTGGGCTTCAGCATAGGTCTTGAAACTGCCAACTGGCCACCCCGTCGGTGGCATTGGGGCGATGGTTCGTTGAGATCCGGGCATCAGAAAATTCCTTTCAGCTTTACGTAGAAATAGCTTTACTTAGCGAAACACATGTATCGAACTTTTTGTTCCGCTCAATCTGGACACCGAGCGAACTCCGTGCGTTATCGCTCGATGTATTAAACACGGAATTTTCCACTGGTCCCCTCCTCCACGAGTCACCGCAGTGCGACTCCGCGTGCTTGCCGTCGGAATGGGAGGAGCATGATTTTCTCACTCCCCATGCGTGTACTTGAGGCATACCGTGGGCACACGCTGCTTCCCACCGACCACTGACAGCCGGTGCTAGCAGGTGCCAAACGTACCAGCTGGATCCAACTGCGGCGCCGGCCGTCATACCGGCTCCCGGCCAGCTCCCGGACAGCTACCTTGTCCGCTTTCGTTGTCATGAGCAAAGATACGTGCGATGGCTGCACAGATCTCGCTTGTCCTTTAAAAACACCTCCATCACGCACCGATACAACGGCTCGGTATGGTCAGTTACGGTCTGCGTTTTAGTTTTACTTTTCGTTTCTTTCCCGGTAGCCGTAGACTGATCACCATGACTTCTTCTACCCGGGTTTATGCTGGCAGGCTGTCTGGCATGGTCGTTCGAGATCCCGACGCGGATAGCGTCGGTCGCGTCCGCGACGTTGTCCTTATGATTCGCCCCGACGGCCAAGATTCCCGGGCTCTTGGGTTGGTCGTGGAAATGGTTAACAAACGGCGAATCTTCGTGCCGATGCTTCGGATCGGAGAGATCACTCCCCAGGACATTATCCTGGTCACCGGATCCGTTTCCATCCGTGCTTACAAGTCCCGGGCCGGAGAGATCACTGTGTGGGACGATCTCATCGGTTCAAAGGTGTCAGTCGATGATCCGGACTACCCCCACCTCTACGGAAAACCCGTGGAAATTGCAGATGTAGAACTCGAACGCACCCGCACAAGGGACTGGATTGTGTCCTCTGTCGCCGTGTTTTCTAAACGCCCGAAATTCGGCCGCCGCCCCACGCTGACGACTGTCCCTTGGATGTACGTTCACGGTGTCTCTGCCAGCGGTGTCGGCCCCCGAGATGAAACGGCGGAGCACATCGCCGAACTCGATGACCTGCGCCCTGCAGATGCCGCCCAGGTATTCAGCGATCTACCTGCTGAGGAACAGCGGGATGTCGCAGATGCACTCAACGATGAACGACTCGCGGACATCCTTCAGGAGCTGTCCGAGGACCATCAGGCGGAGCTCATCGAGGCGCTGGATCTGGAACGCGCAGCCGATGTGTTGGAAGAAATGGATCCAGACGATGCTGCTGATCTCCTCGCCGAGCTGGATGACAACACCGCTGATGTCCTCCTCGAGCTCATGGATCCGTCGGAGTCCGCTCCGGTTCGCCGACTCATGACGTTCTCCCCCGACACGGTGGGTGCTCTCATGACCCCGGAGCCACTTATTGTCACCCCGCAAACGAGTGTGGCGGAAGCACTGGCAATGGCACGTAACCCCGACCTCGCAACGAGTCTGTCCTCTTTGTTGTTCGTCGTCCGCCCTCCTACAGCTACCCCGACAGGCACGTACCTCGGCTGCGTACACCTCCAAAAGCTGCTACGCGAGGCACCAGGGGCCCTCGTCGCCGGAATTCTTGACCCCGACCTGCCACCGCTGTACGCGAACGATTCTCAGGAAACCGCGGCACGCTACTTTGCTCTTTATAACCTCGTGTGTGGTCCCGTGCTCGATGAGGCGGGGCACCTCCTCGGTGCTGTCGCCGTGGACGACCTCCTCGATCATATGCTCCCCGAGGATTGGCGCGAGGGAGGTATCCGCCCTGAGGCCGCGCAGACGACAAAGCCGCAAGTGGGCAAGCTGATTACTGAACGCGCACGCGAAATTCTAAACTCGAAGTCTGCACAACATCCACAGAAGGGAGGCTCGGATCGTGGCTGATCTCAACAGCGATGACCTGTCCCGCGGTGACCTAGATACCCCGGTTGCCGGTCGGCGCAAGAGGTGGTTCCGCATGGATGCCGATGCCGTCGGCGCCGTCGCGGAAAAAGTTGCACGGTTCTTTGGAACAGGCGAGTACCTTGTGTGGCAAACGATCATCGTCGTCACATGGATCCTGCTGAATATCACCGGCCTTGCATTCGCCTGGGATCCTTACCCATTTATCCTCCTCAATCTCGCTTTTTCTACGCAGGCCGCATACTCCGCGCCGCTCATTTTGCTGGCCCAGAACCGCCAGGAAGTCCGGGATCGCCACAGCTTGCAAGAGGATCGGCGACGTGCACAACAAACGAAGGCAGACACGGAATACCTGGCCCGCGAACTGGCGAGCCTTCGTTTGGCCGTGGGCGAAACAGTAACGCGCGATTATCTGCGCGACCAATTAGAGGACTTGCAAGCCGTGCTTGAGCGCTTGGAAGCAAAAATTGATGACGAATCGGCTGCACGCCGTTCGGAGCTTTCTTCCCTCCTCACCGATCCTACTCAGGGTGATCTTGCTCTACCCCGGCGAAAGGATGACTCCCCGACACAGGACAATTCCACCCCCAATTCCCCTACGCGGTAGACCGCGTTGCACCGTGGCACGCCGTTTGTGGATACGTCACAACCATTACGTACAATAGGCCTGACACAACAGAGACGTAGAGCGCCCCACGTGGTGAGGAATCGCCGTGTGATCCAATTGTGCAAGGGCAAAGCGTACTTTCCGCACCGGGCGCCACTATTTAGGAAGTGAAATTACTAAGGCATTTTATGGCTGCTATCACTGAAAATGACGTGCTTCAGGCACTATCTCACGTTGTCGATCCTGAGCTCGATCGCTCCCTCACTGAGCTCGACATGGTCAAGTCTGTTCGTATCGACGGTGCCGACGTCCATGCAACTATCCTCCTCACTATCGCTGGGTGCCCCCTGAAAGGGACGCTTGTCTCCGATTCCGTCGAGGCTATCGAGAAGATCCCTGGCGTAGAAAACGCCTATGTGGATACTGAACCGATGACAGATGACCAGCGACGAGAACTGCGCATCAAACTGCGGGGACACGAGCCGGTCATCCCGTTTTCTCAACCGGATTCCACCGCTCGGGTGTTGGCTGTCGCCTCTGGAAAAGGCGGCGTAGGTAAGTCGAGCGTTACCGTCAACGTGGCGACGGCGCTAGCTAAGCGTGGCTTGAATGTCGGCGTTCTCGATGCTGATATCTACGGTCACTCAATTCCCCAGATGATGGGAGACACCAACGGTCCACACCAGGTCGACGACATGATCATGCCACCGATTTGTCACGGTGTGAAGATCATCTCTATCGGTCACTTTGTCAAGGGCAACTCCCCCGTCATTTGGCGTGGCCCCATGCTTCACCGAGCTATCCAACAGTTCCTAACTGATGTTTTCTGGGGCGACCTCGATGTGCTCCTCCTAGATCTCCCTCCCGGAACGGGTGATGTTGCGATCTCAGTAGCACAGCTCATCCCCGGCGCGGAGCTCCTGATTGTCACCACACCGCAGGCTGCGGCGGCGGAGGTCGCTGAGCGAGCCGGATCAATCAGCCAACAGACGAAACAGAAGATCGCGGGTGTCATTGAAAACATGTCTGCGATGATCATGCCGGACGGAACAACAATGGAGATCTTTGGTTCAGGTGGTGGGCAGACAGTGGCCGACCGGCTGACACAGATCACCGGTGCACGTATCCCGCTGCTCGGTTCCATTCCGCTGGATCCTACCCTGCGCACGGGAGGCGATGTCGGCGTGCCGGTGGCCATTTCTCAGCCTGATTCCCCCGCTGGTAAGGCTCTCAATTCGATTGCCGATAAGCTTGTCAAGCGCAAGGACTCGCTCCTGGGCAAGACCCTCGGACTCGGTATCGCTCACAAGTAGATACGCTTGTCCTGTGTCCATTGCTGGACGGATCGACACAGTGAAAACGGGAGACCCCGGTTCGTTATCCGGTGGTCTCCCGTATTTTTATCCTGATTACCTGGCCTCACCTGGTACCCATGGATGTCACGAGCGCTTCTAGGCGCACGCGCGCTCGGGGAGTCGGTATCTAGAGAACGTCACTGTAGTCGACGGTTCCCGTACCAGCTGGCCCCTCTCGACCTATCCGGGTGCTCCCGGTCTGATCATTGTCACTCGGTTTTTTGCTTGTCGACGCTGTCGGCGACTCCGCGGAGGATGCTTCACCTTGTGTTCCTGGGGTGGATGGGGAAGCAGCATCGGGAATACGTGTTGGTGCGGACGCACGATTAACCGATGCCGGGTCAGTGTCGTTCCAAAACTTTTTCGGATCTAACGCATCGAGGTACGTGTCATCGCCATCAAAAAGAGTCTTCGTCAGTGCAGCTTTGGGCCCCATTGCCCTCAGTTTTGCAAGCTCGCCGAGAGGTTTACGGAATTCGTCAAACTCCGGGCCCAGGTCGTCGCTCAGGCTCATCTTCGTGCGGTTGATAGCGTTACGTGCCGCCAGGATAGCTGCCTTGATATCCTCCACAGCTTTCGGAATCTTTTCCGGGCCGATGAGAAACACCGCGACGATGAAGATAATAAGAATCTCCACCCATCCAACATCGTTAAACACGAATTACACTCTACTTGTTTTCCCCGTACTTCGGAACTTAGTCGGTGCGATCTTTATATGTCCTACGCGCCGCCCAGTAAATGGAGGTAAGGCGACCAAAAAGCGTGTCCGACCGGAGGATATCGCCAGCTGCGGGCCCCTCCTCGCACGTATCAGGATTCATACTAGCTAGCTTGGCAACAAGCGACGAAGGAACATGAATGTCGTTTCTCGTCTCCTGCTTCAAAGTTAGCGATGCTTCCCTCTGCTCACGCACCTCCTTGCGGCATATGGAGCAGTGCAGGAGGTGCGCTCGTGCGCGCTTCTGTGCCTTGAGAGTGAGCTCACCATCTACGTACCCTGCAACAGCCTCTGCTGAGAGGTGCTCAACGGAAGAGAAGGTTTCGTCTCTATCAGCGACTTCTTCCCGCAACATCGTGGAGATCGCTTCTTGGAGCTTTTTGGGCGATACTGACCGGGGAAGACGGTTAACGCGACGGGCGCGCAACGTTTCAAACGTTGGAGTCGACTCCTCGCTCTTGTCTCGACTCGTGCGCTCACGAATGTCATTCCGAATCAGAGAATCGACTCTCTCTAAGAATTTTCTCGTCCTCGTGAGGGAGGATTCTCTAGGAGCAGACTGACGGGATGAACCCTCCGCATGTTGGGCAGAGGTCACCTGAGAATCCGGAACTCCGCCTGCGTGGTCGTTCTCGGGGGCTGAACGATGCTGCACCGTGGGAGCCTCCTCTCCTTCATCTCACCGAACCTGAAACCAGATGCGACATTGGCACACACGTGGCTGGCGCGCAGCTGCTCTGTCACTTCCACAGGTATGACCTTAGCCTTCTGACCCCACTCTATACCCAAATGAGCGGGAACGGCGTGAGCGCGTTGCTAGTGCTGGGGAACGAGAGCTTTCGCTGCATCCGATTCCTCGGCAGCAGCGAGAATGTACTCCCTCAACTGTTTTCTTCCACGGTGGATCCGAGATCGCACGGTTCCCATCTTTACGCCCAAAGTTTCAGCGATCTCCTCGTAGCTCAGTCCCTCCATGTCACAGAGCACGACGGCGACACGATAATCAGGGCTCAGGTTAAAGAGAGCTCGTTCCAATGTCGGATCCAGGTTCGAGTTAATGTATGCCTCATCTGGTGTCGGGTCTGATCCCGGGTACCGGTCGTAAGCCGTTTCATTCAGCGCTTCCATCCGAATAGCCGAACGGTGACGAACCATATCAAGGAAGAGGTTAGTGGTAATTCGGTGCAGCCATCCCTTGAATGCACCAGGCTTGTAGCTTTTCAGCGACCGGAACACTCTCATGAATGTCTCCTGCGTCAAATCTTCAGCATCCTGTTTGTTGCCAGAGAGGCGATACGCAAGCCGGTAAACTCCGTCTGCATGTTCGGCGACGAGATCCGCCCAGGACGGCATCTCGCCGGTACCCGCGTCAAATGCGCTTGTACCGGTGAGCTCGTCAGCCACTGGGCCTTCCTCCGTGCGGGGGGGCTGGTCGGTGGGCTTCCCATTGCTTTTATCCTTCCGGCGGGAACCGAAACCAATCGCTCCGGAGAGGGAAAAAGAGGAAGTCGCGTTTTTCATAGCTTTAATCCAAACATACGGTGATGAAAATGAGCCTAACATGATATTGATTTCCGCTGTGAGTTTCAACGAAATTATTCTTGTGTCTACCCCCACGTTCATCCCCCTTCGGTGTTGAATCGGACACGATGCGTGTGGCCTGCCCCAAAGCCCAGCAAAGCCACTAGACTGATGTCCGTGACTGAGGAACTAGTACGCTACATCGAACAGACGACGGTCGACGACGACTTCCATATCCGAGCACGAAACGACGCCCGGGAGTTCGGACTGTCCGCCCCAGATATATCCTCCGGCCAGCTTCTCTCGCTCCTCGCGGCGCTCGTAGCAACGGACTCCAACCGCAGCGGTGTCGCGGCTACTCCTGCTGCGGGAATCGTCGGACTTTACTTATTTGACGGTCTCGGACCCGATGGGCACCTCACTTTTATCGACCCCGAGCATGAGCATCAGAACCAGGCAAAGGATGTGTTCCGTGCCGCCGGCCACAGTCACTATCGTTTCCTCCCCTCCCGTCCACTAGAGGTCATGGGACGTCTGGCGCCGGACTCTTACCGCATCGTCGTTGGCGATGTGCCCGCTCTTGACCTCCCAACATTCATTGATGAAGCCTGGCCGCTTCTGCAGTCTGGCGGCGTGCTCGTTCTCCTCGATGCGCTATTCGACGGACTCCTCGGCGACGAGACACGTACAGATCGGGAATTTGTCAGCGCCCGGGAGGCTGATGAGAAGCTTCGCAGCTTCGAGGACGCTCTCATTACCCGCCTCCCGCTCGGGGCCGGTGCGATAATCGCGTTCAAGAAATAGACTCCCCGATTCCTTGGGGATCGCTTCTGGCATCTCACATGACGAAAGGACGTCGGAAAGCCCCCAACAAAGGGGACGTGCGGGAGCTAAAGGCAACCGAAGAGCTGCTCTAAAGAAAGGAAAAAATCCCCGGAAAAACCGGGGATTTTTCGTGCGCATGAATGAGGGTCTAGACCACGTGGTTCTTCCCCACCACGACAACGCCGTTGGCGGAGACGTTAAACCGCTCCGCGTCCCGGTCGTTGTCAACACCGATAAACTCGCCGTCAGAGACCACGACGTTCTTATCCAGGATGGCATGTCGCACAACAGCGCCACGACCGATGCGGACGCCAGGCATCAGGACTGCACCTTCAACGGTTGCACCTTCTTCGACGATGACGTTGGTGGACACCACCGAGTTACGAACCGTTGCACCAGAAATGATGGACCCGTTGGCAACCATCGAAGACTGAGCAATACCTCCCTGGACGAACTTCGCCGGTGGCAAGTTGCCGTCATCCGTCGAATGGATCGGCCACTTCTGGTTGTACAAGTTGAACACCGGATTGACGCTGATGAGATCCATATGCGCGTCGTAGAACGCATCGATCGTACCGACATCGCGCCAGTAACCCTTGTCCCTTTCCGTCGAGCCAGGAACCTCGTTTTCAGAGAAATCGTAGACGTGGGCTTCACCCTGTTCGACGAAGTGCGGAATGATGTTTCCACCCATATCGTGGGAGGAATTTTCGTCTTCCGCGTCAGCCTGCAGAGCCTCAATGAGCTTGTCGGTGGTGAACACGTAGTTGCCCATCGACGCGAAGGTCACGTTCGGATCGTCCGGGGTGCTCGGAGGATCCGCCGGCTTCTCCAGGAACTCCGTGATGGTTCCGTCATCGTTGGACTGGATACAGCCGAACGCTGTCGCCTCCTGCCGCGGAACGCGGATACCAGCAACCGTTGCCGCTTTGCCCGATTTGATGTGCTCCTCCACCATCTGAGCTGGATCCATGCGGTAAACGTGATCTGCACCGAAGACGATGACGTACTCAGGGTTCTCATCGTAGATCAGGTTAAGAGACTGAAGGATCGCGTCGGCTGAACCGTTGAACCAGCGCTGCCCCAGGCGTTGCTGTGCGGGTACTGGGGCAATGTAATTTCCGGTCAGTCCGGAAACCTGCCAGGCCTGAGAGATATGGCGGTCAAGGGAGTGAGACTTGTACTGCGTAAGCACGCAGATTTTGAGGTAACCGGCGTTAACCAGGTTGCTCAACACGAAGTCGATGAGTCGGTAGCTACCGCCGAAAGGAACGGCGGGCTTTGCGCGGTCAGCTGTAAGGGGAAAGAGCCGCTTCCCCTCGCCGCCTGCCAGGACAATGGAAAGAACGGACGGTTGGTTTCTCATACCTCCAATTTATAGCGGAACGCGACTTTTGTCTCGGAAAGTGATCTCCACCACCGATGCTTCTCAAAAAAGAGGCATGTACCAGCGATTCTCCTGGAGGAACAGGTCTTACACCCGCCCCAAGGAACCACCCCCTAATGGTGGTATCTTCAAAAATAATTATCGATCCAAAACTATGTGCAGGCTCCTCCCACCGACAATTCATCCATCTGCACGGTTACCCATGCTCCCACTCATCTGCAGAGTTGGCGCTAACGCACCCTGTCCGTGCGCGCGCTCCTCGTTGCAATCCCCGCGGTCGCTCCCCCACACACATACGTGCAACCGCACGCACGTACAACCGCACGTACACGTCGGTAGGTACATGTCTGCGCATCTGTGGGTACGCGTCGGTGGGTACATGTCTGCGCGTCTGCGGGTATACGGCGATGGGTACGTGTCCGTGCACATCAGGAGCAAGAAGACCTGCAAAATAAATATATTCCAGCTAGATTAGTTGGTATGCGAGTAGGAATGATGACAAGAGAGTACCCGCCAGAAGTCTACGGAGGCGCCGGCGTACATGTGACGGAGCTAACCCGTTTCATGCGCGAAATCGACGGCGTCGATGTCGACGTGCACTGCATGGGTGCTCCCCGCGACGAAGCAAATGTCTACGCCCACGGCGTGGACCCGGAGCTGGAGAATGCCAACTCCGCCATTAAGACCCTGTCCACCGGCCTGCGGATGGCTAACGCAGCTGACAATCTTGACGTTGTGCATTCGCACACGTGGTACGCCGGTCTCGGCGGACACCTCACGGGAAAGCTCTACGGAATCCCCCACGTAGCCACTGCCCACTCCCTCGAACCACACCGCCCGTGGAAGCGTGAACAGCTCGGCGGCGGCTACGACGTCTCCTCTTGGAGCGAGAAGAATGCGATGGAAAACGCAGACGCTGTCATCGCTGTGTCCGCGAAGATGAAGGATTCCATCCTTGATGCATACCCCAACATCGATCCGGACAAGGTTCGCATCGTTCTCAACGGTATCGATACCGAGTTGTGGCAGCCACGCCCCACTTTCGATGAAGCGGAGAACTCCATCCTCAAGGAACTCGGAGTCGACCCCACCCGTCCGATCGCTGCATTCGTCGGCCGCATCACGCGCCAGAAGGGTGTCGGCCACCTTGTCAAGGCAGCCAGCCACTTCGACGACGGCGTTCAGCTCGTTCTCTGCGCGGGCGCACCGGATACCCCCGAAATTGCAGCCGAAACGGAACGCTTGGTCAAGGATCTGCAAGAACAGCGCGACGGCATCTTCTGGGTGCAGGAATTCCTCCCGAAGCCGAAGATCCAAGAAATTTTGACGGCAGCCGATACGTTCGTCTGCCCGTCTATCTACGAGCCGCTCGGAATCGTCAACCTCGAGGCCATGGCCTGTGGAGCAGCGGTGGTGGCTTCTGACGTGGGAGGCATCCCCGAGGTTGTTGTCGACGGCACGACCGGTTCCCTCGTCCACTACGACGAGAATGACACGGAAGCTTTCGAACGCGACATCGCAGCAGCCGTGAACAAGATGGTCTCAGACCGTGAGGCCGCTAAGGCATTCGGAGAGCGCGGACGCACCCGCGCCGTCGAGGACTTCTCCTGGGCTACTATCGCTCAGCAGACGATCGACGTGTACAAGTCTCTCATGTAGGCAATTTTTCCAACGGCCAAGAGCCAAAGGGCGTGACGCTTTTCCGTCACGCCCTTTTTGTATTTCACACGGCTCCCTCACTCTGCTCCTCCCCGACCCGGCGCATTCATATTCCCGTCTTTTCCAGTTTCTCTAGACTTTCAGTCTCTTCGAGTTGTATTAGCCGCGGGGTGGAAGATCCCGACTAGATGATTTGCCGGCGCATGACACACGCTATGAGCCAACGAATTCTCATGGTGGAGGTTCGCGTTGTACTGCGTTGGGTGGCTCCCCCTATGCGCGCACCCCTTGTCGGTGTCCGTTTTGGGTACACGCACTCGCGGAAGCGCATGTCCACTGACGCGTGAGACCACAAGTCACGTGCAAAAGCTGCTTTTGTCTCTAGACAGAACGAATCTTTTGGTTTTGAAAACGGTTAGGAAGCGCGGCCTACCACTCTATGGCCAGGCGAAACAGCACGTGGTTGCAGTTTCCGGGTACTCTCGGAGGTAATCCTGAGCCGGATGCCTGCAGCTCGCTGCAGGGGACACGGCTTTGTGCACGAACAGTGCAGCCTATTCCGCAGGGTGAAGAAAAACTTTTGTCCACACAGATAGGAAAGTAAAGATGGTCACTCACCGCCCAGAACTGCACATCACCGCCCCCGCAGGCGTGTTAGAGGCACCGGCGGGGTCGCTACTCAAGGACGGCACGTGGCACATCATGTACCAGTACGAACCCCAGGCTGACGGACACGGCCACTGGGGGCACGTCACCTCCCCTCACTTCTCGCCCTTTCATTGGTCAGAGCAGCAAGATATCCTTGCCCCGACGGAAAACGAAACGGACTTGTGGGCCGGTTCCGTTATTAGTGATGCCGGCCAGGTAAAGCTCTTTTTCACTTCCGTCTTCGGCACGAAGACGGAAGTTCACCGCGCGGACATTGTGGATGGGACAGCACAACGCAAGGGCTGCGTTGTCGGAGACGGTGAAGGGGGGTCGAATTTCCGCTCTCCATGTGTCATTGCGCGGGGAGCCGGATGGCTCATGCTCGCGGTTAGTGGACCGGAGGATGATCCACGACCTGTGATCCTCGAGTCGCTCGACACTGCTAATTGGAGTCTCATTGGTGATCTGGAGTTCTCCGGTAAATCGGGTCTCGAGGGAATCCCGCAGCTTGTAAGCCCCCGTATCATTGTGCTCGCTGACGAGTTCACAGGCGATTACCACGACGTGCTTCTTGTCACCGTCCAATTCGGTGAAATCGACATCTGTGGTTACCTTGTCGGTCACTTGCATGGAGCAACTTTTGAGGTCGAAACACCGTTCACCCGTATCGACTACGGTCATGACTTCTCCCGCCCACGTACAACCAACTTTGATGTTACTGACACGACGTCTCTTGAGGGAGCAATCATTTTCGGTCTTATGGACGGTGGCGGCGCTCTCCATGATTTGGCTACCGATCCCTCGTTTAGCTCCGAAAATTGGGTGAATTGTCTGTCCGCGCCGCGACTGGTCACGCTCCAAGACGGTCATCTGTTTCAGACACCGTACCCAGGTCTTACATCGGAAATTGAAAAGACGGAGCGCGCTTCTCTGTGGAGTGGTTTGTTCAGTGTGGGAGAGGGGGAAATTTCCGTCGCACTCGTCGATCACGACGACAACATTTACGCGACCATCTCTCATACAAAGGATGCCGTATTCCTCGATCGCTCCGAGAGCAGCTTCTTCCCAGAAGATGAGATGGCAGAGGCTCCCGTTACATGCAGCGACACCCAATCTATGTCGATTCTTGTCGACGGTTCCACGGTCGAGGTTTTTGCCGATGGTGGTGCCGCTACGCTCTCCTCACGTGTGTATTTCGACCATGACTTCTATCGTTTCGCAGTCCGCACAACTGGTGGTGCCGTCCTGGAACAGGTAGTCGCAGACTAGTCCGACGACGCCGGGTGTGCCTCTCACGGCACGCCTGGGAACAGGGAAAACCGGACTTACGTCAAAAACTATCCACCGCACCCTCTTTGCAGGAAAGACAAAGGATGCCGTACGTTCGCGCTTGTGCGACGTACGGCATTCTATTAATTGTCCATGTACATCAGCTATGTGTGGTTTCCCTGTCTCCGAAGCCCCCTATTGGTGGTTCGTCTAACACTTTGGACAATCTGGGCGCTTTTACTTCTTCTTCAATCGAGTGATCGTGGAGCGGGCGGTGACAGTCATGGTGTCTGGTAGGCGACTGGCTCTGCGAGCGAGTTCATCCTGATCGATCACCTGCGCAGACGGGCTCATCGCGATCTGAGCGAGGATCGAATCGTGATCCAGCGTCATCGGGAACTCCACAAGTTGGGGAGCATCGATGGCCTCGAAGAACTCTGCCACTTGATCGATAATCTCCTCGACCTTGTGCGGGCGAACATCCGGAATTTCCAACGGTGCACGCAGCTCGCCAAGATGCCCTTCATGGGAAGTAAGAACCACGAGCTCTCCTCCGTCCTTAAGGACACGGGCGAATTCAGCAGGATTACGTGGCGCAAAAATGGCAGAGATAACATCAACGGATTCGTTGAGGAGTGGCAGGGTGCGCAGCGCATCGGCAACTACGGCGCCTACACGCGGATGACATTGAGCGAGCTTTTCCGCCGCAGGCAGGGATACATCGATGGCAACACCGACGGATTGGTCAACGCTATCCAGGGTGTGGGAAAGGTAATACCCGGTGCCGGCACCCACCTCACAGAGGGCGACTTCTTGGGTAACCGGAATATCAGCATCATTCACGGCCTCGCCTACCGAGCGTGTGACGGCCTCCACGAACGGCGCAAAGTGGCCGTTGGCCAGGAAGATATCTCGCGCTTCCACCATCTTTTCGTCATCTCCAGCGGGGAGTTCCCCGTCTGAGAGGATGACGTACCCCTCTTCACTAATCGGGTATTTCCGCCCATGTTCGGAAATGAGGGCGGTCCAATCCTCGTTGCCCCGCAGAGTTACCCCATGAAAGCTCTCGCTGGGATCCTGCAGTAAATGGATGACATCACTCAGCATGTGTGTGCGCGCTCGTTTCTACTTCGACAGCAGTGCGTTTTTCTTTACAAAAATGGTAGTACAGACCTGGTCACGTAATCTACCTATTGTTCTACATTTGTAGATTTTCTAGTTAAAACAAAAATCCCCGGACAGTAGTCACACTCGTCCGGGGGAAGGAATCGTCGCGGTTTAGCCGCGAAGCGAAATCCGTATGGCCGCAGCGCGTTACGCCTCAGCCACATCGGTCAACAGGCTGCCTAGTTCGCCTGCCTCTTCCTTATTCAGCTCAATGACGAGCCGACCGCCTCCGTCGGTGGGGATGCGCATCACGATCTTGCGCCCCTCTTCCACCGCTTCCATAGGACCATTACCAGTCCGAGGTTTCATCGCTGCCATGGTGTAGAAAACTCCTTCTCCAAAGTTCGTGACTACAGCTCAGTCACGCTATACTTTGCAATTCTACCCAAATTTTAGACGTTCAGGGCAGGTTCCATGTCCACGATTCCACGTTTTCGCAGCTAGATGCGCCCCTGCACTGCAGGGTCTGGCTCGCTTCCTGTGGGGATTCCGGTCACCCGAGATGTCGAATTGTCCTGTTCCCCACTTTTGTAGATAGCCATCAGTGCCGCATCGACTTGGTCCTGCCGATACCCACGTGGCGCGAGTTCAAACCGAATATCCTGCAACCGCCCCTCGGCGATAGCTTTCTCATTATTCGCGATGACATCACGGTGCTCAACGGGCGGCAGTGGCTCTCCCGTGCCGAAAACGCGGTAAAAGATATATCCGAATGCTGCGATGACAAGGGCAAGAATGAGGACTACCACTGCCCACATAATTAGAGAGCCGTTCATGCTTTCTTCGCGTTCTTCCTCTTCTTATGCTGTTTCACAATGTGTTGGACGGCATCGTCAACGGAATCGGTCGTGATAAACAGGTCGAGATCGTCCTTGTTTATCATTCCTTCTGCGACGAGCTTGTTCTTCATCCAGTCTACGAGACCAGCCCAGTACTCTGTCCCCAGCATCACAATCGGGTAGTTGGTCATCTTGCCGGTTTGCACCATGCACAGGACTTCACACAGCTCATCCATCGTGCCAAAACCACCAGGCAAGCAGACGAAGGCCTCAGAGTACTTGAGGAACATGGTCTTACGCACAAAGAAGTAGCGGAAGTTCAGCCCGAGGTCTACCCAGTCGTTGAGATGCTGCTCGTGAGGGAGCTCAATGCCGAGTCCGATAGATAGTCCATCAGCCTCGCACGCACCGCGGTTGGGGGCCTCCATGAGGCCAGGACCACCGCCGGTGATGACGGCGTATCCGGCCTCAGCTAGCTTGCGCCCTAGTTCCACGCCAAGCTCGTAATAGGGGTGCCCCTCCTCCACTCGGGCAGACCCGAATACCGTGACCGCCTCTGGGATTTCAGCAAGTGCCCCGAAACCGTCGACAAATTCACTCTGAATTCTCAGTACACGCCACGGGTCTTCGTGCAACCAGTCGGTGGAGTGTTGAGTATCGAGGAGTCGTTGATCCGTGGTTGAACTCTGCGTCCCGCCATGGCGCATAAGAACCGGACCACGAAGGAACCGGGCCTGCTTATCTGAGGACGGGGTACGAGTTGGAGCCATGAAATATCACTTTCTTTCTAATATGGAACGTTCATAGTAACGCGAACCTGGCTTGCCTGCAGGGTTTGTACAAACGGGCTAGCCTTCCGAAAGCTGCAATTCTTGTGAGACGCAAGCGAAAGGGCAGTGAAAGGTCAGCGAAAGGTCACGGTGCCAGCACGGGGCGAGACTGTCAGAACGACACACGATGCGTTACGCGCAAACGCCGATGTGCGGCGCCAGCATGCGTCGACCGTGCAGCCCGCCGGTGGCGAGCCGAGCGATTTTACTGTGCGCTGTCTTGCGATGTGAGAAAAGCCGTGATGAGCTCGGAGACCTCCGTAATCTGACTAACAGGGCACTGCTCTTCCGGCTTGTGGCACAACGATGGATCTCCTGGCCCGCAGTTAACCGAGGGGATTCCCAGGGTGGCAAGTCGCGCGACATCCGTCCAGCCGTATTTGGCGCGGACCTTTCCCGCAAGCCGGACAAAATCTGCAGCTACCGGATGGCAAAGTCCGGGGGCGGCAGCAGGAGACACGTCATCATATTCAATGTCCACGAGGTCATCGGCACGATCGGGGTCGCCACCGCCAATGACGGTACACATGTGCGCCTTCGCTTCCTCGACGGTTCGATCCGGGGCATACCGGAAGTTAACGAACATGACGGCCTCGTCGGGAATGGTGTTTTTCGCAACACCAGCTTCCGCGACAGTGGCGTTAAATCCCTCCCGGTAGGTGCACCCATCGATGTCCACCTCGCGCGGTTCATCCGCCGCGATACGAGTAAGGATCGGCCCCAACTTGTGCAACGCATTCTCCCCCAGCCACGCCCGCGCCGAGTGAGCGCGCGTACCCCGGGCAGTGAGCTTCATCCTGATGGTCCCCTGACAGCCGGCCTCCACGTATCCACCGGTAGGTTCCCCGAGAATGGCAAAGTCAGCGTCCATCCAGCCCGGGTAAGCATCGATAAACTTCTGCAGCCCCGAGTACTGGGCGGCAATTTCCTCGCACTCGTAGAAGATAGCGGTAATGTCCGCGGTGAGCTCATCGGAATCTGCAAGGAGAGCAAGTGCGTGGAGGAAAACGGCATCGCCTGATTTCATGTCCACGCTTCCCAGCCCGTGGATGACTCCGTCTTCCACGGTGGCGGGGATATTCCCGGCGGCGGGAACAGTATCCAGGTGGCCGGCGAGGATGACTCTGCGCCCAAGGCCACGCTTTGTCCGCGCACCGACGGTGTTGGCTATCCGCACCGTCTCTAAGCCCAGACCACGCAGCGCCTCCTCCACAGCATCGGCGATGGCCTTTTCTGATCGCGATTCGCTGGGAATGTCGACGAGCTGTTGGGTAAGCAACACGGGGTCGGTGAGATCGAGGGCGGTATTCATGCCGTAATGCTACCGCAGCCTCAGATGTGGACCGATTGCAAGCGCCTCAAGCCTCGTCAGATAAGCTAGAACCCATGACAATTCAAGGGGCACGAGCCGTAGGGATCGCTAACATCGCAGCAGATGGGACAGTCCTCGACACGTGGTACCCGCAGCCACAACTGGCGCAGCCCAAGCGCTCCGAAACGCGGCGCCTCGGGGCAAGCGATCTTTCCCCGCGGCTGCTCAATCTTGTCTATATCGACCAGGATCGGATGGTCGAACAGGTCGCCGTCGAAACGTGTATCGCAGATCTGAGCAAGCCGGTCGTTGATGCCCACGATGCGTACCTTCGTTTGCATCTTCTTTCGCACCGCCTCGTCGTTCCCGGATCCATCAGCATGGAGGGGCTTATCGATGCCCTCGCGCTTGCTGTGTGGACAAATAAAGGTCCGTGCCTGCCCGATAACTTCGAATTCGTGCGTACGACGCTCCGCGCCCGTGGTCTCATCCACGTTTACGGCGTAGAGAAGATCCCGCGCATGCTGGATTACGTTGTTCCTTCGGGCGTGCAGATCGCCGAGGCCGAGCGTGTCCGCCTTGGCGCCTACCTCACGGAAGGAACGCTCGTTTTGCGCGAGGGATTCGTTTCCTTCAACGCCGGCACATACGGGCCGGATCGCATCGAGGGGCGCCTCACCTCAGGGGTGACGATTGGCGAGGGCAGCATCATGGCGCTTGGCTCATCCGCGCTCTCACCGGCAGTGAACGGCGTACGCCCCCTCATGTATGTCGGTCGCAACTGTCGCGTCGGAGAAAACACCACAATCATTGGTGTCTCCATCGGCGATAACTGCACGATCGCGCCGGGCTTAACGATTACCCCGGAGACGCTGGTGCAATTCGGTGATTCTTCGTCTCCGCGTCCCCTGGGCCCGGTTCTCGAACCTAACTGGTCGATTTCTCACCCTATGGGAGCTAACGTCCTCGCCGCTACACACGTCTAGAGTTCATCGTCACGCGTGCCACACCCCAATTGCCAGCGCAATTGCGGTGACAATACCCTTACCACAAATGGACTACTTTCGAACGTTAGTTTCCCCCTCCCCGCTACCCCCGTCTGTAGTGTGAGATGATTCAAACGCTTAGAATCCCACCATGGCTTGGACTAATAAAAGACAACGAACCGCCACGGATGGCAGTTCTGCCGGCAGTGCCGGCAGTGCCGGCGCACCACATACCTCTGATTCCTCACGGCTAGGATCGGGGCTCCAGGTGCGACACCTGACCATGATGGGCCTCGGCTCGGCGATCGGCGCGGGCCTCTTCCTGGGCACCGGTGTCGGTATCCAAGTCGCTGGCCCTTCCGTCCTCCTTGCCTATATCGTCGCCGGCCTCCTCGTCATCGGGGCCATGCAGATGCTCGGCGAGATGGGCGCAGCCCGACCTGCGTCCGGTTCCTTCTCCGTCTACGCCGAAATGGCATTCGGTCGCTGGGCAGGTTTTTACCTCGGCTGGCTGTACTGGTTCATGCTCATCATGGTCCTCGGCGCTGAGATGACCGGCGCATCTGCCATTATGGCCTCCTGGTTCGGTGTCGATCCGTGGATTCCAGCACTGGTCTGTGTCGTCTTCTTCGCAGTGGTGAACCTCATGCAGGTGAAGGGCTTCGGCGAGTTCGAGTTCTGGTTCGCCTTCATCAAGGTCGCTGTTATCGGCATCTTCCTCTTCATCGGCGTGCTGCTTATTTTTGGTCTTCTTCCGGGGACGGAGTACATCGGCGCGCAGCACATCCGGGAGTCCGGCTTCCTCCCCAACGGCCTGCCAGGCCTAGCCGCGGGGCTACTTGCCGTCGCCTTCGCTTTCGGCGGCATCGAGATCGTGACGATCGCAGCCGCAGAGTCCGCTGACCCCGTGCGGTCCATCTCCCTGGCCGTGCGCTCCACCATCTGGCGCATCTCCGTGTTCTACCTCGGCAGCGTCTTGGTCATCTGCTTCCTGCTCCCCTTCGGCGACATCGCCGGAGCGGACACGGCAGCTGAAAGCCCATTTACGCGCATCCTTGCGATGGCTAACATCCCGGGTGTTGTGGGCATTATGGAGGTTGTCATCGTCCTCGCGCTGCTCAGCGCCTTCAACGCGCAGATTTACGCCTCCTCTCGCCTGGCCTACTCGCTGGCCACCCGCGACGATGCTCCCGCTATCCTGGGGGTCACCAACCGCCACGACGTGCCTATGAACTCGGTAATCCTGTCCATGATCTTCGCCTTTGTCTCCGTTGGCCTGCAGTTCTGGAATCCGCCGGGACTGCTGGAGTTTCTCCTCAATGCTGTCGGCGGCATTCTCATCGTCGTCTGGGGCACGATCGCACTTTCCTGGATCAAGCTTCACCCGCAGTTCAAGGCCTCGGGCGAACTGACGGAGGTGCACATGCCAGGCCACCCTTACACGGGCTGGGCGACATTCGGCATCCTCGTCGTCATCGTCATTCTCATGCTGTTTGATGCCGGTGCCCGCCAGCAGCTGTTCGCACTGTGCGTCATGTCCGCCCTTATCCTGTTCATCGCTTTCATCACCGGCCGTTGGTCACGAGATTCCGAGCCGCGCTACCGTAAGCGTCGCCGACAGGCGTAGCGCCAGGGTGTTACCCTTACATTTCTGTGTACATGTTCTAGACCAAAAAGGAGATAGTCCACCGTGACCATGAGTTCCGCCCACGCGTGGGGCATTGCCACCGTATCCACCGCTGAGAAGTCCAAGGGCACTGTCCTCGACGTGTGGTACCCGGACCCGATCGAGGGCGGTGACCGAGCAACCGTCGAAAAGCTCACGTCGACTGATGAGGATCGCCAGGTTGAGCGCGTCGTCTACGAGTGCACCATCGACGACCTTTCCCAGCCCCCGGCCGATACATACGATGCTTTCCTCCGCCTGCACCTTCTCTCCGCCCGCGGGGTCAAGCCGAACGAGATCAACCTCGACGGCATTTTCGGCGTGCTGAACAACGTGGTGTGGACCAACTTCGGCCCCTGCCTGCCGGAAGGCTTTGAGCTCACCCGCGCCAAGCTGCAGGCACGCGGCGAGGGTCAGGTCATCATCTTCCTCATCGATAAGTTCCCCCGCATGGTGGACTACGTCGTCCCCTCCGGCGTGCGCATCGGTAACGCGGACCGCATCCGCCTCGGCGCGCACCTCGCCGAGGGAACCACCGTCATGCATGAGGGGTTTGTCAATTACAACGCCGGCACCCTCGGGGCCTCCATGGTCGAGGGTCGTGTCTCTCAGGGGGTCATCGTCGGCGACCAAACCGACATCGGTGGCGGTGCCTCCACCATGGGCACGCTATCCGGCGGTGGCAAGGAGCGCGTCAGCTTAGGCAAGCGCTGCCTCCTCGGCGCCAACTCCGGTCTCGGTATTGCGCTTGGCGACGACTGTGTGGTCGAGGCTGGCCTGTACGTCACCGCTGGTTCGAAGGTGCTTGTCGACGGCGAGCCGGTCAAGGCCGCAGCCCTTTCCGGCAAGTCCAACATGCTGTTCCGCCGCAACTCGCTGAACGGTGCCATCGAGGTCGTTCCGTGGAAGACGTCCGCCGTTTCGCTTAACGATTCACTCCACAAGAACTAAAGAAAGTTACATTCATGTCCACCCCTGCTCACGACACTGAAGCAGCTCCACAGCTCGGTAGCGGCCTGAAGGTCCGCCACCTCACGATGATGGGCCTCGGCTCCACCATTGGCGCTGGCCTCTTCCTCGGTACCGGCGTTGCGATTCAGGCCGCCGGCCCCTCGGCACTCGTTGCCTACATCCTCGCCGGCATCATGGCTATCCTCATCATGCAGATGCTCGGCGAAATGGGAACGGTCATTCCCGCTTCCGGTTCCTTCTCCGAATACGCGGAGCACGCCATTGGCCGCTGGGCCGGGTTCACGCAGGGGTGGATCTACTGGCTGGCGACGGTCGCTGTGCTCGGCGCGGAGATTACCGGCGCATCCGCCTTCGTCGCCTCGTGGTTCGATGTCTCTCCGTGGGTCCCGGCGCTCATCTTCGTTCTCTTCTTCGGCGTGGTGAACCTCCTGCGCGTGCGCGCCTTTGGCGAGTTCGAGTTCTGGTTTGCTTTTGTGAAGGTCGCCGTCCTCGTCGCGTTCCTCATCATCGGCGTGCTCCTCATCTTCGGGCTTCTGCCCGGTCACACGTTCATTGGTTTGCACAACGTGCAGGAATCAGGGTTTACGCCGAACGGCGTGGCCGGCATTGCCAGCGCCCTGTTGGCCGTCGCTTTCGCCTTTGGTGGCATCGAAGTTGTCGCTATTGCATCCGCAGAGTCTGATGACCCGAAGAAGTCGCTTGTGAACGCCGTGCGTTCCACGATTACTCGCGTGTTTGTGTTCTACCTCGGTTCCGTGGCCATCATCACGCTGCTGCTCCCTTACTCGGAGATCGGTGCCGCTGACTCTGCTGCCGACAGCCCCTTCACCAAGGTACTGGCTCTGGCGGGAATCCCCGGTGTGGTGACGTTCATGGAGGTCGTTATCACTCTTGCACTGCTCAGTGCCTTCAACGCGCAAATCTACGCGTCTAGCCGCATGATGTTTTCTCTGGCACAGCGCCACGACGCACCGTCGATCTTCACCAAGGTCAACCACCGTGGTGTACCGACGGCTGCGATTACCCTTTCCATCATCTTGTCGCTCATCATGGTGGTACTGAACTACATCGATGCTGCAGCCGTGCTCACCTTCATGCTGAATGCCGCCGGGGCCTCGTTGCTCATTGTGTGGGGGTTTATCACGGTTTCGGAGCTGCGCCTCCGCCCGCGCCTCGAGGAAAAATACGACCTGCCCATCCGGATGTGGGCGTACCCGTACCTTAACTGGGCGGCACTGGTGGCCTTTGTGTTGCTTGCCATCCTCATGCTCAGCGATCCGTCTGCACGTGTGCAGCTGATTTCCGCCGCCGTCATGTTTGCCATTCTCTTCGTAGCAGGCCTCGTCAATTCGAAGGCGCGTGGCCTCAGCCCCTGGGAGAAGGCACCACTGCCCGAGCACATATAACCGCGTTCGCGGCTTACCACCAGAGAAGAAAAACTACCCGCATTGGTGAGGCGTACTCCGCCCCAACAATGCGGGTTTTCACCTCTTAACACTTCGTTTGCGGGCTTCGTTTGCGAAGTACGCTTGCGCCCCAGCCAGCTGGCGACTCTCCTGAAGCGCTCTTGTGATGGTGCGAGCCGCCACGCTCGCAGACGGTGTTCCGTGACAGCCCCAGATTGGACTGCTGCCTAGCTAAAAATCCGCCGTGAAACGACCGGTTGGCAGCCGCTGCCACGACGTTTCTGCAGGAGGCCAACGTGTGTGTCACCATGCGCAGCACCTCCTCACGCGGTTAGCGCGTAGCTGGTGCAGAAGCCGCTGTTTTTTAACACCTAATAGTTTTGTCCTTCACATTCTATTGTCGTGGAGGGGGGAGCCGCTTATCCTCGGGATGTACATTGCCTATTCCCGCGCGGATGCGCTCCCGCCACACCATGGGCAGCCCCATACTCTGCAGCAGCGCATCCGTTTCGGACCCTGATCGAATTTCAGACGCTTACATCCGGATTCACCGCGCAGGTGCGATCTGCTGAGCACACCAAGGAGGAAAACATAGTGAACACGTCCAGCATCTCCCCCAACGCCATTGCCGTTGCGCTGTGCGGTCTAGCCATCTCAGGGTATGTTGTGTAGCACATGAATCCGTCTGGGGATTCGTGATCCTGCTTGCGCTGACCCCAGTAGGTGCCTTCCTCGTCAACCGGGCAAAGACCAACGGCACGAGCGAAACGTAGTTTCTATAGCAAAGGGCGACTGTGGTACCGCCTCCTGGAGGCGGTACCACAGTCGCCCTTTGTTTTTTGTGTCGCACAGGAACCCTTCGCTCCCTCATCGCTGGCGTGAGGGGGACACGGGAAGGGAGGAGCGTCGACAAGCAAAAAGAGGAATCGAGTACTACTGGGGAGCTTCCGTGTGCACGACCTTGATCGACTTGTTCCGGAAGGTCCACAACTTGTTGATGATGAAGTTGATCGGCATCGCGGCGAGAACGGAAATGGCGTTAGCCCAGTACACGCGGGTACGGAAGCCGGTCGTATCGTCGAAGATGTGGGTGGGTAGGGCGATCGGCGAAGTCGGATTCATCAGTAGCGTCGCCACAACCTGGCTTACCACCAACGCGCCGATGCCGGTAAGGAGGAACTTCCAGTACCCGCGGAACCACCCCACGGTCTTGTCTTTGAACGTCCAGAACCGATTGAGTTGGTAATTCCACGTGTTAGCAACGAGGAACGCAATCGTAATCATGACGTGGTACCAGCGGATATTAAATGGCGTGCCAAACAGATTGGCCACCACCTGATCCTGATCCAGCGAACCAAACCGGTGCAGCACCCACACAACGAAGAAATTGACGAGGGTACCCGAGCCACCAACAATGCCGAATTTCAGGAACTCACGAATGTTGGTAGTTACACGTTTACTAGGCATGCGGCATCTCCTCCGGTTATGCCTGCAGCCGCTTCGCAGCGGCGATCGCGTCCTCGTCGGTGATAGTCATCGCAATGCGGACGTGCTCAGCGCCAGCGGGACCGTAGAAATCACCAGGCGTGACAAGGAGCCCGCGCTCAGCGAACCACCGTGCCGTGTCCCAGCAGTTTTCACTGCGGGTGACCCACAGGTACAGGCCGGCATCAGAGTGATCGATGGTCAGCCCCGCAGACGTTAAAGCCTCAGACAGTACTTTCCGACGGGCGAAGTAGCGGGCTTTTTGGAAAGACTCCTGCTCATCGTCGTTAAGGGCGGCAATCGTCGCATACTGCACCGGGTACGGCATCATGAAGCCGCCGTGCTTGCGGATGAGAGTGAGCTCGTCGATCAGATCCTTGTCCCCCACGACGAAACCGGAACGGTACCCCGCAAGGTTCGATGTCTTGGACAGCGAGTGAACGGCGATGAGGCCGGTATGGTCGCCATCGCACACCGCCGGATCGAGGATCGACACGGGCTTCTTATCCGTCCACCCCATCCCCAGGTAACACTCGTCGCTGACGAGGATCGCGCCACGCTCCCGCGCATCAGCCACGTACTCACGCAGCTGCTCCACGGTCAGAACCTCGCCGGACGGGTTGTTCGGGGAATTAATGAAGGTGAGATCCGCGCCCTCCTTCACAATCTTCGCATCGGCGAAAATCGCCCCGATTTCGTAGGTGGGGTAGGCAAGCTCCGGGTAGGCGACGCTCTCCACGCGCAGCTGTGCGGGCAGGTTCGCGATGAGCTCCTTCGTGCCGATGACCGGCAGTACCCCCGTGATCCCCTGCATGTTGTAGCGGCGCTCGAGGGAGGAGACAATGGCCTCGCGAAGCTCGGGGACCCCGATGGTGGGCGGGTAGCCCGACAGCGCGGCCGCTTCCGACAACGCCACCTGGATGGATGGGAAGACGGGGTCGACCGGTGCCCCGACGGTCAGTTTGACCATGCCGTCGGGGTGGTTCTTCGCGGTTTCTTCCAGCGGGGCGAGTTGATCCCACGGGAATACAGGGAGCTTAATGGGGTGTCGCACGTTCAATCACCGTCTCTTTTCGCAATATACAAACGGGCTGCGGTTTACCGCAGCCCGCACGGAGGTTCCAGCGTTTTTCCTACGCTAGGTTCCTATTCGCCATCCTTCTTGGGGAGCTTTGCCACCAGTGGCGGATCGAAGTCCTGCGCGCCGAGTTTTGCTGCGCCACCCGGGGATCCGAGATCCTCGAAGAACGCGGCGTTGGCCTCGTTGTAGTCGATCCACTCGTCCGGAACATCATCCTCGTAGAAGATGGCCTCTACCGGACACACCGGCTCGCATGCGCCACAGTCAACGCACTCGTCCGGATGGATGTACAGGCTTCGTGCACCCTCATAGATGCAGTCCACGGGACATTCTTCAACACATGCCTTGTCCTTAACATCAACGCATGGTTCAGCGATTGTGTATGTCATTTACCTCTCCACATCTGGGTTATCTTCCGCCATTGTAATAAGGGGCCATAGTCCACCACAAACCCCCGCGCCGATAAGCGCGATTGTGCGTGGGCCAACAGGCAACAAAATGTCCGGGCGCTGGGGTGCCAGCCACACGAGGATGCCGACAACGGCGAGCCACACAACGAGGGGAACCCCAGCGACAAGGCGGGAGGAGGTCCACAACCGCGAGGTTCTGCTCAGCACCATGGTGAACAGGAAGGCCACCACCACGGTGTACGGCACTTTCGCCCCGAGGTAAACCACCTCGAGGAGTGCGGAAATCGCCGCGAACAGCGAAAGCCACACATACGCTGTACCGATTCCCTTCCGGTTTCGCATCCTTTCTAAACTGCCTGGTAGTCGGCGGGTGCGACCTGGTAGTGCTCACGCCGACGAAGCGGCTGGCTCATGAGGTTGGACAGGCAGAAAACGTAGCCGTCGGCCTGGGCGAAGGCCTGATGGGGGTTGACGTCACTGACCGAGCCATCGGCGATCCACAGCTGCGTCGCGTGTGCCTTCATCGCCTCTGCCTTCGCGTTGTAGGCTCGTTCGTCCAGCTCAATGACCTTGTCGGAGTGCTCGACGGTGACGATCTCCTCGGGGGTGGGGATCCGCCACGGGGACCGCACGATTCCGGCGAGCCCGGCCCGGACGTCGTCGGCAAGCTCAACAGCCCACCACACGGGAACATCCCCGGCAACGGCATGCGTGAGTTTGTGGGCGGCGATATGGTCGCGGTGGCCGTACGTTCCGAACGGATCGTACGTCACCAGGAGGTCAGGATCTAGCTTGTCGACGAGCTCCCGCAGCTTTTCTGTCGCCTCACCCAGCGAGTTGATGAGGGCATTCGGGCGTGCATCGCCCTCCATCCCCGAGTCACGGAAACGTCCGGCACCGCCGAGAAAATGCCCCGTGCACCCGAGGATAGAAAGCGACCGCTGCAACTCATGGATCCTAAAACCCCCGAGCTGATCGGTGTGATCTACGGTCAGGAGCTGGTACGGTTCGCCGATGACCTCGCCTTCCTCACCGAGCGTGCAGGTGATCACGTGCACATCCGCGCCGGCATGGGCAGCCTCGTACAACAGACCACCGGTAAACAACGCCTCGTCGTCCGGGTGGGCGTGAACCGCAACGACCGTTTTTCCCGACCACTTTTCCATTACAGCTTCCTCCATTCTGGTGCCGTCGGAATCGACCCGGCGGCGAACAATACCGGCCACTGGTCAAGGCTAGCAGCGGGCGTGGTGATCTGTGGCGTGAGGATATCGACGCGTGTATCTGCAACAATCGGCACGCTCACCACCTGATTTCGCTCAATCTGGTCCACTTTCTCTTCTACCGAGGCGCGCTCCCCCGTCATGAACTGACGGAAGGCGAAATCCACACGCTCATCGCAAAAACCAGACAAATTGGATGGACTGTCGCACTGGTAGCGGGAGATCTGCGCAATCGAGTCGCCGGTGCGCTCCCAGGCGACGAAGATATCCGCCTGCGTGGTCTGCGGATCCCCCTGGACGAGCTTGGCCACGAACCCCTTGTTATTTAACGTATCTACAACGGCCTGGGCGAGAGTCGCCGCCTGACTGTCGCGGGAATCGGCGGCAACGTCGATCCGCGTGGACACGAAGTCAGTGCCCACGGAATCCGGTTTCTCCTCGACGTGTGGATTGCGCTTCATGGGGTCGAACACATGCAGGTGCGACGACCTGCCAAGAGCAATCTTGGCAAGCAGATGCGGATCCATCGCGTTGGCAACCACCGTCCGCTGCTCCGGAGTGGTGATGGCAGGCGAATCCATGTTGAATACGAGACTGAGCCTGGCTTCCCGGTCGCGCACACGCACCTGCGTCTCGTTCATCAGTGTCGCCACATCCACCGTGGTCTCCTCGGGGGCCACATCGGAGTAGCTGACGGCACCGCTGCGCATGAGTTGGTACGTGCGGTCGCGGACTTCTTGGAAGGCGAGGATGTCTACCTCTGCCGGGTGCGCGCCCCAATACCGATCGTTGCGGTTGAGAGTTACCACTCCCCTCCCGCGGTCAACCGTCTTCAACATGTACTTTCCCGCCGATGCCGGGATCGAGCTGATGAGCACTTGGTTGAAGGGGACGGTGTCATTAACAAACAGGTGGCTGGGGAGCATGTTGTCAAACAGCTGTTTCCACTGCACATACGGGTGTGAGAAGTCAACCTCGACGGTCTTTCCCCCATCAAGCACACGGATCCCCGAGATCGCCTGGTAACCGGCCGCACCAATGACACCGGGCGTGGACACCATGTTTTCCCATAGGTAGCGGAAATCGGCACCCGTGATGGGGGTGCCGTCGCTCCACTGCGCGGCGGGTGCGATGACGTAGCGGATCGTCTGTTTGACCTCTCCTACCGGCTCCACGGGCTCCGCGCTGACGAGCAGATCCGCATTCATCTCGCCGTCGATGAAAGCGGACGGCAAGACAAGGGCGGCCAGCGACTGCGTGAAGGCGGACTCGTCTGCGCGCAGGTGCGGGTTGAACCCCGCTTTAATGGCATCGATACCAACGGTGATCTGCGTGCGCCCCGGGGTCTGTTCGACGGGGACGACGGGGTTTGCCGGTGCCTCCCCACCCCGCACGTCCACTTCGGGTTCTGCCACCGGTGGTGGGCCGGGATTTGCCTGGCACGATGTCAGTATCAGTCCGGCGCTGAGCCCCAGAGCAATAAGAAAAGCGCGCATAAGAATGTATCTTACAGCGCGCTTATCTGCCTGATTGGCTACTTTGCTTTCTTCGCCCGGTTACGAGCCTTGCCACGCTCGGCAGCATCCAACACTGTCTTGCGCAGGCGGATGACATCGGGAGCCACCTCGACGCACTCGTCGTGGGCGCAGAACTCCATCGCCTCATCAAGCGACAGCTTCCGAGCCTTGTTCAGCGTCACCGTCGCGTCAGCCGTGGCGGAACGCATGTTGGTCAGCTTCTTTTCCTTGGTGATGTTGACGTCGATGTCCTCATCACGGTTGGTCATGCCGACAACCTGTCCCTCATAGGACTGAGCACCGGGCTCGACAAAGAACGTACCGCGATCAGAAAGCTGCATGAGGGCATAGGCAGTCACCTGGCCGGAGCGGTCGCTGACGATGGAACCCGTTGTGCGGTCCTTAATCTGGCCAGCCCACGGCTTGTAGCCGCAGGAGTAGTGGTTGGCGATGCCGTTACCCTTCGTCTCCGTGAGGAAGGTCGTGCGGAAGCCGATGAGGCCACGGGCGGGCACCTCGTACTCCATCCGGATCCAGTCCGCGCCCGTCGTGTCCATGCTGAGCAGGACACCCTTGCGGGCGGCCATGAGCTGGGTGACGTTGCCCTGGAACTCGGACGGGATATCGATCACCATGTGCTCGAACGGCTCGTAGGTCTTGCCGTCGATCTCGCGGGTGACCACCTGGGGCTTTCCGACGGTCAACTCGAAGCCTTCACGACGCATCGTCTCAACGAGAACGGACAGCGCCATCTCGCCACGACCCTGGACCTCCCAGGTATCTGGGCGCTCGGTAGGAAGGACACGCAGGGAAACGTTGCCCACGAGCTCCTGCTCGAGGCGTGCCTTCACCATGCGGGCGGTGAGCTTGTCGCCACCGTTGCGCCCGGCCAACGGAGAGGTGTTCACACCGATCGTCATCGAGATAGCCGGCTCATCCACGGTAATCCGCGGCAGCGCCTTCGGGTTGTCCGGATCGGCGAGGGTATCGCCTATCATGATCTCGTCGATGCCGGAGATCGCCGCGATATCGCCTGCGATAACCTCCTCTGCGGGAACACGCTCCATACCGACGGTGCGCAGCAGCTCGGAGATCTTGCAGTTCTTAATGTGCTCGTTGCCCTCGGAATCGTAGTGAATCCAGGCAACCTGCTGCCCCTTCTTTAGGGATCCTGCGTGAACGCGTACAAGGCCGATACGGCCGAGGAAGGAGGAGGAGTCCAGGTTGGTCACGTGAGCCTGCAGCGGGCCATCGTGATCGGCGGAGGGCTCGGGCAGGACGTCGTAGAGAACGTCGAAAAGCGGCTGCAGATCCTTGTTGGCGGGGGCGTTGCCGTTGCCGGGGTTCTCCGTGGAAGCCGTGCCAGCGCGACCGGAGGCGTAGAGCACCGGAATGTCCAGGAGTTGTTCGGCAGCCTCGGCGGCCTCGGGATCCTCGATGGTGGCAGCGAGCTCGAGCAGAAGGTCCTGCGTCTCAGTGACAACCTCCTCGATACGGGAGTCGGGGCGGTCGGTCTTGTTCACGACGATGATGACGGGAAGCTTGGCAGCCAGCGCCTTACCAAGAACGAAGCGGGTCTGTGGCAGGGGACCCTCGGAGGCATCGACAAGCAGGATGACACCGTCCACCATAGACAGAGCGCGCTCAACCTCGCCACCGAAGTCGGCGTGGCCGGGCGTGTCGATGACGTTAATAATAAGGTCTTTGCCGTCCTTGCCCGCACCCTTGCGGCGAATGGAGGTGTTCTTGGCCAGAATGGTAATGCCCTTCTCACGCTCCAGATCGCCGGAATCCATGACGCGGTCTACGACTTCCTCGTGATCGCCAAACGCGCCGGACTGGCGCAGCATGGCATCGACGAGGGTGGTCTTGCCATGGTCGACGTGCGCGACGATGGCAACGTTACGAAACTCGGTGTCGAGATCGGAATCATGAATGGCTTGAGTCACAAGATTTTCCCTTCGGTAATTGGTCAACCGTAGACACAATACTCCCCGGTAACAGTCTTCGCACGTTAGGTGAGAAATTACACATTTCTCTTTTCAAACGTAACGGATAAACCTCACGACACGACATGAAGAGTGAAAGCGGTGGCACGTGCGTTAGACGTAAGAGTCAAATGCAACTAGAGTTTCTAGTGTCAACCAGAGTGAAAGGTGTTAAATGAGTTACGGGAGTCTCGCGCGACGGATGGCAGCGGCCATCACCGCCATTGGTTTAAGCATCACTGGGGCGACCGCGGCTACCGCTCAGTCGTCCTCTTCTTCCACCGATAACCTCGGGCGCCCGAACCAAGACATCCTCAACGCCGCGACGAACTGGGCAGAAACCCTTCCTGCTCCACTCAAAGACCAGGTACTTGCCGCCGTAGGCTTCTTCGGAGATAACGGAGAGGGCAAGGTCCCCCAAAACGGACCAGTCATCTCCCAATTTCTTTGGCCCACCGTCTCCCGCGGATGCATCGTCGGCGGCGGCAACTCGGTCGGCTCTGCAGTCGCAGTGCCCGGCCCAGCAGATCTCCCACTCCCCGGTGTCGAGCCGGGACACACCGCATTCGTTTTCACCGCCCTTGGAACTGAGGGTGCGCGCGACACGGACATGACGGTGCAGTGGATCAACCTCGCAACGCTGCACACCGAAACGACCCGTCTCGAGGCCTCCCCTGACCTCAACCCCGACGGGCCAGCAACGGTAACGGGCACGGCTGCAACGGGTGGTGGTCCCGTCCTTGCCCTTATCCACGGCCACGTTAATGGCTGCTATTTCCCACCGACTGTCGCTTCGTTTTCCGTAGCGTAAAAAGAGGTACCTCGCATGACTGATTTACACCCAGTAAAAAATGAAACCTTTGACACCGCAGCAGGTATCAACCTCGACCCGAAGGGCATCACCCGCCAGGTAGACACCTACCGCGAGGAAGGCCCCGGCCTCTACATGGCCCGCGGCGCAGACCACAAGAACTTCGGTTACCTGGAAAGCTGGCTCCTCCCCGAGCTGAATCTCCGCTTCAACATCTTCCACTACCGCCCCAGCGCCGGAATCCCCGACGGCATCTACATCGACGTTGCGGATATCACCAACGAGGACGGCGTGTGGCACACCCGCGATCTGTACGTCGACCTGTTCCTGCACGACGGCAAGCCCGTCGAGGTACTCGACATCGACGAGCTTGCAGCTGCTACCTCCGCGCACTACATCACGGCAGAGGAGGCGGAACTCGCCATCGAAACGACGCTGCGCGCGGTAGAGGGCATCACCCGCCACGGGGACGACCCGATGGCGTGGCTATCCTCCCTCGGTGTCGACATCCAGTGGGCTGACAAGGAATCCATCGAGCTCACGCCGGCACCTTAGCAGCATTTACACGAGTCCACGCGCGCACGATCATTTATCGTGGGCGCTACTTTTTTCTCAGCCGTTGATAGACTTCATAGAAAACACACCTGGAATAAATTTTCCATCCCCGACATGAAAGTGGTGACCCCATGGCTGGTGGCCTAGCTGCCCTCCTCGACGACGTAGCGCTCATTGCCCGAGCCGCAGCATCCAGTATCGACGACGTGGCAGCGGCAGCCGGCCACACATCTGTCAAGGCAGCCGGCGTTGTTGTTGACGACGCAGCCGTGACACCACAATACGTGCAGGGTGTCACCCCGGCGCGAGAGTTGCCCATCATTTGGCGCATTGCCAAGGGATCCCTCTTCAACAAGCTGGTTCTTATTTTGCCCTTCGCTCTGCTGCTGAGCTGGCTCGCACCGGCGGCACTCACCCCCATCCTCATGTTGGGTGGCTGCTTCCTCACCTATGAGGGCATGCACAAGGTCATCGCCAAGATCACCGGCACTGACGAGCAGACCGACACCGTGCAGGTGCAGGGACCCGGCGCGGAGGACGCGCTGGTGAAATCCGCCGTCACCACCGACCTCATTCTGTCGGCGGAGATCATGGTGATCTCCCTCGGCGAGGTCACCGACCAGCCGTTCTTCATGCGCTTGACTGTCCTCGTCCTCGTGGCGATCGGCATTACTGCCCTGGTGTACGGCGCGGTCGCGCTGCTGGTGAAGATGGACGACCTCGGCATGTCCATGGCGAAGTCCTCATCGGAATCCACGCAATCTTTGGGGCGTGGGCTCGTCTCCGCGATGCCCAAGGTGCTGAACGTGATTGCCGTTGTGGGTACGGCCGCCATGCTGTGGGTCGGTGGCCACCTCATCGTCAATGGTGCCGACACCCTGGGGTGGCACGCACCTGCCGAGTACATCCACCACCTGGCCGCAGGGGTCGGCGGTGGCTTCATTGGTTGGCTCGTCGATACGGCCTGCTCCATGGTCGTCGGCGCGATCGTCGGCACCATCGTGGTGATTTTCATCAGCATCTTCCACGCCCTCACAGGAAAAACCGATGAGGAAGAGCACGAGGGCGTGAAGTACTACCTCAACGAGGAGGAGCAGCGCATGGTGGAGGCCTACCGGTCCAACCAGGACAACAACCCGTACACGTACACCATCGCGGCTCCGCACATCGATAACTCCCCCGAAGGCAACGAAGAGGTGCAAGAAAAGCCCACCGACGGGGCGTCGACAAGCAAAAACTAGAGGAAGAGAAGCAGGCTGAGCGCCATGACAGCCATGCCCACGATGACCCCGTAGACGGCGACGTGATGTTTCCCCGTTGCGATGGCCGTGGGAAGAAGCTCGTCAAGAGAAATAAACACCATGATGCCGGCGATAGCAGCAAAACACAGGCCAAGCGTCGCCGGAGTGATAAACGGGTACAGCACAAGGAAGCCGATGAGCGCGCCCGCCGGCTCACTCAAACCGGAGATAAGAGCCCACGTAAACGCTTTGCGGCGAGACCCCGTGGCCTGCCGAATCGGCGCAGCCACAGCAATCCCCTCAGGAATATTGTGAATGCCGATGGCGACAGCAACGGGGATCGCGATCGTGGCGCCTTCCAGCCCCGACAAAAATGTAGCGAACCCCTCCGGGAAGTTGTGGATTCCGATGGCCAGCGCCGTCATAACCCCCATGCGCAGCAACCGTTTGCTGCTCGGCGTGCCGATCATTTCAGGCTCGTGCGGATTGACCTCTTCCGGCACCAGCCGGTCAATTCCCGCGATGATCAACACACCGAGGAAGAACGCCCCCACAGCCGCCCACACCCCGGCTTTTCCCCACGCCTCCTCCAGCTGGCTTATCCCCTCGGGCAGGATCTCCATGAAAGAGACATACAGCATCACACCTGCGGAGAGCCCGAGTGCGCCGGCGAGGAACCGGTCCCCCGGATTGCCCTTGAGCACAGTGATCAGCCCGCCGATGCCTGTTGCGGCACCGGCGAACAGGGTGAGGGCGAAGGCCCCCAGGAAGGTCATCGCGCCGATGGCATACCTTTCGTCGTCTCGTACAGGCGGCGCGCGCCGGGGTGTGACAAGCTACACGGGATCACACGGTGACCCCGCTGCTCAGCGGCGCTCCTACACGTTGAAGTTGAATTCGACCGAATGTCGTTGCAAAGTTACTTTACCGTTAGAGTGCGACAATCAGAAAACAGTAATTACGTCTGCGCAAAGAGAGCATATTAGGCGCACGGAAACACTTATATGTTCTGCGGAAGCCATATGGGGCGTACTCGCAAATACCGCTACTCGCGGAAAAATACCGGGTGAACTCTAGCCCCCTTTACAACTCTGAGCCTAGGAGGGATCCGGCCCCTCTGTCCGGCTCCATAACTCCTATTGTTTCCACATCGCCCCCGTAGAATCCGCATACCCCATATGCATTTCCTAAGAGCCGATGTATGTCTCTCCCTTTTTGACGTGAAGCAATACTGTCCGGCGCAGAAGCACCCATCCAGTCGCAGCAAGTGAGAAACGCCTGAATGCAAGTGCTCCCCGAAATGCAGCCCACGACTGGCACTCTTTGAAAGAGTAGCCTGGTGTGGTCGTGCTTATTACGCTCTGATGTTGGTCTGTCGACCACGCGGGTTCATATCCACGCCCAGAGTGACCCCAAAAAGATGCTGACTATCTTGCACGGCCCTGTCATCCGACCTGCGTACAACGAGACGGGCGTGTCGTTGAGCTCTGTGAGTCGGCGTGGGCCCTTTGGCACCACCTTGGGGGTAAGCGTGCTGGCCTAATCCAGCGTCGAGAAGCACCTACAGCAGATCCTTGAGCAGTGCGTTAGCCTCGCCACAACCTATGATGACACAACTCGAAACACTACCCCAGTTATTGATATGTCACTACAAGGAGTGTTCTCCCATGAAAGCGTTCGGATTCTTCAGCTTCGGGCATTATGCCTTCGGTGGCCAGCGCGGGCCATCTGCAGAAAAGAACGTCACGGACGGGCTGAACCTAATGTCGTCGACCCTGGTCGCCGAGACCACCGCCGAACCCCTGGGCGAAAATGCAGGCGGATCAGATCAGCCGGTACCGCGCCACATGGAAGGGGCGGGCCGCGCTTGGACGCCACGCGATCAGCGTCCCGCCCCATCTTCCCCATCGTCAACGGCCCGGACCTGCAGATGTTCGGCTTGCAGGACTCCGGCTCCGACCAGGTAGGTGCGCTGCCTGATGTAGACTCCACCACCTTTGTCTGCACCTCCGCCGCCGAGACGGACAGGCTCATTGAACAGCTCAAAGCCGACGATACCGTTATGCCCGTCGCCCCCTGCTCATCACCATCCCCACCGGGGTGGGCGTGCACGTCAACGTGAAGATTTTGGACAACTTCGCCAACCATGCCTCCCCCGCGTTGGGTTGGCACCCGGACAGCGAAGGCCCAGCCGCAGGCAATCTCATCGACTAATTCCTGCCAGCCGCAGCATCTTCATGCTTTTGTCAGTTCACTCGATGATGTATAGTTCAGCACATGCTGACTATTGCTTCGCGCCTCGACGTCATGAACCGGTTCGGCCGGGCCCTGGCGGATCCGACGCGCTCCAGAATCCTGATGACCCTACTAGACGGCCCGAGCTACCCGTCCGTACTTTCGCGCGACCTGGACCTGACCCGCTCGAACGTCTCGAACCACCTGACCTGCTTGCGTGACTGCGGCATCGTCGTCGCCGAGCCGGAGGGCCGCAAGACACGCTACGAAATCGCCGATCCGCACCTCGCGACAGCGCTCAACGCGCTAGTGAACGCGACGTTGGCTGTCGACGAAAACGCCCCGTGCATCGACCCTGAGTGCTCGGTGCCCGGCTGCGGCGGAAAAGGAGTGGACGCATGACTTCAGCATGTGGATGCGACCACGAACCAGCCACGGAAATCGAAGATCTCGATCGGCCATGGTGGAAGGACCCCGAGTTGCTACTGCCGATCTTCTCCGGCGTAGCCCTCTGCATAGGTCTGGCGCTGGGCTGGTCTGGGCTAGAGACACCCGCGACAGTACTGTTCTGGGTCGGCCTGCTGCTAGGGGCGTATACGTTCGCGCCCGGCGCTATCCGGAACCTTGCCACAAAGCGTAAGCTCGGCATTGGCTTGCTGATGACAATCAGCGCGGTCGGCGCGGTAATCCTCGGTTACGTCGGAGAGGCCGCGGCGCTAGCGTTCCTGTACTCGATCGCCGAGGCACTGGAAGACAAGGCGATGGATCGGGCCCAGGGTGGACTGCGGGCACTGTTGAAATTGGTACCACAGACCGCGACGGTGCAGCGCGACGGTACGGCGGTCGAAGTCGCAGCGAAGGACCTCGTGGTTGGCGAGCTGATGCTCGTTCGCCCCGGGGAGCGGATCGCCACGGACGGCATCATTCGTTCCGGACGCTCCAGCCTTGACACCTCAGCGATCACCGGAGAATCCATTCCGGAGGAGGTTGCACCCGGCGACGAGGTGCCTGCGGGAGCGATCAACTCCGCCGGTGTGCTGGAGGTCGAGACGACCGCAGCTGGAACGGACAACTCGCTGACCACACTCGTGGACCTGGTCGAGCAGGCGCAGGCGGAAAAGGGCGACCGCGCACGGATCGCCGACAGGATTGCCCAACCCCTAGTGCCCGGGGTGATGATCCTGGCGGTGCTAGTCGGCGTGATCGGCTCACTGCTCGGCGACCCCGAGACGTGGGTCACCCGCGCGCTGGTGGTCCTGGTCGCAGCGTCGCCGTGCGCGCTGGCAATCTCCGTTCCGCTGACGGTCGTAGCCGCGATCGGCGCGGCCAGCCAGTTTGGAGTGGTCATCAAGTCCGGCGCGGCGTTCGAGCGGCTCGGCGGCATCCGTCACCTGGCGGTAGACAAGACCGGAACCCTCACCCGCAACCAGCCCGAGGTTACCGGTGTGGTCCCGGCGGTGGGATTCGATCGGGCGCAGGTGCTTGCCTTCGCGGCGGCAGTTGAGCAGCAATCGACGCACCCCCTCGCCGCGGCGATCGCGGCAGCGGGGCCCGAAGCGCCCGCCGCTCTGGACATCAGAGAGGAAGCCGGGCATGGCATCGGCGGCACCGTCGAAGGTCGACGGGTGCTGGTGGGCAGCCCCCGGTGGATCAACGCCGGGCCACTGAATGCAGACGTTGAGCGCATGGAGTCCGAGGGCCAAACCTGCGTACTGGTCACCGTCGATGACGCCCTCGCCGGGGCGATCGGGGTCCGCGACGAGCTGCGGCCCGAGGTGCCCGAAGCTGTGCAGACCCTGCACGCTAACGACGTGAAGGTGAGCATGCTCACCGGCGACAACACTCGCACCGCCCGGGCGCTGGCTGAAATCGCCGGGATCGACGACGTGCGCGCCGAGCTACGCCCAGAGGACAAGGCAAGCATCGTCGCCGAACTCTCCTCCAAGACGCCGACAGCCATGATCGGCGACGGCATCAACGACGCTCCGGCACTGGCGGGCGCAACGGTGGGTATAGCGATGGGAGCGACCGGCTCTGATGCCGCGATCGAGTCCGCTGACGTCGCCTTCACCGGCCACGACCTCCGGCTGATCCCGCAGGCACTGCAACACGCCCGCCGAGGCAGCAGGATCATCAACCAGAACATCGTGCTGTCTCTGGCTATCATCATCGTGTTGATGCCGCTGGCGATCAGCGGCGTGCTGGGTTTGGCCGCCGTCGTGTTGGTTCACGAGGTCGCCGAAGTCATCGTGATCTTGAACGGCCTGCGGGCTGCGCAAGCGAAGCGCTGAGCCACACTTTCGTCCATCGTGCCAGCTCTCCGACGCGGATCTTGGAAGGATCGATCTGCTCAGGGACCAAGCGTCATCTCAAAACTTTTGATGTCGAGCTTCGTCGACACGGCCCGCGACAGCTTGGGCAGTGTGTTTGGCAAAGGGCCCCACGCCCATCAGCGTTGCCGAGCCGTCGCCGGTCCAGTTGCCATAACCGACTAGATGCAGATTCTTCACCGCAGTTTCACGGCCGCGCATGCGGTGGCGGAATGGACCGAGGGATGGACGGAAACCAGTGCACCAGATCAGATGGTCGTGGTCGAGCTCGCTCAAGCTATCGAAGATGGGGGTAGCGGTGAGCTGACCGGAGTTGCGGAGCTCACGTAGATGAGGCAGTGCGACAATGTCCCCGAGGTTCGGGCCGGCATCGCCACCGAGAATTCGGCGGCGGCTGCGGAGAAACAGATCGCGACCATCGACATCATCAGGCATCCAGCGTGGCCGCTCAAGTGTGAACCATGTGACCTCCGACGTCCCGATGAGGTCCGCGACGATCTGGGCACCCGAGTTCGCCCTACCGACCACAGCGACCTTCGCACTGCGGAATGGTTCGGGGCCGGGGTAGGTCGACGAATGCCACTGGCGTCCGCGAAAAGTGCCGGGATAGTAGGGCACGAAGGGCGCGGACCACGTGCCTGTGGCAGCGACAACGTGTTCCGCCGTGAATTGACCGGCGGTCGTACTGAGGTAGAACATCCCTTCCTCATGGGACACGCTGTGGACATGCACTGGGCGCCCGACCGGAAGGTCGTAGCTTTCCAGATAGTCGATGACATGGCTTGCCGGCGGGTATCCCGGGTAGTGCGGCATGGGCCAGCCGGGCAGATTGGAGAATTCCGCAGCGGAGAAAAGCGTCAATGACGTCCACGTATGCAACCACGCTCCGCCGGGTTCCTCTTGGTTGTCTAGGATCAAGAAGTCCACAATGAAGCGCCGCAAGTAATATGCCGTAGCTAGGCCGGACTGGCCACCCCCTACAACGATGCCAGTGTGATACTCAGTCAATGGAGATCACCTTCTCAGACATCATTCCTCCTATCGCCCGGAAGCGACGCCACACGCAGACAGGACAACACCAGCAACCCCACGACCCTGCTAGACAGACGCTTCATATCCGCAAGTCTAACCAGCGCAGTCAGAAAACTGCGGAACCCACCACTCCGGCCTTTAGCCTGGCGAAGTGCGGAAAAGCACGATATCGAACTGGAATTCTCTCTTAATGCAGCCACCTCGGGATATGTATATAAAGCGCCACTCGATGATGGTGCGGAAGCAGTACCTTGACCTACTGGATTGAAAATGCAGATCTAGGCGAGCCTGGGCCGGTAGCGAAGTCGCTTTCCGGGTTGATTGCTGCCCATCATGACCAAAGTTTCTTTGTATGGAGAATGCACGTAATGAACTGGCTTTCCTGGCAGACGGTAAAGGATTGCTCATCCTTAGCGAGGAAGACCGCTTCCCCTCCACCGCCGCGTCCGAGTTCGAGCCTATGTCCCCGCAAGTCCTTTTCCGCGCCAGCAATGTGCTGAGCTCGATATCCGACCGCCAGTTTAAATCTGGCAAGTACTACAAGGCGACTGACGAAACCGCGATGATGCTCCAGCACCGCACCTCAAAGGGACCGGTTTCCGGAGTCCTGCGTCGGGGTGATCTTGGGCTCGCTGACAATCCAGGTCAGTTCTTTAAACACGCATCTTTTCAAGAGGTGAAGTTTTCGCCAGCCATGACTTCGAATGCTGCCGGCATTGCCGCACAGGCGGCAATTGAGGCAGCGATCGCGGAGATCAAGGAGTATTTGGAGATTATCGATGAGAAGCTCGATGTTCTCCTTCGCCAGCGCAGAATTGATGCGCTGGCCCAGCTTGGCGGTATCCAGTACACGATTGAAGAAGCTGACGAACTCTACCGACGCAGTAACAGCGTTTCGGCAACCACTTGGTCGAAGGTCGACCACCTAGGGTCAGCGCTGAATGGCATCGAGTCTTACGTCATCGAACAACTCGATGACGCAGTTGATCAACTTCGGAAGCATCAGAACAATTCCAAGAAAATTGAGGCCCTTCTTGAAGGCCTGAAGGATGATCTGCGGCTTTGGTTAGGTGTCGCTGCTCGGAGCATCTACCTACATGATCGGATATATGTCATAGAGATCGCTCACGTGAACGAGTTTGAGCCAGCCCAGCTGGATTCTCATCGGGAAGGAATCGTCGAAGCGCGCAAGGATCGATTGGAATCGACCACCCGCCGTTTGCTCGCGATGGATTCAGCCATCCGCGATGCAGCCAAACTGAGCAATCAGGTCTGGGTGACCAAACCGATTCGCGCACGCCACATCACTGCACACGCGAACGATATTCACGACATCATCAGCGCGTTCGCGCAGCATGTTCGGATGAGAGTGGAGGATGCGGAACGTCTCCAGGTCCAGGGCTGGCGTCAATCTGTGATGTCGCTAGCGGGAGACACGGTCAATGCTGCGAAAAGCGCCCGTCAGTCTGTGGTGGATCAGGCTCAGAAGGCCACTGAGAAAATTCGCGATATGAGCGAAGACCGGCTGCTTGCGAAGGCCGCTGAAATCGAAGCCAGACGGGAGAAGGAGGAGCAAAAAGCGCTCGAATCAACCGGTGACGAGGATAATACTGAGGCTGAATCCCTTCCGTCGCGACGCGGTCTCCGCTTCCGCCGAGACGAGAAACGGTTGTAGGGCACCTAGGCTGGGTAGCATGAACGACCTGACCATCGCGCCCGGCCCGGGGATCCCCGACGGTGCGGTCATCGCCGCCGCCGATCTCGCGGAGCGTTTCGCGAAATCGTCGGCTCCGGGTGTCCAGGGCACCAACACGACGGACAGCAAAGTCCAGCTTTCCATCGATGTCGCCGAATGCGCATCGCTTACCGACACCCAACGTCACCGTATCTCGCGCAACCTCGAGCACCGCCTAGACGGTTCCGTCTTTGGATAGGTCGGGCGCACGTGCATCTGTGTTTCGCTCCTGGTCCTCTCGCTTGCACCTGTGACACAGCCTCGTGCCTCCGAGTCGTAGCGTTCGGGGGAGCACAATAGCCCCAGTCCTCATCACGTCCCGGGATCAAAGAGTTCAGCGCAGAGGTTAAGCGCTACACGTTGAACTTGAACTCCACGATGTCGCCATCGCGCATAATGTAGTCCTTGCCCTCCTGGCGCACCTTGCCGTGGGCGCGGGCCTCAGCCATGGAGCCAGCCTCGATGAGCTCGTCGTAGGACACGATCTCGGCCTTGATGAAGCCACGCTCAAAATCGGAGTGGATGACACCGGCGGCCTGCGGGGCTGTCGAACCCTGCTTAATCGTCCACGCACGTGATTCCTTCTCCCCGGCGGTGAGGAATGTCTGCAGTCCAAGGGTGGCGAAACCGGCCTTGGCCAGGGTGCTCAGCCCCGGCTCGTTCTGGCCGACGGAGGCCAGCAACTCAGCGGCCTCGTCGGGCTCGAGCTCGAGAAGCTCGGTCTCGGTCTTGGCATCGAGGAACACGGCATCGGCGGGAGCGACGAGCTCGCGCAGCTCTTTTTTCTTCGCCTCATCGGTGAGCACGGCCTCGTCAGAGTTGAACACGTAGAGGAAGGGCTTCGCCGTCATGAGGTGTAGATCGTAGAGAAGTGACAGATCGATCTCGTCCTGTGCACTGAAGAGGGTGCGATCATCCTCGAGGATAGCCTGCGCCTTCTTCGTCTCCTCGGCCTGCTCCTTGATTTCCTTGCTCTTGCGGCCTTCTTTTTCCAGGCGTGGCAGGGCCTTTTCGATGGTCTGCAGGTCCGCCAGTATGAGCTCCGTGGCGATCGTCGCGATATCCGTTGCAGGATCGACGCGACCGTCGACGTGGATCACGTTCTCATCGGAGAAGGCACGCACCACCTGGCAGATTGCGTCGGCTTCGCGGATGTTGGAGAGGAAGGCGTTGCCCATCCCCTCCCCCTCGGACGCGCCCTTAACGATGCCGGCGATGTCGACGAAGGACACGGTGGCGGGGAGGATCCGCTCAGAGTGGAACATCTCGGTGAGGACCTTGAGTCGCTCGTCCGGGAGTTCGACCATGCCTTCGTTCGGGTTGATCGTGGCGAACGGGTAGTTCGCGGCGAGGACATCGTTTCGCGTCAGTGCGTTAAAAAGGGTTGATTTGCCCACGTTGGGCAATCCGACAATTCCAAGTGTAAGGCTCACAGCTCATTATCCTAGCAATGTCCCTTTTGCGGAATGTGTGGGCCATTGGGCAATCGTGCCGCAGGGTTGTGTCGCACAGTCTCGAGTGCTCTGACACAGCGGTTTACTTGCCGGGCCCAGTCATCCCGTCTTCGTAGACGAAGGTCGATGTCTCACCGTTATCTCGGATGAAGGTGACCTCCAGTTCCCCTTGCTTGCCAAACCGGACAAGGTGGCGCGCCACGACTCCCTCGATCCTGCCAATGCCGGGAGCTGGGCCAGTGAGCGTGAGTGTGAGCTTATCTTCTCGCGCGTCCATGTCGCACCGGACCACGTCCTCTTGATTCTCTGGCTCCGCAAGGGCGAAGATGACATACCCCATCTTGTTTTCTTCGTCCCATTTAGCCTCGATCTTGTGGCTGAAGTGGCTGGCAAGTTGCTTCCCGTACCGTTCCGCACGAGCGGACGCAACGTGGGCAATAGATACCATTGTTTCAGCATACCCTTTAGCTTAGCCAAGACTAACCAAAGTTTTCTATAGCTGGGGAAACACCGGAGTGTCATCGTGGCCATCTTTTAGGGCACAATAAGGGTGTGACAAAAACTCCTTCATCCGAGCCTGTCGACGACGCGACCGAGGCTAATTCTCCGGTCGGAGAAGCCGTCGCCGTCGGTTCACCGCAGTCAGCAGAGACGCAGGAGGCCATCGCAACCTTCAAGGAACTGCAGGAACGGGACAACATCGATCGCTCCACGATCCTCGCCGCAGGTGTCATTACGTTCTCCCACTGGTGCCTCCGACTGCTCGTCATCGGCGTCACCGTGTACGCAGGATGGCGCATCCTCGGCGCCCTTTGGCAAGGAGTTCTCCCGGTCGCTCTCGCGCTGCTTATCTCCTCTGTTTTGTGGCCACCGGCAGCCTGGCTCAAGCGTCATCGACTTCCAGCGTGGCTCGCCGCGCTCGTCACAATGATCACCGTACTCGGCGCGTTCTCGGCGATTATCGCACTCATCGCGCCCGGTGTCGCACGGCAATCTCAAACTTTGTACTTTCAATCAGTCGACGCGATCCAGCGCCTCCAGCTATGGGCCCAGGAACCCCCGCTGTCGCTCAAGGGAGAGGATTTCAACCGCATCTTCGGCGAGGCGGTGGCATGGATCCAACAGCAGGCTGGGAACATCGCCGGCGGGGTTTTCGCCGGCCTTGGGGCAGCCTCGTCGCTACTCGTCCTGGCCACCATCACACTCATCATTACCTTTTTCGTCCTCAAGGACGGGGAGCGCTTCATGCCATGGGCCCGCGCCTTCACCGGCCGCCAGGTCGGCTGGCACCTGACCGAACTCCTCACCCGCTGCTGGAACACCCTCAGCAACTACATCCGCGTCCAGGCCCTCGTCGCACTCATCGACGCCGTTCTCATTGGGCTCGGACTCGTTGTCATGAAGATCCCCATGGCCCTGGCACTGGCCACGCTCACCTTCGTTGCCGGGTTTGTGCCCATCGTGGGCGCATTTGTTGCGGGCACAGTGGCTGTCGCCATCGCCCTCGTAACGATGGGGCTTACCAAAGCGCTCATGGTGCTCATCCTCATCCTCATCGTGCAACAGCTCGAAGGCAACGTCCTATCTCCGATGCTGCAGTCCAAGGCAATGAATTTGCATCCGGCCGTCGTTATTCTGGTCGTCACCGTCGGCGGCGGGTTGTTCGGCATCGCCGGAGCACTGCTCGCGGTACCGATCACAGCGACCGTCGCTGTGCTCCTGCGTTACCTTTCTGACATTGTGGCACTGCGCTCCGGCGAAAAGACTGCCTCCGAAATCGAGTTCGCCACCGTAGCCGGATCCATCACAGGGTTACGGGGAGAAGAAGCGGCACGGGAAGCCCGGGAAGCGCAGCGCAAAAAAGCCGAAAGTAGAGGACTGAGCGACACCGATTCACTCCTTTCTCGAGCGCAGGAAGCCACCGCATCTCTCGCACACTTGTTCCATAAAACCGACGATTAAGACTCCTCAATCGACTACGGTTGGACGATATGAGTGCAACCGGCTTCATTTTCCTGCTGATCGGAATAGTCATCGGCATCCTCGTAGGGTTCTTCCTCCGCGACCGCCAAGCTTCATCGTCCCCCGTCGCACAGCTCCCTACTGCCAATCAGCTTGCCGATGCGATGGATGGAATCTCCTCCCGGCTGCACGCACTCGATGTCTCGCGCGCAGAAACATCTGCACGCCTAAATCAGGAAATGCAGCACCTTACACAGACAAGCCTGGCTCTTGCCGGAAAAACAGATAAGCTCCTCACCACGCTCGGAGGCCCGGGTCTTCGTGGTCAGTGGGGAGAAATGCAGCTCCAACGCGTGGTTGAGTTGTCCGGAATGATCAAGCACTGCGACTTCGACACCCAGGTTTCCACCACCTCCCATTCATCCCGCGTTCGCCCTGACCTTGTTGTTCACCTGGCAGGAGGACGGGATATCGTCGTCGATTCAAAGGTGCCCCTATCCGCCTACACTGATGCGCTGGAGGTCAACGACTCAGAGGAACAGGCAGGCTATCTCCGCCGCCACGCATATCTCATGCGTCAGCACGTCACGCAACTCTCCGCCAAGGATTACGCGCGCGGGTTTGCACATACACCCGAATTCGTTGTCATGTTTATCCCCGCAGATTCGTTCCTCGATGCAGCACTGAAATGCGATTCAGAACTCCTTGAGTTCGCCTTTAGCCGGAACATAATCATCGCGACACCGTCAACTCTCATGGCGCTCTTGCGCACCGTTGCGCTGGGTTGGCAATCCGCCGACGTAGAGGCCAAAGCCGGTGAAATCCACGCATTGGGCACACAGCTCTACCGCCGTCTCGCTACGCTCAACGAGCACTACGCAAAGCTAGGGAGCCTGCTAGACAAGACCGTCGAACAGTACAATGTAATGATCGGCTCCATGGAATCACGTGTTGCCGTCACCGCTCGGCGTCTGGCAGAACTCGAGCTCGATGGCGGAACGCAGGGCGAGCTCCCAGTGATCGAGCATCTGGAACGCCATCCACGGCACGCGTCTGGCCACAGCGCAGAGAACACGTGGGACATATAGCAGATCTGATTAATGCAATCTCAGTTCCCGTTCTGCACTTTGGCTAGGTAACATTAGGTTTCGTGTCCGATCAACCGCTGCAGAACAATCGACGTCCCGCCTCTAATCCTGGCGAGCGACGCCACCAGCCGAGCGCCTCGCACCGCGTAGACGCCTCTTCGGTATCCGCAGGGCAAGCAGACGACAATGAACCTCGTGGCCGGCAGAAATACTCGTTCACCCCCACGGCGTCGGCCCGCGTGTCCAATAAATGGGACTATCCGACGACAACAACGAAACGCTCTCCGCTGCCTCAGCCCGGGTCGGGCACCCCAGACCATGATCGCTCCACGCAAAATCGCAGGCGCCGACACACACACACGACGCCGTCTACCGACGCTGCTACGACCGCCACGAAGGTCAGTCGGTCGGCGCGCCCGCGCCCACCTCGGCGAGCAGAGGTGGGTGGCCATGAGAGCATTCATGGGATCCCACTATGGGCTGTTCCGCTCCTGCTCATCGCTGCTCTTCTTACCGGTGCAGTCATCTCCATGGCAGGAGGAACCCTGGGATGGATCTACCTCTTTTCCTTTGGCCTTATCAGCCTGTGCATAGCTCTGTTTGTAGAGCCACGAGGCATCTTTTTGGCTGTGGCACAGATCCCCCTCGTTTTTTCTATCGTCACGCCCTTCGCTGGCTGGCTCGTTGCGCAGACACACAGCGACAATAATTTTTCAGCCACCGTGCTCATCGGGGCGGCCTATCCGCTGTTCCAACAATTCCCCTTCCTCCTCATCATCACTGCGGGAGCTGCAGCCATTGGCTATCTGCGACTGGCGCAACTCCGTCGCGCCGAACGTGGCGAAGTCCGGCAACGCGAAGAAACCTCCCGGCGGCAGCGTTCCTCAGATGAAAAAAATCGTCAGGTAGCACAGCGAGCACGCCGGATTTCCACATCCACGTCAGCACCAAGAAGCAAAGGACGCGCCCGGACAACGGGACACAGCGGCTCGACCGTAACGGTCCAGGATCTCTTGCGGCGCCAAGCCAAGGGGGGTTCGACGCACCACTCCTCGGCCAACCGCTCCGTCGACGACGACCTGTACCAGTAGGCGTCGACAAGTAAAAAATTCCTAGCGCTTAGCCCGGTTCGCAGGGCGAATCTCACGGGGAAGCCCGAAAACGAGCTTCTCTGTGGCGGTCTGAACCGTTTCCACCTCCGAAAAGCCGTGCTCGTCGAGCGTCGCCAACACGTCTTTCACCAGAATTTCCGGAACAGATGCGCCGGAGGTCACCCCGACTGTGTTCACACCTTCGAGCCAGGAATCCTCAATTTGGCTCGCGTAATCGATGAGGTAGCCAGCCTTCGCACCGGACTCCACTCCCACTTCCCGCAAACGCTTCGAGTTGGACGAGTTCTGCGAACCGACAACGATGAGCAAATCACACTTCGGCGCAATCGCCTTCACCGCACTCTGACGATTCTGCGTGGCGTAACAGATATCGTCGCTCGGCGGATTCTCCAGCTGCGGGTAACGCGCATGGAGCTTATTCACGATTTCCATCGTCTCGTCCACACTCAGTGTCGTTTGGGACAGCCAGATGAGTTTTTCCTCCGGGCCGAACTCCGGCAGCTCATCTACACCGGCAGGACCATCGACGAGGTGCGTTGTGTGGGGAGCCTCACCCATCGTGCCCTCCACCTCTTCGTGGCCCTTATGCCCGATGAACAAGATGGTGTAACCATCCCGGTCGAAGCGCTTCACCTCGTTGTGGACCTTGGTCACCAGCGGGCACGTTGCATCCAGCGTGTTCAGGTTCAACGATTTCGCCTCGCCACGAACAGCCGGGCTCACACCGTGGGCCGAAAACACCACGTGGGCGTCTTCTGGCACATCGGTTGTTTCATCAACGAAGATTGCACCGCGCTCAGCGAGCGTATCCACCACGTAGCGGTTGTGCACAATCTCCTTGCGCACATAGACGGGGGCACCGTATTTCTCCAACGCTCGTTCCACCGTTTCCACCGCACGGTCTACACCCGCGCAGTACCCACGCGGAGCTGCGAGAAGAACTTTCTTACCTGACTGGGCCTCGTTATCTACTGGCATGAATCCAAGGCTACCGTCTTTCGTCTTCGCCGTCACACGCGGGGCGCGGTAGGCTTCAAAGGACGAGCAATTGCAATGGAAAGGACGTAGGAGCCCCGATGGCGAAGCAGACGACAAGCCCTGACCACCCGTTTTCCGTATCCACCATCAACACTTTGGTGGGGAATTGGGTTGGGCGTCTCGGCGATGCATGGGTCGAAGGTGAGCTCATTCAAGTCAATATCAAACCCACGTGGTCCTTTTCTTACCTCAGCCTTAAAGATCTCAACGATGATATCTCCATGCAGCTGACTTGCCCCACGAACATCGCCACCGCCGCGAACATCACCAGCGGTGACCGCGTCATCGTCCACGGTAAGCCCCGCGTTTACCAGCGCAACGGCCAGTACTCGCTCATGGTATCGGAGATCCGGCATGTTGGTATCGGTGAAGAGCTAGCCCGCATCGAACAACTTCGTCGCGATCTCGCTGCAGAAGGACTTTTCCGACCGGAGCTGAAGAAGCCTCTCCCTGTCCTGCCCCGGTGCGTCGGTCTTATTACGGGTCAGGGCTCGGCTGCGGAGAGAGATGTACTCAAGGTGACCCACGATCGCTGGCCCGCTGTCCAGTTCAAAATAATCAACACCGCAGTCCAAGGACAACGCGCGGAACCAGAGATCATCGCGGCTCTGGCTCAGCTGGACACCGACCCCGATGTCGATGTCATCATCATCGCCCGCGGCGGCGGTTCCGTAGAAGATCTTTTCCCCTTCTCTCGCGAAGGTCTCGTCCGCGCGGTCGCCGCTGCGCAGACACCCGTGATCTCTGCCATCGGCCACGAACCGGATCAGCCAATTTTGGATAACGTCGCGGACTTCGCGGCGAAAACTCCAACGGATGCGGGCAAGAACGTCGTTCCAGATGCCATGCAGGAGGCACTCATGATCCAAGAAATGCGGAGCCGCGCGGCGAACGCTCTTCGGTCTTGGGTCGTGCGCGAGGAAGAAGGACTGGCGAACATTCGCTCCCGCCCCGTTCTTAAAAATCCCTATACCATCGTCGAGGAGCAGGAAGCCATCATCTCCGACTGCACGCAGCGAGCGCGTCGTTGCGTGGCGGCGGTTTTCGCCCAGGAGGACCGCGACATAGTCAGCCTGCGCGCACGCGTGACTGCGCTTGGACCTGCAGCCACGCTGCAGCGAGGATATTCTGTGGTGCAGGTCGTCCCCCGGGATGGATCCGACACTCACGTAGTCACGACGATCGCCGAGACCCCACCCGGGAGCCAGCTGCGGATCCGAGTCACCGACGGATCCATCACTGCCGCAACGATGAGCACTACCCCCGCGGACTAAAAGCAAGACATTTTTACAACTACGAAAGGACCTTTCATCATGGCAGGAGAGACCATCGGCGCGGGAAACCGGCCGGAGTTTGAACCCGTTGAAAACCTCAGCTACGAGGAGGCCCGCAGCGAACTCGTCAACGTCGTCCGTGTACTCGAACTGGGACAAATGGGTCTAGATGAATCGCTCGCCTACTGGGAGCGAGGAGAGGCATTAGCAAAGCGGTGCGAGGAACATCTCAACGGAGCGCGAAACAAAATTGAGGCGGTATTAGGAACATCAGAGGACGATTCCTCTCTCCAGGCCTAAGAGAAACTTTTACTTGCGTGCCTCAATCGCGGCTGCCAGAAGTTCCTCCAACTCAGGTTCGTCAGCAGAGCCAGTGACTACCAGGCGATTTTCGCCGGTGTCTGCGATATACACATCACGCTCACCGTCAGCCGCATAGTGATGAGCCACCACGCCACCCACCGTGGGTGAACCGGTCTCTTCGTAGGCTGCCGCGTAGGAAGCGAGAATGTCATCGACCGATGCACTGGTTTGCATCAATTGTGCGTAGCCACCGGCTGGAGTCACCCACCCCACCGTCGGCGCGATGCTTTCACCGAAAGCTGACCGCCTGGCCGAGTTAGTCACCCACCCCTCCGGCATCTCAGGTAGCACCACCGGAAACGGCGAATTAGCCTGTTCCTGCTGGATGAAATTGGTGGCATCTACCTCCTGCACGGGACCGTTTTCAGGCGCGCCAGGGTTAAACGAGCACAGGCCGGTGAAACCCACTGAGATGACCATGATGACCACGATCACCGCCATGGACAGCGCTATATCGGACATTCCTTGAAATACACGAGGTTTCTTTTCAGCCACGGCATCGATTGTGCCAGATTACTTCTTTAGGAGACACATGAGGCTGTGCAGCATCCAAAGACCAGCAACCGTGCGGCCGGACCGAATAAGAAAAACGGACACCCCCGATTTAGTTGCTTCATCTTTCCGCCACGACCGCTTTACCTGGCGTTTCACTCCACACATCCGTTTTCGGCTGTGTGGTCATAACCATATGCCCTTTTAGGGAAGCGACAGTAGTACTCTGGGAAATAAGAAATTATTGACTGCAACTCCATATCCTGGCCTTTTGGCTTAGGCAGGTGCGGAGTGCAGTGTGTTCATACGCCTGTAGGAGGCCCAACCATATGACTGCTAACCACCCCGAAGCACCGGATCGTAACCTTGCTCTCGAACTCGTACGCGTGACGGAGGCGGCTGCACTCGCAAGTGGCCGATGGGTCGGCCGCGGCGAGAAAAACTCCGGCGATGGTGCCGCCGTCGACGCCATGCGCAAGCTCATCAATTCCGTTGAAATGCGAGGTATCGTCGTGATCGGTGAGGGCGAAAAGGACGAGGCCCCGATGCTGTTCAACGGCGAGGAAGTTGGTACTGGCAAAGGCGCTGATGTCGACATCGCCGTAGATCCAATCGACGGCACCACCCTGATGGCCGAGGGGCGTCCGAATGCGATTTCCGTTCTGGCTGCTGCTGAGCGCGGTTCCATGTATGACCCCTCTGCCGTTTTCTACATGAAGAAGATCGCGGTGGGCCCGGCTGCTGCAGGGCTCATCGATATCGAGGCTCCTGTCAAACACAATATTGAAGTGGTTGCCAAGGCCAAGGAAAAGCCGGTTTCCCAGATTGTTGTCTCTGTGCTGGACCGCCCGCGCCACGTTGACCTCATCAAGGAAATTCGCGCTGCGGGTGCCAAGATCCGTCTCATTCATGATGGCGATGTCGCAGGTTCCGTTGCCGCTGCCCAGTCTCAGACGATGAACTCCGTCGATATCTGCATGGGTACTGGCGGAACCCCGGAAGGCATCATCACGGCATGCGCAATGAAGTGTATGGGCGGCGAAATCCAGGGCATCCTGGCACCTCGTGATGAGGCAGAGCGCGAGAAGGCACGCAACGCCGGCCTTGACTTGGACACAGTTCTCACCACCTCGGATTTGGTCAAGTCCGATAACTGCTTCTTCGTCGCAACCGGTGTGACGAACGGCGATATGCTTCGTGGCGTGACGTACAGCCCTGACGGGGCCATCACTCGTTCCGTGGTCATGCGCTCGAAGTCCGGTACGGTGCGCTACATTGACTCCATCCACCAGCTCAAGAAGCTGCAGGAATACTCCGTAGTCGATTACGGCCCGAAGGATAAGTAGTCCTCCTTTTCCGCCTCCGGTTTCCCCTTCGCACGTGGCGCTTTGGCCTGACGAAAGGGACCGGGGGCGTTTTCTATGCGTTCCTTGGCTCACTCCAGACGTTGAGGTATGACAAATACCAAATCTTTCACGTTTTTACTCCAATCATCACACCACTGCTCGAGCGAACCGGCTAAGGTAGAAGGTGTTTACATACTCCGAGACAAGGAAGTGAAATGTCAGACCAGGAATACAGGATCGAACATGACACCATGGGCGAAGTGAAGGTGCCCGTCAACGCGCTCTGGCGCGCTCAGACGCAACGTGCAGTGGAGAACTTCCCCATTTCCGGCCGTGGGCTGGAGTCCCCCCAAATTTCTGCTCTTGGCCAGCTCAAGGCTGCGTGCGCCAAGGTGAATAAGGCCTTGGGGCTTCTCGATGCAGAGAAGGCCGATGCAATCATCGCTGCAGCGAAGGAAATCGCTAACAACGAGCATGACGATCAGTTCCCCATCGACGTGTTCCAAACTGGCTCTGGCACGTCATCCAACATGAACACCAACGAGGTTATCGCCTCCATCTGCCACAACAACGGCGTAGAGGTACACCCGAATGACCATGTCAATATGGGACAGTCCTCCAACGACACGTTCCCCACCGCAACGCACATTGCTGCCACGGTGGAGACGGTTAACGACCTCATCCCCGGTCTCCAGGTTCTCCACGATGCGCTGGCGGAGAAGGCTGAGGAGTGGGAAGAAGTGGTAAAGTCTGGCCGCACTCACCTCATGGATGCCACGCCGATCACCCTCGGTCAGGAATTCTCCGGCTACGCTCGTCAGATTGAGGCCGGTATCGAACGTGTTCAAAACGTTCTCCCCCGCCTCGGCGAACTTCCGATCGGTGGTACTGCCGTAGGAACCGGCCTCAACACCCCCGCCGAATTCGGCGAAAAGGTGACGGCCGAGCTCGTCAACCTCACCGGTGTCGATGCGCTTCGTCCCTGCAAGAACCACTTCGAGGCGCAGGCTGCCCGTGATGGCCTCGTTGAATTTTCGGGCGCCATGCGCAGCGTTGCCGTTAGCCTGAACAAGATCGCTAACGATATTCGTCTTATGGGCTCCGGTCCGCTCACCGGTCTCGCTGAGCTCCGTCTCCCCGAGCTGCAGCCGGGTTCCTCCATCATGCCGGGCAAGGTTAATCCGGTTCTGTGTGAGACCGCCACGCAGGTGGCGGCGCAGGTCATCGGTAACGACGCTGCTGTTGCTTTCGGTGGCGCCCAAGGCCAGTTCGAGCTCAACGTCTTCATCCCGATGATGGCTCGTAACGTTCTGGAGTCTGCTCACCTGCTGGCAAACACCGCCCGCGTATTCGCAGAACGCCTGGTCAAGGGAACTGAGCCGAACACCGACAAGCTGCGTCACTCCGCAGAGTCCTCCCCGTCCATTGTGACTCCGCTGAACTCTGCTATCGGCTACGAGAACGCAGCAAAGGTAGCAAAGACGGCTCTCAAGGAAGGCAAGACCATCCGCCAGACCGTTATTGACCTGGGCTTCGTTGACGGCGAACAGCTCACCGAAGAAGAGCTGGACAAGCGTCTCGATGTCCTGAGCATGTGCAACACGGAACGCGACGCATAGTTCCTCGCGCAAAAATAAAACCCCGTGATTTCAGCTTCCGTTGAACTCACGGGGTTTTTAGCGCCCCCATGCGCATCAGTCACGTCGGTTGGCATCCTTATCAAACCCCAAACCGATGAACAGCTCGTTATGTGCCTCCACGAGGTAACTGTCAAGCAACGTCACGGCTTCCTTGAGGTCCCTGCGCTCTACTACTGTGAGAATCTGGCCATTCACTTTGGAGAAACGACTGTGCAGTCCAGGCGTATCGGAGTATTCCAGAAAGGCGATACGAGACCGTGCATTGATTGCCTGCATTGCTTCGCTCAGCGTAGGGGAGCCGGCGGCATCAACGATTGTTTGGTGGAATCTGCCGTTGGCCGAACCGACAACCATCCAATTAGCTTCCCGGATAGCTTTCTGCTGATCTGCGTACACGGACCGAAGTTTTTGCAGCGAATCTTCGTTTCTGATGAGTGCTGGCAGGGCTCCGATTTCGACGGTGCGACGGAAAGAATAGATATCACGCAGGAGAGATGCGGTTGTCTTGAGAACAAAGACACCCCGGTTCGGGAGATGTTCGACAAGGCCCGCGTGAGCCAGCAAGCGGAAAGCTTCCCGGAGTGTGTTGCGAGAAATGCCGAGTTCCTCTGCGAGTGCGACCTCTGCGAGGCGCGCGCCTGGTTCGAAATGGCCATTGAAAATCTTGAGAGTCAGCGAGTCTGCAGCAATCTCCGCTGTCATGCGGACCGCCGACCCATCGGGGGCAACACGACACCGCTCGGGATCCGGCGACGATGTGGCAAACTCGGGCCGGTGAAGAAGGTACTCATCCCCACTTTCAGGGGTGAATTCGGGGGTATGTGTGAGGTCGCGCATAATAACTTTTTCTCCTTCAAGTTCAAGCAGCTTATGCGCCCTAAAATCTCGTTTACGCCGATTAACGCATCAGAAAAAGCTTGTCTGAACTTTATGCCTTATTTATACTTCGATTATAAAGCTTCGTTCAACAACAATGCTACATACCCCCGGAAGTGCCCCACCCGCCCCTCCACCAATTGATACCAAGACGCTGCTTAAAGCGCCATCGGCACATCGAATCGGTTATGATCCCAAGCTTCCGGCTCTAACAATAACAACACATTGTTATTCAAAGGTAAGTATATTTTTCACCGCTTCGGTGTTCCGTACCCACCAGCGAAAGGAGGCGGATGTGACATCACCTACACCCCGCGACACGAACGAAAACCACATATTTTCTTCAACCCCAGCTACTACCACTCCACACCAAAAGGATGAATCGGACAAGAAGGCTTCATCAGCCATCCTTGGCGCAATCTTCCTCATGGCCACATCGGCTATCGGGCCGGGATTCCTCACCCAAACTGCGGTGTTCACGGCAAAACTCGGAGCGGCCATGGCGTTTGCCATCTTCGTTTCCATTCTCATTGACGTGTGCATCCAGCTGAACGTGTGGCGCATTATCGCCGTCTCCGGCAAGCGAGCCCAAACACTCGGCAACACCGTCCTCCCAGGCCTTGGATGGCTTCTCACCATCCTCATTGCGATGGGTGGCATTGTCTTCAACATTGGCAATATTGCCGGCGCAGGTTTGGGAACTGATGCCATGATGGGGCTCGATGTGAAAATCGGCGGGGTCATAACAGCCGTCATTGGCTGTGTTCTGTTCATGTCAAAGAGAGCCGGAATGGCTTTGGATCGCGTGCTCGTCATCCTTGGCTCCCTCATGATCCTCCTCACCACCTACGTGGCGATCGTGTCTGGTCCCCCGGTTGGTCAGGCTTTGAAAAACGTTGTTTTACCGGAGACGATTGACGTCGTGGCGATCACGACTCTTGTCGGTGGCACTGTTGGCGGGTATATCACCTACGCAGGTGCCCACCGCATGCTTGACGCGGGAAAGACGGGGCCTGAGGCAGTAAGCAGCGTCACCAAGTCCTCCGTCACCGGGATTTTGGTGACAGGCGTCATGCGAATCTTGCTCTTCCTCGCGGTTTTCGGAGTCGTCGCTGGCGGTGTCGTCCTCAGCACCGATGGGAACCCTGCTGCGGAGGCCTTCCAGGCGGCAGCAGGAGATATTGGGCTTCGATTCTTCGGCGTTGTTCTGTGGGCTGCAGCCCTATCTTCGATCGTCGGGTGCTCCTACACGTCTGCGACCTTCATCGTTTCTTCTGGTGAGGAGCACAGAAAGAAGCAGAACATCATCACGATCATCTTCATTGTCGTTTCGTGCCTTCTCTTCATCGTTCTCGGTACTGCTCCCGCCAAGCTGCTCGTTTTTGCTGGTGCTTTTAACGGTCTCGTCCTCCCTATCGGTTTCACGCTCATGCTCTACATCGCGGTGTTCCGACAGAAGGATCTGCTCAAGGGCTACACGTACCCCAAGTGGCTGGTTTTCATTGGCCTGTTCGCGCTTGTGGCCGCGTGGTACTTGGCGTTCCGCAGCTTCTCGGGAATTTGGAGCATCCTTTAGTCGCCGCTTCAGCGATAGCTAAAATTTACAATTAATACCACCTATATTTGACGCGACGTGTACCATTCGCGGCACAAGGTTCGACGTACGGAAAGGAACGTTCGGTGACCTCGATCGATCTCAACTGTGATTTGGGAGAAAGCTTTGGCAATTTCCACATCGGCAATGACGAGGAGGTGCTGGGGCTTGTCACTAGCGCTAATATCGCCACGGGGTTCCACGCTGGTGACCCGCTAGTGATGCTCACCACTGTCCGACGGGCGAAGGAAAACTCGGTGCGCATCGGTGCCCATGTCGGCTACCGAGATCTGCCGGGCTTTGGACGTCGCTTCATCGATTACGACCTCGACCAACTGACAGCAGAAGTGCTCTACCAGATCGGTGCTCTCCAGGCAGCCTGCCGTGCAACCGGAACTGAGGTGGAGTATGTGAAACCACACGGAGCGTTGTACAACCGCATCGCGAGGGATGCCAAGCAGGCCCAAGCCGTTATCGCCGGCATGAAACTCGCAGACCCCCAGCTGGCACTCATGGGGCTCGCAGGATCCCCTGTCTTGGGATGGGCGGAGGAGGCAGGCCTTCCTACTATCTCCGAAACATTCGCCGATCGCGCGTACGAGAAGGACGGCTCCCTTGTTCCTCGCTCTCAACCCGGCGCGATTCACGATTCCGACGAGAAGGCTACAGAGCAGGCTCTCAATTTTGCGTTAGACAAGCCCATCACGGCCGTTGATGGCTCGGATGTCCAGGTGGTGGCGGATTCTATTTGTGTCCACGGCGATAACCCCCACGCACTACATCTCGTCCGCGCTATTCGCGATACGCTATCGCACAACGGAATTGCGGTGAGTTCGTAACAATGAAAGCACGTCCATGCGGCGATGCCGCTGTATTGATCGATATCGATGACGCTGAATCCATCGAAGCCGGCTTAACTGTTCAGGACGGTGTCCTTTCCATCCACCAGCGTCTAAAGGACGCTCAGCAACGGGGTTTAGAGGGCATTGTCGATATGGTCCCGGCAGCTCGCACACTCCTCGTCATGCTGGATCCGAAGATTCAGCCACCCCGCGACTTTGTCGCCAAGATGGAATCGCTACACCTGGAAACTCCAGCGGTTGGCAACCTCTCTTCAGGGGAGGATATCGTCACGGTACCTACCGTGTACGACGGCCCAGACCTGGGCACTGTCGCCGAGCTATGGGGTGTCAGTGCTGATGACGTGGTCTCTATGCATTCGGGGATGACGTGGAAGGCCGCGTTTGGTGGCTTTGCTCCCGGATTTACGTATCTCCTTCCCACCGGCGATTTCCCGACGGTTCCGCGTTTGGATTCTCCGCGCCCCCGTATTCCGCAGGGCTCCGTGGGCATGGCTGGCGCATTTTCCGGTGTGTACCCGCAGCAGAGCCCGGGCGGTTGGCAGCTTTTGGGGCACACCGACCTCGCCATGTGGGATACGTCCCGCACTCCCCCGGCGCTTATCCAGCCAGGCCAGCTCGTCCGTTTTGAGGTGAAGAATGACTAACCATGAAAAGATTCCCGCGCTGACTATCCTCAATCCCGGCATCATGGCTCTCATCGAGGATCGTGGCCGGTTCGGTTACGCGGGCATGGGTGTGACCCCGTCTGGTTGCTTCGACCGAATGAGCTATGCCCGCGCCAATCACGTTTTGGGCAATAGCCAGGACGCTCCGATGGTGGAGATTTTGCATGGGGGCTTCGAGGCGGAGTTCTCGTGCACGACTTCGTTTACGATTCTCGGTACTCGAGCCCCCGTGGAGGTGACGTACCCAGGGAAACGGCCACGGATGGAGTACACGCAAGCTGTCATCGATGTTGTACCCGGCACGACCATCAAGTTGCTCGGCGCGGAAGCAGGTATGCGAGCCTACTTCGCGATTCGTGGTGGCTTCGACGTGGAGACGGAACTCGGGAGTGCCTCCCGCGACACAATGAGTAACCTCGGCCCTGCGCCACTACAGGCAGGAGATGTCCTTTACGCCGGTTCTTTCGTGGAAGAAGATCCATGGGTCCCCCGCGTACGGAGTATTCCGCCGGTTTGGCCGCAGCGTTCCCAGGAATTGCTCACGGTCATTTTGGGGCCCCGCTCGCAGTGGTTCACAACGAATGCCATCTTTGATTTCCTCTGGCAGGAGTACATCGTCAGTGGTAATTCCGACCGCATCGGCGTCCGCTTGGAGGGACCGAAGCCACTCAAGCGGGCAGTAACTGAGGAGCTGGCCAGCGAGGGGACAGTCCGTGGCGCAATTCAGATTCCAGCGAACGGACAACCGGTTATTTTCGGTCCCGACCATCCCGTCACCGGTGGCTATCCAGTCATCGCGGTGTTGTCTGCGCGGTCTGCCGACCGCGTTGCCCAGCTGAGACCGGGGGATTCCGTCAGGTTCGCTGTTAGATAGTATTGGCTTGTCGACGCCCATTTTTGGGCGTCGATTTGCTCATTCTTGGAGCGTGCTCAGTTGCGAATTTTTCCGGAGGGCGTAGTATCACTTCGTCACGCGTTACCTATTATTTGGTAGCACTTAAGTTTTCTACACGCGGCAAGTGAGGATACGTGGTAAACGAACAACAAGAAACAGAAAGTGTAGCGAACCATTCCGATAACCGGCGGGTGTGGTTCGCCTTCATCGCCCTGATGCTCACCATGTTGATGAGCTCCTTGGGATCGATGATCTTCTCCACCGCCCTGCCCACCATTGTGGGCGACTTGGGCGGCGTCGAGCTCATGAGCTGGGTCATTACCTCCTTCATGCTGGCACAGACAATTGCCATGCCGATCTTTGGCAAGCTGTCCGATCAGATGTCTAGGAAGTACCTGCTCATCGGCGTAATCGCCGTGTTCATTGTCGGATCGATTGTCGGCGGTTTCGCCCAGTCGATGACAATGCTCATCATCGCCCGGCTCATTCAGGGTGCTGCCGGTGGCGGTCTCATGATCCTGTCGCAGGCCATCACAGCCGAGGTTGTCTCCGCACGTGATCGTGGTAAGTACATGGGCATCATGGGTGCCGTGTTCGGTGTGAGCTCCGTGCTTGGCCCCGTGCTCGGTGGCTGGTTCACCGACGGTCCGGGCTGGCGTTGGGGCCTGTGGCTCAATGTCCCGCTGGGCCTCATTGCCATTGCAGGCATCGTTTACTTCCTGCATAACAGCGGCTCCCACAGCCGCGTCAACGTAGACGTCTGGGGCATCCTCACTATGGCTGTGGCCACCTCGACCCTCATCCTGATGTCCACGTGGGGGGGTAACACCTACGAATGGTCCGACCCGATCATCATCGGTCTCGGCATCAGCGCGGTAGTTTTCTACGTTCTGTTCTTCTTTGTCGAGCGAAAGGTAAGCGCCCCCCTCGTACCGCCGTCGGTATTCGAGGTCCGCAACTTTAATCTCACCACCCTGGCGGGTATCGCCACAGGCGTGTTTATGTTCGGCACCCTCGCCTACCTACCTACGTACATGCAGATGGTGCACATGATGACCCCGACTAAGGCGGGCCTCATGATGACCCCGATGATGGTTGGCTTGCTCATGACGTCGACACTGGTGGGCAACTTGGTTACTCGCTACGGTCGCTACAAGTGGTTCCCTGTTGTCAGCATGGTCGGAACGTTCTTCGCCATGGTTGTCCTCAGCTTCATGGAACCAGACACGCCACTATGGGTTGTCGGCATCATGCTTCTGGCACTCGGCGCAGTGCTCGGTATCGGTGTGCAGATCCTCGTGCTCATTGTGCAGAATTCCTTCTCCCTGAACTTGGTGGGAACAGCTACCGCCGCGAACAACTTCTTCCGGCAGATCGGTGGCACGCTTGGTTCCGCACTCGTCGGTGGTCTCTTCACGGGTTCGCTGAAAGATCACCTGGAGGGGAAGCTGCCACAGGCCATCGCACAGCTTCCGCCTGAGGCCCAGCAGCAGATGGCGCAGGCCGGAGGCGGATTCACGGATAAGCTCACTCCGAGTATGCTGGCACAGCTGCCCGAGGTCATTCAGACCACTATTCAGCAGAGCTACTCCGACGCGCTGACTCCTATCTTCCTCGTCCTGTCGCCCCTCGCACTTGTCGCCGCTCTGATTCTTGCTTTTGTTAAGGAAGAACCACTGAAGACAGAAATTGCTTAGACCCAAAAAGGACCTGTACACGGCCTTTTTCAGATCTAACTAATGGCGTTCTAGAAGATCTGTAACAAGCTCTGCAATGGGCGATCGTTCTGAACGGGTCAGCGTGATGTGTGCGAAGAGGTCATGCCCCTTCAGCTTCTCGATCACTGCCTGGACGCCATCGTGGCGACCCACGCGGAGGTTGTCACGCTGGGCTACATCGTGGGTGAGAACGACCCGGGAGTTTTTGCCCAACCTGGAGAGAACGGTGAGCAGGACGTTGCGCTCCAACGACTGCGCCTCGTCCACGATGACGAAGCTGTCATGTAGGCTTCTGCCACGAATATGCGTGAGGGGCAGCACCTCTAGCAGGCCTCGGGACTCGACTTCCTCCAACACGTTGTCGGACACCAGCCCCTCCAAGGTGTCATAGACGGCCTGCGCCCACGGGTTCATTTTCTCGTCCTCCGAACCGGGGAGATAGCCCAGATTTTGTCCGCCGACGGAGTAGAGCGGCCTAAAGACGACAATCCGCTTATGTTGCCGTCGCTCGAGAACACTTTCCAACCCGGCACACAGCGCCAGCGCTGATTTGCCCGTGCCTGCGCGACCTCCGATAGAGACGATGCCCACCGACTCGTCGGAAAGCAAATCGAGCGCAATCCTCTGCTCAGCAGAACGTCCAGAAATACCGAACGCCTGTTGGTCGCCCCGGACAAGCCGCACCAGACCGTGGGGTGTCACGCGCCCCAGAGCCGAGGTACTGCCCGATGTCAGCGAGATACCACAGTGGACGGGAAGATCCGCGACGTACTCCTCTGACACTGTGTCGATCGCGTCGACCTCCACCACGCCGTCGCGATAAATGGTGTCAATCGTGGCGCGGTCGACTTCTGCGTGTGCCATTCCCGTATACCCCGATGAGACGACATCCTGGGCGTGATATTCGTCGGCTTCGAGTCCCACTGCGCCTGCTTTCACGCGCAGCGGAATATCCTTCGTTACCAACGTCACCCGGTGGCCTTCTTTCTGCAGATTCAGGGCACAGGCGAGAATCCGGTGATCGTTTTGGAAATCCTTGGCGAAAGCAGAGGGAAGAATAGAGGGGTCCTGGTGATTCAACTCCACGCGGACGGTGCCACCCTCCTTGCTCACCGGTATCGGCTGGTCAAGCCGACCGTAGGTGTGACGAAGATCCTCGAGGAAGCGCAGTGCCTCGCGCGCATACCAGCCAAGCTCCGGGTGATGGCGTTTCTGCTCCAACTCACCGATCACCACGAGGGGGACAACGACATCATGCTCAGCGAACTTTCGCAACGCCCACGGGTCAGAGAGCAGCACTGATGTATCCAACACATACGAGGTTGTCGGGGTTGGGAGGTGGCCGTCATGTGCAGGGTCCTCGGAGGACTTTCCGGTTTGCCCCGTCGAGGTCGGGCTCGCGGCAGGTGATGTATGCGGGGTGCGGGTTAGTGAAACCATCGCGGACAATCCCTTTCCAACTCGGTGCCTAATCGATGCTCACGCACCGAGTCGTGTGTAGTGCAGGCAATGAACTGCCGAGCGGACGTGTCCTTTCCTTCATACCGAAGGGGTGGGGCGCTCATTGCGCCTATCCGCTCGGTCACCACCCACGCTAACAACCGCAGGTTAAAATTACAGCGCTGTAAGTTGAACATTGCATTAACCCCCAGCTAGGGACGAGCCCCTGTCCCCCACGATTCTCTCCCCCGTGTACCCCCATTTTCTCAACTACCAGTTGAGCAGCCCTCTGAGCTGAATCTCAATTTCAGCGGGTACAAGAAAGCGCTACGTGGCATGCCACGTAGCGCTTTCTACGATCATCAGTATCTCACGCTAACCGCGTAACAGGCGAATCTGCTTCCCGGTCGTTGCGATTGGAGTGATGCTCTTACTTGGTCTCGACGTCAGCAGTGAAGGCACCTGCTGCATCCTTCACCCACGAGATGGAACCGTTCTGGAAGGCCTGCTCCCAGCCGGAGCCGTCAGTGAGAGCAACTTCCTCGTCGGTCGGAGCAGCAACGCTCGAGTCGAAAGCACCAGCGTTCAGCCACTGCTTTGCGATCTCGCCGTGGATGAGAACCGCACCGGTCTCGGGGGTGTAAGCCAGGTAGTGGTTGTAACCCTCGCGCTCGAAGGTTGCCAGCCAGCGATTCTGTCCGTAGTCCTTGACATCATTGACGTGGCCGAGCTTGGACTCAGCGCCACCCAGTGCCTCGTATTTGTCAGCGATAGCCTCGGGGACCTTGACCTCGTTGCCATTAGCATCGGTCAGAGTAGTCGTTGCGACCTCAGCGCCTGCGGCACCGTTTGCACTTTCAGCGGTGGCGGTCTCCGTGACCGTACCCGTAGTGACGTTGGTCTCGGTCACCTTAGCACCCTCTTCGCGAGCCTCCTGTGCTTCAGATGCCTTCGCATCGGCGGACTCAACAGCCTCACTGGAAGCGGGGTTCTCGTGGGCCGGGGAGCATGCAGCCAGACCGAGGCCGAGCATAGCGGTAGCGGTGAGAGCGGTGAGCTTCTTAACAGTCGTCGTCTTCAAAACGATTCCTCATTTCTAACAGTTAATAAATTGCTTATTACCTCAACCATTATGGGGAGTTTTACTGAAATTTTCAATTAATTGCCCAAACGTTAACTGGGAGGAACCGTGTTTACCTGCGGAAATCTCGAAAAGCGAACACTAAATACATGTCAATTTCTCTTCCTACCACGATTGCCGCGGTCGTTTTTCCGTCGTCTTACCTGCGCGGAACCTCGTGAATGATGGAAGGAGGAGCCACTGTGAGACCCGCGCGCTTTCGATGTCTGCGGCTTCGTCTTCTTACCCGCAGCCTTTCCTGTACCTCTATTCTGCCCCGCCTTTGCGCTGCCCCTCGACGATGTCCGGGTGCGACCTTTCATTGTCCCAACAAGGTCCTGGATCGCATCGCAGTCATCGTCGATAAGCCAGACAAGGGCGATATCCGTCGTCCGCTCGCTAGCAAAAGAGAAGTGTTTAATCTGCTTCTTGGACAGCACCTTAAGGAGAGGCCGGGGCGCGAGGACAATTCCAACGCCCGCGGCAGACACCGCCAGACCATCCCGAACCGCCTGCACGTCAACGGCCCGATCCTCGCCGATTGCCCAGTTGACAATCTCCCCTTCGATTTCCGAAGGATAAACCTTGTCTGGGGAAATTTCCGCAAGCTCCGTCTCCTTCCCCACCGCGATCCCTGGCTCTTCTGTGTACAGGACGACCCTGTGCATCTCCTCGCTAAGCCGGGGATCAGGAAGGCGCGTCAACGCAACCGGGACGGGCAGCTCTTCACCGTGCGCACGACGAGTGACCCGCTTGCCGAAACATGCGAAGGGGTCGTCCACCCTCGACGTAATGAGTTCCGGGTGCGTTGTGTTCTCGTGGTAACGGTCAAACCACTTTCCTGGTTCCGCCCCAGTACAGAAGAAAACTTCCACGCTCATGGAGCAAATGATACCGTTAACCTCGTGAGTGAAAGCGATAGCAGCGTGCGCCGTGAACCGTCCGCGCAAGCGATGAAACCCCAAACCGCAGCCAACAAGCTCGGCCTTTACCTGCCGGCAACGCCCGAGGAGTTCCAGGCTTCGGCGCTGACACACGATGAGTTTGTGGCGCTACAGACCAATCCGCCCGAGTGGCTACAAACCCTCCGCCGTGAGGGACCGCACCCGCGAAAGGTGGTGGCACAGAAACTCGGTATTTCGAATACCGCTCTGAAGAACAGCGAGATCTCCGCGCCATTGACTACTGCACAGATCAAGGAGCTCCTCGCTGACCAGCCCGAGTGGCTTGCCAAGGCACGCAAGGATATGGCACAAAAGCGTGCAGAGCATTCCCCGAAGAATGAGGAGGAAAAGTGACGTTCGACCCGACAGCCAGGGACCCCGAAGAACGGGGTAACCACGTTCATTCCTCGCCTTTTAACCCGCACCGGGACGAGGCACAGGATACTGACCGCTCCTCTGATGACCAGTTCGACGAACACGGTGGGGTGTCTAAGTTGACCATCGCTATGTGGGTCATGATCTCCCTCATCGTAGTTATATCCGCGACCTGGATGTTCGTCAGCTACCTTCGTGGTGACCTCATCATCGGCTAGATCAGCCATCCGTATACAAACACCTCACATTCACCAGCACATTGTCACGGTCACGCATGACTCGACGCGACGCGGTTACTGCCAGTGGACGGGGCATCATCCGTCGTCAGCACCCAGTATGCCCGCTCAGGCCAATGCGTGAGAAACAACCACATGTGCAGGAAAATCCCCCAGCTCCGCCATCACATGGCGAAACCGGGGGATTTTCGGACTTTAGCTAAGCATACAAAGCCAACCCAGCGAACCTAGCAAATGGTCCAGTTCTCGTAGCCTTCGTACAGCGGGTAGGAATCAGCGAGCTTCTTCGTACGCGCACGCAGTCCCTCGATATCGGCGGACTCGCCCGCTGCAAGAGCCGTGGCGATGATATCGGCGACCTCGCGGAAGCCCGCCTCGTCAAAGCCACGGGTTGCTAGAGCCGGGGTACCAATACGGAGACCAGAAGAAACCGCCGGCGGACGCGGATCGAAGGGCACGGTATTGCGGTTAATCGTGATGCCTACCTCGTGGAGAAGGTCCTCGCCCTGCTGGCCGTCCATCTTCGAGTTGCGGAGGTCAACCATGACGAGGTGAACATCTGTTCCTCCCGTCAGCAGCTCAATTCCAGCCTTCTTGCAGTCCTCACCACTGAGGCGCTCGGCGAGGATCTGTGCACCGTCAAGAGTGCGCTGCTGGCGATCCTTGAACTCATCAGTTCCAGCGATTCCCAGAGCGACGGCCTTTGCCGCAATGACATGCATGAGCGGTCCGCCCTGCTGCCCCGGGAAGACGGAGGAGTTGATCTTCTTTGCCCAATCCTGCTTGGCAAGGATCATGCCGGATCGTGGTCCGGCCAAAGTCTTATGAACGGTTGTGGATACGACATCCGCGTACGGCACGGGGCTCGGATGCAAGCCGGCAGCAACCAAACCGGCGAAGTGAGCCATATCCACCCACAGCTTTGCGCCCACTTCGTCAGCGATGTCGCGGAAAGCCTTAAAATCGAGGTGACGCGGGTAGGCCGACCAACCAGCGATGATCACAGCCGGGCGCTCCTTCAGAGCCATCTCCCGCACCTGATCCATATCAAGGCGATGTGTCTTCTCATCCACCCCGTAGGCTACAACCTCGTAGTTCTTGCCAGAGAAGTTGAGCTTCATTCCGTGGGTGAGGTGACCGCCGTGATCAAGCTTCAGACCCATGATCTTGTCACCGAGGTTCGCCAGCGACATCAGCACGGCTGCGTTGGCCTGCGCACCCGAGTGGGGCTGGACGTTAGCGAACTCAGCGCCGAAGAGCTCGCGCGCGCGGCTGCGAGCAAGATCCTCAATCACATCGACATTCTCACAGCCACCGTAGTAGCGACGGCCGGGATAGCCCTCCGCGTACTTGTTGGTGAGAATGGAGCCTTGAGCCTGGAGGACGGCACGCGGGACGAAGTTCTCCGAAGCGATCATTTCGAGCATGTCGCGCTGGCGACCAAGCTCATCCATAATTGCCTCATGAACCTTCGGGTCGAGCTCCTTGAGCTCCCGATAGCGTACGTCGTGGGAATTCGGGGCTGTCATAACCGTATCCGAAACCTTTCTTGAGCGTAATGGTGTCTTTCCAAGTCTGAGATGCAAGTCACGTGCATCGGCCTTGGGCCTTTCTGTCACTTATTTTAGAGTCTCACGAGACCAAACGTCGCGAAAAATACTACGTTTTACCTCACACTGGTTAAGACCAGTGAATTATTCACTTATACCAGATTTCCGCCAGGTAATATGCATAGTTCTATGCATTAGCGAAATCCTTTTCCTTTAACAGGTTCGAGGTCCACCCCCAAATGGAGGTGCTATACAGTCATAGTGCATTATTTTTCTTTCTCCTTTTCCTTCCACCTACCCCACAGGTTTCCGGGTTGGCTCACCACGGGCAAAATAGAGCTATGGCGAAACGATCCCCGGACCCCAGCCCCTATATAGACTTTGGGCGCGATGAATGGCGCGAACTGCGGCGAAACACCCCCCAGGTGCTCACAGCTGAGGAAGTTGAGAAGCTCCGTGGCATTGGAGACATGATCGACCTGGAAGAGGTGGCAGATGTCTACCTACCTCTTTCTCGCCTGATTTACATGCAGGCGAAGGCGCGGCAAAAGTTGACAGACGCTACCGCCGACTTCCTGGGTACCCCTACGTTCCGTGTACCGTTCATCATCGGCATCGGTGGATCCGTGGCTGTAGGAAAGTCCACCACCGCGCGCGTCCTCCATGTCCTCCTCCAACGATGGACGTCCACCCCGCGGGTTGACCTCGTCACTACCGACGGTTTCCTTTATCCGAGTGCCGAGCTGGAGCGTCGGGGAATGATGAACCGCAAAGGCTTTCCGGATTCCTACGACCAGAGAGCTCTCCTCCGCTTCGTCACCGACGTAAAATCAGGCAAAGAAGATGTCATGGCACCGGTGTACTCCCACCTCAAATACGACAGGCTTCCGGATGTCTATACCCATGTGAAGAAGCCGGATATTCTCATCCTCGAGGGGCTAAATGTGCTCCAAACTGGCCCTACGCTCATGGTTAGTGACCTGTTCGACTTCTCCGTTTTCGTCGACGCCGCAGCGGAGGATATCGAGCGGTGGTACATTAATCGCTTTCTCGCTCTCCGCTCAACGGTGTTCTCCGAGCCTGATGCCCACTTTGCACATTATTCCCGGCTTTCCGAAGAGCGGGCGCGCGCAGAGGCGCGGGAGATTTGGCAATCAATCAACCTCCCGAACCTTGTTGAAAATATTCTCCCCACTCGTGTCCGCGCCTCTCTTGTGCTTCGCAAAGGACCAGATCACCGCGTTCAACGCGTTCGCATGCGCAAGCACTAAAAGCGACTTACCGCCATTTTTCCAGTTCTTCGCCCGACTTACGTGTACGAGGTGTTCGTGAAGGTAGCCGAGGAGTGGACACAATCGGAACAGCGGAAGCAGATACGGGATCGTTTCCTGGGACGATGGCAACGGTAGGAGTGTGAGGCCCAGGCAGGCGCTTCGTCTGTCTAACGCGCCTGTGCCCACCACACAACCGGCCGGATTTTCTCCGTGTCCACCTTGTCGAACCCCACCCCGCCTGAAGCGACTAGCTCTTTTTCAAAAGCGGAGGTGCCCGGCTTGGTGGAGTAGTACAGCAGCATTCCCTTGATGGCTGTGCGGTGAACAAGGCGAAGATCTGGGTAGTGAAGCCGTCCAGGCACGTAGAACCGGCGGATGCGATCCTTCTCCTCCCCGAAAAACTTTGCTGAGCTATCTTTCGCCGCCGCCTTCTCCGGATCCGTCAACCCAACGGTGACAAAAGCGACGTCTTGACCGGCGGAGGTGGTATCCACTTTCCGCGCCGCCTGCGCAGCATACTCGGAACCGAGGAGCTTCACTCCGTACACAGGTCCCACAAAAATAAGCGGGACTGCTTCTTCATTCCACACCTCGCCTGCAGGAACACCATCTGTGATATCGACGATTCGCCGCCCCAAAGCTGTCGCGAGCGCCTCAGCATACACTCGGGTGGAGCCGTAGACGGAAGAAAAGTACACAGCCGGTTTTTCCTGCACGATGGTCCTTTGCATGATGGTTAAAACATTGACAAGTCTGGGGGCTGCCCATGGCAGAGCCTCCCCAGAGAGTAATGAAAAAGCGCTACTTTCCAAATCGGCGACTACGCGAAGAGAAGTCACGCAACGCGCGAAGAAAATCAATGCGACGGAAGGCAGGCCAGTACGTGTCCGTAAACCAAATTTCAGAATAGGCAGCCTGCCATAAAAGAAATCCAGACAGACGCTGCTCACCAGAGGTCCGAATCACGAGGTCGGGGTCCGGTTGATCCCGGGTGTACAGGTGTCGGGATAGCGATTCAATCGTCACCGCATCGGCTATTTTGTCAGCGGGAGTACCTTTTTCTGCTTCCTCGTTGACGAGCGCCTGAACCGCGTCAACGATTTCTTGTCGGCCACCGTATCCCACAGCGATGTTTACGACCACTCCCGTGTGATCTGCCGTTTTAGCTGCTCCACGTGCCATTCTCGTCGAGATCTTCTCGGGCAAAAGATCCATATGTCCCACAAGCCGAATGCGGCAATTCAGGTCGGTTGCGGAAAGCTCGTCCACGACATCTGCGATGATATCGAAGAGCAGCCCTACTTCTTCGGAACTGCGCTTGAGGTTCTCTGTGCTGAGAAGGTAGACGGTGACGATTTCCACTTTGGTGTCTTCGCACCAGCGGATGAGCTCCCCGATCTTCTTCGCCCCCACACGGTGGCCATGCGAGACATCGGCAAATCCAGCCTCTCGCGCCCACCGCCGGTTGCCGTCGCACATGACTGCGACGTGCCGGGGTTGAGGCCTGTCTTTGATGACACGCCTCAAATGGTTCTCATACAGCGGGTACAGCAATGTCGGGAGCAAGTTCACACTAGCGATTTTAACTGTGCGACTTCACCGCGCGCTAGATGTCCCCCGTGTTCGCTCAGATAAGTGGCCGACGAGCAGGAATGTCCATGCCAGCCTCCCGCATCGCTTTGTTCAACGTTTCCTCGTCGAATACGTCGATTCCATGCTCCTCGGCGAATGCGCGCCGACGGTTTAGCCGAGCGATGCGACGGGCAAGGCGCCATCCAAGAAACAAGATGGCGACCATCATGGCTGCCACAACTAGGAGACCAATAGGCGATGCCTGGCTGGAATCAGCGTTCTCCGGTGACGGACCACCTGACTGGGCGATGACAGTCTGCGTCGCCTCCATCAGGTTTTCCCGAACCAATGGGAGAAATCCAGTGATGACCATCTCTATTTTTCCTTCCACGACCATGTATGCGCACGGCGCGCCACAAGCTTTACGTATATCGTAGTAGCTCCTGGGGCGCGGGGGTGCTGTGGGTTAGGACAACCCTGCCAGAAGATCGTCCTCCGGCAGGTCGGTCTTCACTCGCGTCTGCGCAAGTTCAAATTCCTCCGTCGGCCACAAGCGCTTTTGCATCTCCAAGGGCACCGCAAAAAAGGTGCCCTCCGGGTCGATCTGCGTGGCGTGGGAGAGCAGAGCTTGATCCCGGTTCTCGAAGTAATCCGCACAAGGAACCTGCGTAGTGACGCGTCGCATCAGATCGAAGTTCCTGCTACGCATCCTCTCCACGTAGTCGGCTAACGGGCTCGGTTTTCCCTGAGCGAGGAACTCCTCGTGGAATTTCTCGACGCGTTGCCGGATGAAACCGTGCGTGTAGTACAGCTTCTTGGGCTCGTGGGCCTCCCCGAGTTCCGGCTTGTATCCCGGGTCACCCATCCTTTCCCAAGCGATCATCGTAATGGTGTGCACCATAATGTGATCCGGATGTGGGTACCCACCATTCTCGTCATAGGTGACGATGACGTCTGCCTTCTTTTCGCGCAATACTGCGATGAGCTTATCCGCAGCGTCCTCTGGATCTTGCAGGGCAAAGCAGCCCTCGGGAAGCGGTGGGAGTGGATCACCCTCAGGCAATCCGGAATCGACGTAGCCGAGCCACACGTGATCGGCACCGAGTGCCTTGATAGAGCCGACCATTTCTTGCTTTCTCACTGCGAGCATTCCGTCGGAAACAGCAGCTGCGTCGAAATGGGGGTTGAGAATATCCCCGCGTTCGCCACCCGTGCAGGTAACGATGCACGTGTGATGGCCTTCGGTGGCGTATTTCGCCATTGTGGCAGCACCCTTACTCGCCTCGTCATCCGGGTGAGCATGAACGGCGACTATTGAATAGCGCTTCATCTGTCTATCCACTCTTCTTTCCATATCTCCATCAACGTTGGTGCATATCCTACATTCCCCCTTTCCGCAGTTAAACACGAAAGGCAGAACGCAGTCATCGCACCACCGCAGGCTCAAAAGCCGCTGGTGGACTTTCCCGGCATGCCCTGCCCATAGCAACGCCGTAGCAGTATCCCCGCATGACAGCATCCCAGCAATCCCGTGGCAGCATCGCAACCACACTGCAGCAACAACACGCTGGAAAGGCACAATGCAGTAGTCAACCACCATTGTTTATAGCCCCTCCCGATTTCCCCCGTATTCTACAGCCAGCTAAACTCTGATGATATGACTACGCAAAGCCGGCTGGATTCTCGCTACAACCGTCAGCGCGCTGACAACAACCTGGCGGGAAAAATCATCGTTATAGGCGCGATTTTGTTTCTTATCGCCGGCGCATACGTAGTGTGGCAGTACAGCCAATACCAAGAACGCGACAAGGTCAACGCGGAAAAGGTCGAGTACACGAGGCTGCAGGACAACACATTGCGGCTCACGTTCGATACGATCCGCGACAATCCAGATTTGGATTCCTACTGCATCGTGTTGTCCTGGGACTACAACCACGCAGAGTTAGGGCGCCGAGAAGTGCTCATTCCCGCGGGCGGGGACAAGAAGACGCGACACACCGTGGATATCCCGAGCCGGGGTGTGCCCGTTATGGGCGAGATTTACGGCTGTTCAACGACGCTTCCGTCTTACCTCACAGAGGAACCAGAAGAGCTCTCCACTGTGCCGGTGGACGAATCGGCACACGAGCAGTAAACCGGTTATTGAGTGGCAGTGGTAGAATTCACTCGAATTGTGGCATGAACTGCCCTCGCACGGACGCGAAACTGTAAACCTTAATTTTTACGTATGCGATCACTGAGGTATCGACCCAGCCCGTGGCTGTTACCTCGGGAGTGATCACGGAAGGATATCAATGGCTGAGGTACAAAAGACCTACATCACCCCGGAATCTAAGGCTGCTCTGGAGCGTGAGCTCAAGGCCCTCATCGATAACCGTCCGGCCATCGCCGCGGAGATCAACGAGCGCCGCGAGGAAGGCGACCTCAAGGAGAACGCCGGTTACGATGCTGCTCGTGATCAGCAGGCGCAGGAGGAATCCCGCATCCGCGAGATCGAGGAGATGCTGAAGAACTCCACCACCGAGCGCACCGCTCTCAAGGAGGGTGAAGCCCAGGTCGGCTCCGTCGTCCACGTCTACTACAACGATGACGAAAACGACAAGGAGACCTTCCTCATCGGTACCCGCGCTACCGCGTCGGATAACCCAGATCTGGAGACCTACTCTGAGCTGTCTCCGCTGGGTGCCGCTGTTCTCGGCGCTACGGAGGGAGAAACCCGCCAGTACACCGCGCCCAACGGTGTGACTGTCTCTGTCACCCTCGTTTCCGCTGAGCCTTACGATTCTGCAAAAGCTGCTGCTCTCCGCGCACAGCGCAAGCAAGACGACGAAAAGTAAGCTTCCTTTCCTCGCCCGCCGGCACCATCCGGCGGGCTTTTTCATGCTTGTCGACGTCTCCCCCTGCGGTTAGTATTCAACGCGCGCTGAGCTTGGGGCATAAGGAAACCGCCGAGCAGAGGCGGAAGGTTCTGCTCGGCGGCCACGTCTATTCGTTATGCGCTAGCTCCTGTTGAAGTAGCTGAGGAAGCGCAGGATCTCGGTGTACAGCCACACGATGGATACGGCCAAACCGAGGGCGATTCCCCAGGCGTACTCTGCCGGGGCACCCGCACGAACCATCTGGTCAGCGGAATCAAAGTCCATGAGCAGAGTGAACGCACCAAGTGCAATGACGGCCAGGGAGAAGATAATGGCGATCATGCCACCGTCGCGCAGTGGGTTGAAACCGAAGAAAATGGATCCAATCAGGTTACCCAGAACAAGTGCGAGGACACCGAAGAGCATCGCGGTGACAATGCGCCGCATCTTGGGGGTCACCTTCACAGCACCGGACTTGTACACGTACAGCATGCCCGCGAAGACACCGAAGGTACCAAGGATTGCCTGCCCGATGAGAACGCCTGCATCTGTCCCATTCCCGACGAGATCAAAGCCCGCGACCATGCCGGAGAAGCCACCAAGGAACAGCCCTTCAAAAACTGCGTATGCGAGGGTCACTGCCGCAGAGCCGTACTTTTTTCCGAACGTAGAGATGAGCACAGTGACAAGGCCACCGATGGCACCCACGAATGTGAGGAGCATCGTCGGTCCTGCCGTGCCGAGGATCGGCACGAGCGCGAAGTTGATAGCGGCGCACAGGACGATAACGCCAAGGGTGATACCAGTCTTCGAGACGATATCGTCAACCGTGATTGGGCGACTTCCCTGGTATCCCATGGGTGAGGTCTGCATCGGGGAGGTTGGCTCGCCGTAGCCGACTCGGTAGCCTCCCCTAGACTCGCTGCGTTCAAGGGAAGTAAGAACTGGGTTGTTACTTTGCACTGTGTTAAATCTTCCTTTTGGACGTGTCACGTTTACTACTTATCGTAGCGCCACTTTGTGTGGCTCTCATTTTGTCCAACGCAACACCTCGCCAAATAGTTCCATCTGCGACAGTTTGTTGCCGAAACTTTATAAACCATTCCCTACTCCTGTCGAAGATATGGGCTAACGAGCCTTCTGCGTCACGGCAGTGCGCTGCGGCGGAGTGTCGCGGTGCCATGCGGCGCCTTGCGAAGCGGTGCCATACGATGCGATTCGTAGCGGTGCCATGCGATGCAAAGCAGTGCGAGAAGATGTGAGTCTGTGAGTCTATGAATTCTCGTGCGTCCTTCCGCGCAGAAAAGAACAGGAAACTATTCCCAGGCAATCTTTTCTGCACGGAAAGCGCACCAGCGGTTGCTTCCCAGCAATCAAGTCCTGGCACAGGGCCCCGACAGCGCTTTCCTCTGCCCCTAACTTTTACAGTGCGGTTCTTCTATAAAGATGAAGAAAGCAAACGCTATCCCTCCAGCCAGCTAGCGCACGCAGAAGCGGACACAACAGACCCCTTTTAGGGGAGTATGACCTCACCTCACCCCACGTCTGATCCATCACGCGGGTCGAGATGTCTCTGAGGTAAGAAATTCTTACCGTGTTAAGTAGCACCCTGCGTTGCACTACAACCTTTTTAACCTGCAGTAAAAGCAGTTCGCATGACAAGCGTGCACAACGTAGCGTGCATTACCCCTATTTGCGGGATTAAGCAAACATTAAGTAATGTTCGAAAGTTTGAAACTTGTAATTTTGTACATCTTTTCGGCCGCGCCCAACTTCTCGAGGTAATACCCTTAGCCTTCCGCTTCCCCAACAGCTGGATCGTTCGATGGCGAGCACGAGCAAGGGGAAGCGTCGAGGAGCATCTATCGGCGCGGACAATTGATTTCCCTCAGATTAGTACTCTTTTTGCGACCGGCCCCCAGCGACATGAAAACGCAAAAAGTCCCCCTGGTGAGACTCGAACTCACACTGAATCGATTTTAAGTCGACTGCCTCTGCCGATTGGGCTACAGGGGGACACCACTCACGCGGCTACCGTTTAAGAATAATCGACACTATATCCGGAGAGGAAATTAGGGTCTGCGCCATGCACGCAAACCCGATCTCCAGTCCGTCTACCGCTAGCTACCGCACCTCTTGCGCCAAACCAGCGATGATCCCGTCGAGAATGTCATGCTCAGAGATCGTGATCGTGTCCAAACCCGCACGGCTACGCATGAAGTCTACGATCTCCTCCACCACAATGGAACCACCGCCAATGACATCGGCACGTCCCGGGTGCATGACCGGAAGCATCGCACGCTGCGCACCCGTCTGACCGAGCAAATCGTGGGTCACCATTTTCAGCCCCTGCGTGCGCATCGTGGACATGTGTATCGCCTGCTCGTCATATTCCTCAAGTCCCTGAGCGATGGCAGAAAGCGTGGTAAACGTGCCCGCACACCCCACGTAGGACGTGGCCTTGTTGACCGGGACGGTAGCTTCTACCTCGGCGAGCTGTTCACGTACGTAGGCACGAGCGGCTGCAATCTCGTCGGGTGTCGGCGGCTGCGTGTGAAGGAAACGCTCCGTCAAACGGACGCACCCCATCCGCGTGGAGTAAGCGCCAAGGATCTCACCGTTTTGCTTGCCGACAATAAACTCCGTCGAACCACCACCAAGGTCAATGACGAGGATCGGCTCGTTGGTAGGAGGCAGGTCCTTCACGGCACCGATGAAGCTCAACTTTGCTTCCTCGGTGCCATCGATGACCTCGGCGCGCGCGCCGGGCTGGACTTTGGAGAGAACCCGCTCTGTCATGTCGAAGAACTCATCGCGGTTTTCTGCGTCACGAGACGCGGACGTGGCAACCATCCGCACGGCGCGAACATTCTCGCGAACCATGTGGTCCACGTATTTTTCCAGGACGACGCGGGCACGCTCAATGGCGGCCGGGCTGATGTGCCCTGTCTCATCGACCCCTTCCCCCAAACGAATGATCTCCATCGTGCGGGTAACCTGCCGAATGTCCTCGCTTCCCACATCAGAAACGAGGAGGCGCAAAGAGTTGGTCCCGCAGTCAATCGCTGCAATACGCTGCATGATTGTTTTATGCCTCCGCGTGGATGAAGTCGAACGGGGTCGGGTCGATGCCGAGTTGTTCTACCGTCGGCCAATCTTCGGGGATCGCCGTACCACGTAGCGACTCATCGTGCCACGCAGCCAGCGCGACGGCTTCTGTCCCCAGCCGCACTCGTTTCGGCCCCTCAGCGAGCGCGTAGGCGATGAGAACGTGCAGACATTTGACGCGGTCCGGCATTCCTCCGCCGGAGAAGGTCGTCCCCAGATCCTCCATCGCGTTGCGAGTGTCCAAGTAGTGCTTGTGGGCCGCCCGGTAATCGGCGGCAAGTTCCTCGTCCTCGCCTAGCCGAGCAGTCATCCAACGCATGACGTGAGCCACTTCCAGCTTGCTAGCCTCCGCAGTCAGGCGCGGATCCGTGAGGTAATACAGAGTGGGAAACGGGGTGCCGTCGGGAAGCCTCGGGGACGTAGTGATCACGGCGGGCTCGCCATCCGGAGTGCGGTAGGCGATGGCCACCACACCACGAGGCTCGCGACCCAGCTGCTCAGTTACACGTGCTAGGTCGGCTGCAAGGGGGGTAGATGTCATGGCACTTATTGTGCCACATCCTCCTGCTCCTCCAACTGGTCTGGGTCAGGTGGAACCGTCACTGAGCGCCACAGATCCTCGTACCAGGGGTACTCAACAATGAGGTCCTCTGCGACACTGGTGAGCGAGTTGTCGTCCGTCATACGCGGGTCATTGATGCGGTACGCAAGTTCCCCCGGCTTCGTCGTGCCAAAGCGGTTACGGGCGAGCTCATCCTTGTACGCGTCATTGGAGAATTTATCGATTTCGGCGGCGATGTCCTTCTGGCGTTGTTCCTTCGCCGCGATGGATGTTTCAAGTCGAGCAATTTCCCCCCGTTGCTGGAAGTAGTTCTTCAACGGGATAGCTATAGCCACGAGAACGATAATCACTGTGAGGATGACAACCACCCAGTGACCGGGCGTAAGCTCCACTCCCGCGCCACGGCGTCGGACACCTCCAAAGGCACTCCCCCCGCCTCTCGTGCCCGCTGTTCTCGCACGTCCCGCCGTTTGGCGCGTTTCATCGACCATTCGGCGAGTGACGGGAACAGAGCGTGAAGGTTTCATCGACAAATCTATCCTCAGGGTGGGAACAACAACTACAACTCCACCATAATAGCCCGCAGCGTCGTTTCGGGGATGCCCCGTGGATGAGAAAAACCGCGCCCCAGGAAAGGGGCGCGGTCGTTCTAAAAAGCCTTAGGCGGGCGTATGAATCCCTGCCTTACTTGTTGTGGCGCGGGAATGCCTCTGCACCGGCGTAGTGCGCTGCAGAGCCCAGCTCCTCCTCAATGCGGAGAAGGCGGTTGTACTTGGCGACGCGCTCGGAACGAGCCGGAGCACCGGTCTTGATCTGGCCACAGCCGAGGGCCACAGCGAGATCGGCAATGGTGGTGTCCTCGGTCTCACCGGAACGGTGGCTCATCATGGTGTGGTAGCCAGCGCGGTGAGCCATCTCAACGGCATCGAAAGTCTCGGTGAGGGAACCGATCTGGTTCACCTTCACGAGCAGAGCGTTCGCTGCTTTCTTCTCGATACCCTCCTTGAGGCGAGCCGGGTTGGTGACGAAGAAGTCGTCGCCGACGATCTGAACCTTGTCGCCGATGGTGGCGGTCAGGGTGGTGTACCCCTCCCAGTCATCCTCCTGCAGCGGATCCTCGATGGACACGATCGGGTAGTTAGCGATGAGGTCCTCGTAGACCTTGGCCATCTCCTCGGCAGTGTGCTCGCCACCCTCGAAGTGGTACTTGCCGTCCTTGTAGAACTCGGAAGATGCAACGTCGAGAGCCAGGGCGATATCCTTGCCAGGCTCGAAGCCGGCCTTCTTGATGGCCTCAACGATGAGGTCAAGTGCAGCCTTGGTGGAGTCAACGGAGGGAGCGAAGCCACCCTCGTCGCCGAGGCCGGTGGACAGGCCCTTCTCCTTAATGACGGACTTGAGGGTGTGGTACACCTCGGCGCCGGCGCGCAGTGCCTCACGGAAGGAGTCGAAGCCGATCGGGGCGATCATGAACTCCTGGACGTCCACGCCAGAATCGGCGTGTGCGCCACCGTTAAGGATGTTCATCATCGGAACAGGCAGGATGTTTGCGGTCGGGCCACCGATGTAGCGGTACAGGGGCAGGTCTGCGGACTGGGCAGCAGCGCGAGCAACGGCCATGGACACACCGAGGATGGCGTTGGCACCGAGGTTGGACTTGTTCTCGGAACCGTCGAGCTCGATCATGGCATTGTCGACGAGGCGCTGATCGGTGGCATCGATGCCGACGATGGCATCGGCGATCTTGTCGTCAACGTTAGCGACAGCCTTCTCTACGCCCTTGCCCTGGTAGCGGTCGCCACCGTCGCGAAGCTCGTGAGCCTCGTGAACACCGGTGGATGCGCCGGACGGAACGGCAGCGCGACCAAAGGCGCCATCGGCGAGGACAACATCTACCTCGACGGTCGGGTTACCACGGGAATCCAGAATTTCACGAGCGGTGAGATCCTCAATGTAAGTCATCTGACAGGCCTCCTAGCCTTGAATTCGTTTCGTCGACACTTCCTGCCTTTTAACACTGTGGCGGAAAGTGCGGGTCTTGCTTTGTACCGTATCCCAAAATGCACTTCCACGCTGGTAGCGCGGAGACATTTCGATCTGGATGCGCAATCCGTCCCCTATCCTACCTGACATTTTCAGCCAGAACGGACATAAACAAACATTTTTTCGTGGGATTGCTCACATTCGGGCGGTAAACTCGATGTTTACCGAGGTCACAAAAGCCTGACGGCAGACCCAATCGGACGTGGCGACGGGGAAAATTCCTCCCACACACCTAAAAAATGTGAGAAATCGATCCTGTCTTGTACGCCGGTTGCCCCAAAGCGTAGGACGCAGCCGCGTCGCGGACACTCATCACATATTCAGTGGACTGGTTGTAGGATCGGACGGCCTTCGTCCACCCTTCCGGCGTGGAGAGATCGCCGCCATTTGCGCAAAGCATGACGGCGGTTGTCAGCGCCGCATCGTCTATCTGCTGTGGATTGGGGACACCATCACCATCGGCATCGCGGGAAAAGCGCCGCCACGTTTCAGGGATAAACTGTAAGGGTCCCACAGCGCGATCGAGCTCGGCATCGCCATCCATTTCTCCATTGTCCGTGTCTTTTACCAAGGCAAAGCCAGAATTACCGTCCAACTGAGGACCAAAAATGGCCGGTTGGACGAATCCGTTCTCGTCGATTGCTGCGCCGTCGAAGATACGGCCGGTGTAGGTTCCGTGACGGGTTTCCACAAAACCGATTCCGGCGAGAGTGTTCCAAGAAAGATGGCAGTCTGGATACGATTCGTTGGCGATAATCTCGGCATTCCCGTATGCGCGGAGCGCGGCCGAGGAGAAGCCAAGGTCCTTGGCCAGCGGATCTGCCCAGAAACCCAACTTATCTGAGGTCCGACCCGGCGCGTTTGTGTCGATCTTCGGCGCCGGTTCTGCAGCGGCAGGTGGCACATCATCGGGAATAGGGAGGCGAGGTTGCAACGGCACGGGCACCCCCATGAGCTGCACCAAAAGCCCCACCCCGATGATCACAGCGATGAGCGCCACCGCGAGTCCACACCCGCATCCTGTCACTGTCCTCACGCTTTTCGCCATAGCCCGAAATTTTACATGTGCCCGCTCCAGGTGCTGTTCCTCCCCACTCAACATAGACAACACTGTCAGGTAATTCCCATCTTAGAAATCCCATGCGTCACTTCAGTACCAGTAGTAACATGAAAGCTGTCCTATATACCCTCGTTTTACGAAAGGGCTCACCATGAAAAAGACAATTGCTACGCTGCTCACTGCGGCGGCTGCATGTACTGCGGGAATCGTCTCCGCACCTGCCGCAAGTGCCGAGGTCACGCCACAGGAGTGCGACGCTCTGCGCGCCGGCCTTCCACTCATCGTCTCCATCAACCCCCAGACCACGCGCGCCGATTTGCAAGGTCAGCTCGATGCGAAATCAAATCTCCTTACCCAGGGGATTCTCAAAAATGTCGATGGCCTGAAGCTTCTCCAAGCAAAGACCACCACTGATATCAGTGGTAAGGCTCAGGAGTGTGGCATTGTGAAGCCGGATCCGGTGGAGAGCTTTCTCCAGTCCATCGGCTCGAGCCAGCTCGCGCAGTACCTTCCGATGGTGACCTCTCTCAGCTCCTAGTAGAGAAACCCGCCCAACCGGGCTACCCCGAGTCGGCAGGTTAAACCCTGTGTCTCATTCACACGCATGTGATGCTTTCACATGCGTGTGATGCTTTCGTTCGCATGTCATGCTTTCGCTTGCATGCCATGCTTTCGCTTACATGAGGGTGATGCAGTCTTCGTGGGTAACCTGGTTTCTGCCTCCGTGATCCCGATGTCCCAATGGGGAAAGAATGATTCCGCTCGCAGCGGATGTCTTCCTTACTCGGCGGGGTGGGCTCGGTCCTGCTAACCGGGGTAGCGGGCTGGCGCACGGCAAAACGTCATCACGCTCGCCTGCGATTCTCTTATCATTTCCCTTCACCCGCTCTTCGGGTGTCCCACCGGATTTCCCCGTGGCGTGTTTTGCGGTGTCCTACTGGTGGAAAAGTGACGTGCGTGACTTACTTACTCGGCTTCTTACTCACTCTTACTTACTCGGCTGCTTAACAGGCCGACTTCTTATTTATTCGGCATCCTTCTCCGAAGCCCGCGCAGTGGCATCTGCGCTTTTCTTTTCTGCGGTGTCCGAAGCTGTACGGTTCCCGCTAACAAACTTCGACGATGTCGATGTGGACGTAGATGTCGCCGTTGTTTTTCCGACGGTTTCCGCAGATGGAACCTCGGGATCCTGGTCTGGTTCCTGCTCTTGTCTTTGTTCCTGCTTTTTGCCGTCCTGCCACAGCTTGTCCTGGAACTCAGTGGTTACGCGACCGGTTGAACCGTCGAAAAGATAGGGTGCACGGGAGTGCATCTTTTCGGTGAACGCGTGGGCCACGTCCCCGAGGTCGAAAGCGCCACGCTCACTGGCGATCTGAGCATGGAAAAGAACCTGCAGGAAGATATCCGACAGCTCCTTTTTGATCTCCTCGTCGCTCGCCCCGGACTCGACCGCCTCAATGAACTCCTCCGTCTCCTCTTTCAGGTAGGGCAAGAGAGACGTGTGCGTCTGTCCAGCCTCCCACTCCCCTCTTTTGCGGGCCTGGGCCATGACCTCAGCAGCATCAGTCACCTCGGGGTACTTGAACTTCGCGGTGGGAACTTGGAACAGCTCATGCCCTGCAGCAAGCCACTTTCGCACCTGCTCAACGGAAAGATCAGTGGTGATGAGAAGCTCCGCTTCCTCATCACGTGCTGTGGGGAACGTATCGCACAGCGCCCAGCGCACACTGATGGGGACCTCCGCAGTGTATGCCACTTTTGTCCCCTCCATCTTGGCCACGGAGAACGGCATAACATCGGGGAACCGGGGATCAAGCAGAAGCACAGCCATGGGACTAGTTTAAACCACCCGCTACTTTTTGCTACTACGTCCACCGCCGACGGAAATAACCTTTTTCTTTTTGTTATCTTTTCCGCTATGGGCGCCTGTCACATCGATCTCTTCTTCATCGCATAGCGCGGCAATGACATCAGCCACCCACTGGACCAGTTCCGTGTCGCGCAGCTCCTTGTCATTCACCCGTCCTGCACCAGACTTTGGCACTTTCACCTGCACTGCCTTAGCTGCTGGCCGGTAGGAGGATCCTGGGTACAGGCGCTTGAGGCGCACCTGCTTGGAATCCGGAAGCTCCAGCGGATGCAGCTTCACGCGGGTGCCCTGCAGGGCGATATCCACAATCCCCGCGCGGCGCGCCAGGTGGCGCAGGCGAGTGACGCTGAGCAGCCTGAGAACAGGTTCGGGAAGCGGACCGTAGCGGTCGGACATTTCCTCCATCACGCCACGGAGGTCCTCCTCCGTGCGGCTCGCCGCAAGCTTGCGGTAGATTTCCAGACGCAGACGTTCCGAGGCGATGTAGTCGTCGGGGATATGGGAATCCACCGGGAGGTCCACGCGGATCTCAGCAGACTGCTGGTCGGTCGCGTCGAGAGGCTTGCCATCGGCGAGCGCACGGAACGCCTCCACGGCTTCCTCCACGAGGCGAACGTAGAGGTCGAAACCTACTCCGGCGATATGGCCGGATTGCTCCGCACCGAGGACATTGCCGGCGCCTCGCATCTCAAGATCTTTCATGGCCACGGCCATGCCGGCACCCATATCGTTGTTCTGGGCGATGGTAGTCAACCGCTCGTACGAGGTCTCCGTCAAGACCTGCCCCTTGGGGTAGAGGAAATATGCGTAGGCACGCTCACGGGAGCGACCGACACGACCGCGCAGCTGGTGCAGCTGCGACAGTCCCATGTGGTGCGCATTTTCAACGATGAGCGTGTTGGCGTTGGCGATGTCCAATCCGGTCTCCACGATCGTCGTGCACACGAGCACGTCGAATTCGCGGTCCCAGAAGCCCTGTACCGTTTTTTCCAGCTGCTCCTCGCTCATTTGCCCATGGGCAACGACGATGCGCGCCTCAGGAACGAGCTCGCGCAGCTGGCGGGCACGCTCCTCAATGGACTTGACGCGGTTATGCACATAAAAGACCTGGCCGTCGCGCAGCAGCTCACGCCGAATCGCCGCCGCCACCTGCTTGTCTTCCTGCGCTCCGACGTAGGTAAGCACCGGGCGGCGATCTTGCGGCGGGGTGAGGATCGTCGTCATCTCACGGATCCCGGACATGCTCATTTCCAGCGTGCGGGGAATCGGCGTGGCGGACATGGTGAGCACGTCGACGTGTGCGCGCAGGGCTTTGATGTGCTCCTTGTGCTCGACGCCAAAGCGCTGCTCCTCGTCGACGATGACGAGACCGAGATCTTTCCACTGCACACCAGTCTGCAGCAAACGGTGGGTACCGATGACGATGTCCACCGAGCCGTCGACAAGCCCCTTGATAATCTCGCGGGCCTGCTTGTCGGGGGTGAAGCGCGACAACTGGCGGATGGTGATGCCAAAGCCATCCATCCGCTCCCTGAACGTCGCCTCGTGCTGCTGCGCGAGAAGCGTCGTGGGCACAAGAACCGCGACCTGCTTGCCGTCCTGAACCGCCTTGAACGCCGCACGGACAGCAACTTCCGTTTTGCCGTATCCCACATCACCGATGATCACGCGGTCCATGGGCACCGGCTGCTCCATGTCGTGCTTCACTGCGTCGATGGCGAGCATCTGGTCCTCGGTTTCGACGTAGGGGAAGTTATCCTCCATCTCCGCCTGCCACGGGGAATCAGGCGCGAACGCATGCCCCGGCGCGGCGCGACGTTTGGCGTACAGATCGACGAGCTCCGCTGCGATCTCCTTGACCGCACTGCGGGCTTTCTTCTTCGTCTTCTTCCAATCGGCGCCCCCCATCTTGGACACCGTCGGCTTCTCCCCGCCCACGTACTTGCTGAGCAGGTCGAGGGAGTCCATGGGGACGTACAGCTGATCGGGAGGGCCACCGCGCCTGCTGGGTGCGTACTCGAGCACGATGTACTCGCGGCGGGAGGTGTCGTCGCCGGTGCGCACCTCACGTTCGGTCATCTTCACAAACCGGCCAATGCCGTGCGTTTCATGCACGACATAGTCGCCAGCGGTCAGCGCCAGTGGGTCCACACGGTTGCGCTTTTTGGCTTTGCGACGCTTCGCCCCGGCGATGTCGCCGACACGGTTACCGGTCACGTCCGTCTCCGTCACCACAACCAGCGGTGTCTCGCTATCCTGTGGGACGAACACTACACCGTTGTGGGAAAAAGCCTGGTAAATGGTGACCGCTCCGGCCTTCGGCTTCATGCCCTCTGTGCCCTGGACATGCGCGATGCCTCGCTCGTGGAGCTTGTCTCCAAACCGGGCACAGTTGGCTTTCTGTGGGGAGATGTAAACCGCAGCGCCTCCGGCTAAGGTGTGTGCGAGAAGCTGCTCCATGAGCTGGGAGATCTTCTTTTCATCTCCGCGTGGCCGTACGAGGTCTCCGAAGCTGAGGGGAAGAGTCTCCGCATCGTCGCTGGCCATCATCCCCGGTGGGGTCAACGTCCACAGCGGGATTTCGTGCTCACGCGCGGTTACCTCAAGGGATTCGAGGGAGCGGTAACTCGAGGGCTCGAGGTCAAGATCCTTGTGGTCGACGGGGCCGTCGCCTCCCATCGCCGCCAATTCCCACCCCGCTTCGAGGAATTCGGTGTCTGTTGCTTTCAGGTCGCCCACGCGGGTCCGGATCCGCTCTGGATCTACAAGCAGGACGTGCGCGCCTTCCGGCAGTTTGTCGACGATTGTTACGAGCGGTGAATCCGTCAGCACCGGGATGAGGGTCTCCATCCCGTCCGCCGATATGCCCTCGGCAACCTTGCCGACGATCTGTGCAAGCGCCTGGTTGCCGCCGTAGGTTCGCGCGAGCGCTTCCGCTCTCTTTTTGATTTCATCCGTGATCGGCAACGCGCGCGCCGGGTAGAGCTCGACTTTTTTCAGTTGGCCATCCGAATAGGTGCGCTGATCAGCCACCGCAAAGGTGGTGATCTCGGTTACCTCATCGCCCCAAAATTCCACGCGCACTGGGTTATTGGCGGTTGTAGGGAAAATGTCGATGATGCCGCCACGCACGGCGAACTCACCGCGAGCAGCAACAAGGTCGACGCGGGAGTAGGAGCGAAAGACAAGGGAATCGATTAGCTCCTCAAAGGGGTAGTCCTCCCCCACTGTAACTGTCACCGGATCCCGACCCGTCACCTCGTTTACCAGGGGTTGGGCGAGTCCTCGTGCGGCGGTAACTACCACGTCTAGGGAATCCAGGTGGTGAAGCACTTTCGCCTGCTGGCCGATGATATCCACACCGGGGCTCAAGCGCTCGTGTGGCAGCGTCTCCCATGACGGGTAGTACATGACCTTGTCTCCCATCATGGCTGTAAGCTCCGCAGTGAGGTCTTCTGCCTCCCGGCCACTGGCCGTCACAACAAGCAACGGCACATGCGCCGACAGCGCACCAACAAGCCACGGGCGCACCTCATCAGGCGCGGTGATGTGGAGAGTTTCCTCCCCGAGGTTTTTCACCGCCCCCGCGATCGCCCGATCTTTGCGTGCAACGGACAACACACCGCTCAGCGTCGGCACAGCTACATCTCCCCTTCTCTTATTTGGAAACCACGCCACTATACGCGCGGATGCACCGACTATGCACTATACGGCAGTATCCGGCGCGGAGATGTGGCCTTCCCCGCTCTTGGTGTCCGAGGCCAATAATTTCAGCGACGGAGCAGCCTCCATGTCTTTCAGCCCGTTCCAGCACAGGTTGACGATGTGGGCGGCCACCACTTCCTTCGCTGGCTCCCGCACGTCCAGCCACCACTGGGCCGTCCCCGAAATCATGCCTACCAGTGCCTGCGCGTAAAGGGCGGCAAAAGAGGGATCCAAGTTCGTCCGTTTAAAGGACTCTGCTAGGTAGGCCGACGCACGGTTGGTGACCTCCCCCAACAGGGTGGAAAAACTCTTCTCTTCCTCCAACGGAACGTCGCGTACAAGGATGCGGAACCCATCTGGGTGTTCTTCCACGTAGGTCAGCAGAGTCAGGGTCACCTTTTCGATGCGGTACCGTGAACTGCCCTCGACCATGGCCTCTTCAGTCAGCTCTTTGAGGCGTGTCACTTCGCGCTTGACTACCTCGGCGTAGAGCTTCTCCTTTGACCCGAAGTGTTCGTAGACCACAGGCTTGCTTACACCGGCCCGGGAGGAGATTTCTTCCATCGATGTCCCGTCGAGCCCCCGCTCAGAAAACAACGACAGCCCAATGCGCAGAAGCTGCTCGCGCCGTTGCTCACCTGTCATCCTCTTTCGTGCCATGCAATAAATCATAGCCGTTCCATTCGCCCCCGTTGCCCTCCCAACGGGCGATGTGCATTCCACGGTTGTCATGTTGTAATGTGTAAAGACGCTGTAGTTCCCCGTGGTGTAATGGCAACACTTCGGTTTTTGGTACCGACATTCTAGGTTCGAGTCCTGGCGGGGAAGCAAGTATCCGGCCCCGCTCACACAGAGCGGGGCCGTTTTTCACGATCACTAGAAATCGAGGGGGCTTAGGTAGGAAAAGTCGCCCCGACACCGGGTTACGCGCGCACTGCGCAGGCGCGTGCGCTGGCGCGCGAACCAGCAAAACCGCCTAATAAAAACCGATTAATGCCTACCGACTAATGCCTATGGCGCGCGTAGTCAGACTGACCCGTGCGGGCTGCGTCCTTGGAGTTGCCCTGATCGCCGTTACCCATAACTGAATCCGGGAGTTCGCCCGGCTTAGTCACCAAGAACTGCCCCATCATGCCCATGTCCTCGTGATACAGCATGTGGCAGTGGTACATGTAGGGCCACCGCGTTGAGGTGTATTTATTCGTAAAACGAACGGCGACCTTGGCATACGCATTCGGCGGCAAGAGAATAGTGTCTTTCCACCCACGTGTCATAACAAGCGACTTCGTATTCTTCAACGAGAGAATACGGAACTGCGTATCGTGCACGTGCATGTTGTGAAGCCAGTCCGTGTCATAGTTTGAGAACGTCCACACCTCCCAGTGGTCATGGTCAACGGTGAAATCCACCCGTTGCATATCCATGACCTCATCGTTGATGCGGAACCCCTTCAACCCGAACTCACGAGTCGGCGCACCCGACAAGTCAGGTATCTCCTCTGCGCTGGGATTCATGTCCCGTGGCAGGTCACCGGGGACAGGCGCATCCTCAGCCGGGCCCGTAATTGTCAAGAGAGTGAAAGCATCCTTCAGACCGAAGTCCGGGGTCCCCTCATCATCCGGCACATCCAACTTATCCGGGAACGGGGTCGCCTTCAGCGTCACCTTCTCCCCCGGCTCAAGATCAACAACAACTTCCACGCGCTCGCCGGGGCTCATGGGAATCCGCTCAACCGGCAGGGGGTTATTGAGGTACCCACCCTCTGAAGCAATGACAGTGAACTGCTTCTTCCCGGACAGTTCCAGGTTAAACATGCGCATCGTCGAACCGTCAAGGATGCGGAAGCGAACGCGACGACGAGGCGCGTCAAAGTGCGCGTTGGTAATACCGTTCACCAGGGGCACATCCCCTAGAAGGCCCAAGTCCGGCAAATCGGTCTCGTCGCGGGTGCCATCTTCGTTAAAACGAATATCTGTTAACACCAACGGGATGTCATCCACCCCGTAGTCATGCGGCAACTTTTCCGCTGCGGGGTTGTCATCGTCGATGATGATCATCCCCGCCAACCCCCTATACGCATGCAACCCCGTCACACCGTGCGGGTGCGGGTGGTACCACAAGGTGCTCGCATGGTTTTCAATTTCCCACGAGGGTTCCCACGTTTCCCCCGGCTCGATGGGCAAGTGCGGTCCACCGTCGCACTCGCCGGGCACGATCATGCCGTGCCAGTGGACCGTGGTCATCTCGTCCAAGGAGTTGGTGACCTGCACACCGATCTTGTGTCCGCGGGTGAACCTGAGCGTAGGTCCCAAGAATGTCCCGTTGAAACCCCACGTAGGAGTCTGAACATCCGGGAGAATATTTGTCATTCCGGCTTGCGCCTCGATGGCCGACCATTCCACACCATCACGCATTTCTGTTTGCGCCAATGGGGGGATGGGCAACGGGCGCGGCTCACCACCGTAACCACGCACAGTGGGGGTACACCCCGCCCCCACTAAACCAACCAGAGGGATCGCACTGAGAGTTTTCAGCACCGATCGACGAGAGACCATAGTTTTACCGGCGGCCGAGCTTACACCCGCACCGCCGCGTCGATCACCCGTATACCTGGGGTTTTTAAATCTTCGTGCCATAACTACTACACAGTCTAAACCTTTTCTTTCACATTAGGGGTACCGCCATGGTGGTGAAGGCACCACCATGGCGATGAAGACTGGGTTCCTCCAAATGTAGGACTATTCCGTGCCCTCTGTAGTCAGGTCGTACAATGGGGTGGATTTTGTTACACACGTGAATGAAAGGCGCACCGTGACACAGACCGCCGTAATCATCCTGGCCGCAGGACAGGGCACTCGTATGAAGTCCGCACGTCCCAAAATGCTGCACGAGGTCGGCGGGCGCAGCATGCTGTCGCATGCCCTCCACGCCGCCAACGGACTACACCCCACCCACCTTGTTACTGTCATCGGGCACGGAAGGGATCAGGTTGAGGCGGCCATCGAAGCCATCGGTATTCCCACAACGACGGTCGTGCAGGAGGAACAAAACGGCACGGGCGATGCCGTCCGCATCGGGCTGACCGCGATTCCCGATGACTTCTCCGGCACCGTCATCGTCACCACCTCGGATGTTCCGCTGCTTGACACCGACACGCTTACTGCTCTAGACGAGGTGCACGCCTCCGGCGCAACGGTCGTCACTACGACCGCCCCCGATCCGCACGGATACGGTCGCATCATCCGGCTTGCCGACGGCAGCGTCGACCGCATCGTTGAGGAAAAAGATGCCACTGACAGTGAACGCCAGATCAACGAGGTGAACTCCGGCGTGTACGCGTTCGATGCCGCGTTGCTGAGGGATGCCGTCGAAAAGCTAGACACTAACAACGCGCAAGGAGAGCTGTACCTCACCGATGTTGTTGAGCAGACCGCGGACGCGCACGCCTTCCGTCTCGACGACGAGCTCCTCGTCGCCGGTGTTAACGACCGCGTGCAGCTGGCCGCGATGAACAAGGAATTTAACCGCAGGCGCTGCGAACAGGCCATGTGCGACGGAGCCACCCTCATCGACCCAGACACTACCTTCATTGATGCCGATGTCACCATTGGCAAGGATGTCACCATCTACCCGGGAACCCAGCTGCGCGGCACAACGAGTATCGCAGACAACTGTGAGATCGGCCCTGATACCACCCTCACAAACATGACTATCGACGAGGGCGCCTCCGTTGTACGGACCCACGGGTTCGACTCCCACATCGGCCCCGGTGCCACCGTGGGGCCGTTCACCTACATCCGACCTGGCACTGACCTTGGCAAGGATGCCAAGCTCGGCGGGTTCACTGAGGCGAAGAAGGCCACCATCGGGGAGGGCTCCAAGGTGCCACATCTGACCTACATCGGCGACGCAACCGTCGGCAAGTTCTCCAACATCGGCGCCTCCAGCGTCTTCGTGAACTACGACGGCGTCAACAAGCACCACACCACCGTTGGTGACCACGTCCGCACCGGCTCCGACACCATGTTCGTCGCACCGGTCAACGTCGGTGATGGAGCATATTCCGGTGCGGGTACAGTGATCAAGGAAGACGTGCCAGCAGGGGCCCTCGTGGTCTCCGGTGGCAAACAACGCAATATCGAAGGTTGGGTGCAGGCCAAACGACCCGGCACCCCAGCCGCCGAAGCTGCCGCACGTGCCAACGCACGCAAAGCAGAGAACTAACGAGGAAGGCAACCCCCACAACCATGTCCGGTTCCAGCTGGAGAGAAAACAAAAAGGCCCTCATGCTCTTTTCGGGCCGCGGCAACCCCGCACTCGGCGAGGCAGTAGCCAAGGAGCTCGGGATTGAGCTCACGCCAACGACCGCCCGCGACTTTGCCAACGGCGAAATTTTCATCCGCTTCGAAGAATCCGTCCGCGGCTCTGACGCGTTCGTGATCCAGTCGCACACGCAGCCCATGAACAAGAATGTCATGGAGCAGCTCATCATGATCGATGCCCTCAAGCGAGGTTCTGCGAAGCGCATCACCGCGATCGTTCCGTTCTACCCCTACGCCCGCCAGGACAAGAAGCACCGCGGCCGCGAACCCATTTCTGCCCGCCTCATCGCTGACCTCCTCAAGGTTGCAGGCGCCGATCGCATCGTCGCGGTCGACCTCCACACCGACCAGATTCAGGGCTTCTTCGACGGCCCTGTGGATCACATGCACGCCATGCCGATCCTCACGGATTACATCAAGAAGAACTATGACATGGCCGACACCATCGTCGTGTCCCCTGATGCTGGCCGTGTGAAGACCGCCGAAAAGTGGGCTAACACCCTCGGCGATCTCCCCCTCGCTTTCGTTCACAAGACCCGCTCAGTCGATGTCGCTAACCAGGTCGTTGCTAACCGCGTTGTTGGTGACGTTGCAGGTCACACTTGTGTGCTTCTCGACGACATGATTGACACCGGTGGCACCATCGCCGGCGCTGTTGGTGTGCTCAAGGAAGCCGGTGCCAAGGATGTCATCATTGCGTGCACCCACGGTGTGTTCTCCGGCCCCGCCCGCGAGCGCCTCAACGCGTGTGGCGCCCGCGAGATCATCACAACGGATACCCTGCCGCAAAACACGGAGGGGTGGGACAACCTGACGGTTCTCCCGATCGCCCCGTTGTTGGCACGGACCATCCACGAGATCTTCGAAAATGGCTCCGTCACCACGCTGTTTGAAGGCCAGGCCTAACCTAGGCTTGCCTGTAGGGCTTTGCGGGTTTCCCGCAAGGCCCTTTCTTTTTCCACCGGGCAACCACTAAGGTTTTCTTCTCCCCTGCCACCACCACAATGACGTTTCCGAATCAGGTTTCTGAAACAGGTTTCCGAAACAGGTT
>NZ_KV821031.1:0-102723 GCF_001815555.1 Corynebacterium sp. HMSC073D01 | reverse complement strand
AAACAGGTTTCTGAAACAGGTTTCTGAAACAGATTTCTGAAACCTGTGGATAACGGGCGCTTTCAACTAGCGGTTTCCTCCAACTAGCGAATTCCTCTCTTTGCTCCGGTTTGGCTGTATGTTGCTTTTTGAGAGCCCCGATGCTGGGAGAAAATCATTGGTAGTCTGGTGCTATGACAACACGTGATTTTGTAATTATCGGTGGTGGCATCAACGCCCTGGTGGCAGCGGCCAACCTCGCGGAGTCCGGCCGGGATGTGCAAGTGCTGGAGCGCAACGATCAGGTCGGCGGCGCGCTACAGTCCACGGAGATCCTCGGCGAAGGCATCGAGGCGGACCTGTACGCCACGAACCTGAACCTGTTTCTTGCTAACCCCGGCTACGAGAAGTGGAAAGATGAGCTCCGGAAGCTGGGCTTCGAAGCTGCTCACACCACCAAGCCGTATTGCAACGTGTTCCCCGACGGGAAGGCAATTAAGGTCTACGGCGACATCGAGAGGACCCGCTCGGGTCTGCGCGAGCATTCCCCGGAAGATCTTCGTGGATTTGATGAGTTGTACAGCGAGTACAAGATCTTCAATAAGGCCATGTTCCCTCTCTACAGCTCGCCGATGCCCACGGCGGAAACTGTAAGTCTTCTGACTTCGGGAGTGACGAAGGTAGGCTTCAATAAGTTCATGGAAGTCGCCCAGATCGTCCTGAGTTCCACCCGCGAGCTCGGTGACCAGTACTTCCATTCGCAAGAGATGAAGGCTCTCATCTCCACGTGGGGCCTCCACATGGACTACGGTCCGGAGGTATCCGCCGGTGCCATGTTCCCCTTCATGGAAACCTTCGCGGACATGGAAAACGGCATGACGCTGGCTAAGGGCGGCGCCCAGAACCTCATCAAGGCCATGGTTGCACTCATCAAGGAGTTCGGTGGCGTGGTCACCACTGATGCCGAGGTCGTAGAAGTGCTCACCGACGGCCAAAAGGCAACGGGTGTCAAGCTTGCTAATGGCGACATCATTGAGGCTCGCGAAGCGGTCATCGCCGGCACTGGCCCCAATGCCCTTTACAACGAGCTGCTAGGCAAGTCCAGCGCAATCGATCACAACGTGCGCTCAAAGGCCGCCCGCTACCAGTACGGACCCGCGACGATGATGGTTCACCTTGCACTCGACGCGCCCGCACCGTGGGCTGCCGGTGAGGAGATCCAGGACTTCCAATATGTCCACATCGGCCCGTACGTGGATGACATGTCACGCACGTACACGCAGGCAATCCAGGGCATCCTTCCGGACAGCCCCACGCTCATCGTCGGTCAACCGACAGCAACCGATCCGACGCGCGCGCCCGAGGGCACACATGTCCTGTGGGTCCAGGTTCGCTGCCTTCCATTCGAGCCGACCAGCGATGCCAAGGGAGAAATCACCCCAGGCACGTGGGACGAGATGAAGGAGGCCTACGCCGACCGCGTCGTCGACAAGCTGGAAGAGTACGCACCGGGGTTGAAAGACCACATCATCGCCCGCGACGTACGCTCCCCCCTCGATCTACAGCGCCACAACCCGAACCTCGTGCGTGGCGACTCGGTCGGTGGTTCCCACCACATCCGCCAGATGTTCCTGTTCCGCCCGTGGCTTGGTGGCTCGACGTACAAGACTCCGGTGAAGAACCTGTACATGATTGGTGCGGCGACGTGGCCGGGCGGCGGTTTGAACGGCTTGTCCGGGTGGCACCTGTCTGAACATCTGCTCGGAGATTCCATCCAGGATCGAATCTCCGACAAAGTGGTCAACGGCGTCAACCGCGTCAGGGAGTTTGTCCGCCGCTGGTAGTGTGGTAGAATTTCGCTCGTCTCGGCGAGGGCTGCATTGTACAGCCGTTATCGACGCGATGAGCAGAGTATGTAACCTGCGAAGACTCGACGAGAATGTCTTCGCAGGTTTTTTCATTCCTCGCGGAGATGGTACACATCTACGACTTTTAAGGAGACTTTTTCATGGCAAACAAGGCCCTGGATCTTTCCGCCAATCCCCGCAACGAATTTGGTAAGGGTGCCGCCCGCCGCGCACGTCGCGCAGGCCTCGTCCCCGGCGTGATCTACTCCAAGGACACCGAGCCGGTACACTTCACTACCGACCGTCTTGACCTCACCTCTATCGTCCGCAACCACGGCACCAACGCCGTCGTCGATGTTGACATCGAGGGCGAGAAGCACCTCACCCTGATCAAGCACATCGACCAGAACGTTCTCTCCCTCGAGATCGACCACGTTGACCTCCTCGCCATTAAGCGTGGCGAGAAGGTTGAGGTCGAGGTTCCGGTTGTCTACGAGGGCGAGCCTGCACCTGGCGCACTCGTATTCCAGGAGGTCGATACCCTCCGTATCGAGTCCGACGTGCTGTCCATTCCGGATGAGCTCACTGTTTCCGTCGAGGGCCTGGAGATCGGTTCCCAGATCACCGCCGCCGACATCGTGCTCGAGGATGGCGCTACGCTTGTTGACGAGGACGACCTCCTCATCATCAATATCGTTGAGCCGCAGGAAGAGGAGCCGGAAGAGGAAGAGGCTGCTGCCGAGGGCGAAGCTGTTGCCGAGGGCGAAGCTGCTGCCGAGGCTCCTGCCGAGGGCGAAGAGTAATTCTTCTCTCTTTTCGCAAAACCGGGCACCCACACGGTGCCCGGTTTTTGGGTTTATGTAGCGAAATGTGCCGCAGAGGCACAAAAAGGGTTTAAGCGAATAAACGGGCCGGGGACCACAGTGAGTGTCCCCGGCCCGCAGTGTCTATAACGTGTTAGAGGCTACAGATTACTTCTCGTAGTGTTTGAGGTTGACCTGAGGAGTAGGTGCCAGCGTGTGCGTTGCGGGGTTCTCCACATCGGGGCGGCGCATGTCTACCTGCGAATCCTCATCCGTTGCCTTGTACGGAATCTTGCCGGTCAGTACGTCGTGGACGCGATCCATATCGACGGTTCCAGTCCACTTGCCAACGAGAATGGTGGCAACCGCGTTACCGGAGAAGTTGGTCAGAGCTCGAGCCTCACCCATGAACTTGTCGATGCCAAGTAGCACAGGAACACCGGACAAGAGCTGCGGAGAGTGCGACTGAAGTCCTGCTGAAAGGACAGCGATGCCGGCGCCTGCCACACCAGCGGCGCCCTTAGAAGCGATGATCATAAAAACCAACAAACCAATCTGATCTCCGAGAGCCATGGGAGTGTGCATAGCATCGGCAATGAAGATAGCACTCATCGTGAGGTAGATGGCTGTGCCGTCGAGGTTGAAGGAATAACCAGTAGGTACAACGATGCCGACGGTGGCTCGATCAACTCCGGCGTGCTCCATCTTGCGCATGAGATTCGGAAGCGCAGACTCAGACGATGCTGTCGCCACGATGAGTAGGTACTCGCGGGCAAGGTACTTTGCCAGCCGGAAAATGTTCTGTCGCGTGAAGGCATACAACACTGTGCCGAGCACGCCGAAGATGAACAGGAAACACGTGAGGTAGAAGGCAAACATCAAGATCGCGAGCTGGCCCACGGCTTTGAGGCCAGTCGAGCCGACAACACCGGCCATAGCACCGAACGCGCCGACGGGAGCGAGCCACAGGATCATGGTCAAGAGCTTGAACACAACTTTCTGCAGATGCCCGACGAAGTTCAAAATGGGTTGTCCAGCCTGCCCCATCGACTGCACGGCGAACCCGAACATAAGCGCGATGAACAGCACCTGCAGCACGGACCCAGAAGTGAATGCCGAGAACATCGTGTCGGGGATAATATCGGAGATCATTCCCCACAGCCCACTGCTGGACTCCCCGGATGCTGCCTTTTCTTCAGCAGCTCTGATTGCTTCCTCACTCGGCTCGATCTTCATTCCGGACCCGGGCTCGATGATATTGCCCACAACAAGCCCAACTGCGAGAGCGAAAGTGGACATTGTGATGAAGTAGATGAGGGCAAGGCCACCGGCTTTGCCGACACTAGCTGCTGCACGCACCGAACCGATCCCCAGCACGATGGTGCAGAAGATGATCGGCGGAATGATCATTGTGATGAGCTTGATAAACAGCGTTCCGAGTGGCTTGAAGCCAGTCGCAATATCAGGGGCAATGAGGCCCAGAGCGATGCCTCCGACGACAGCCACGATAACGCCGATGTACAGCCAGTGGGTTCGATCCTTCGGTGCCTCTTTTTCCTTCGGAATCTGCGGTGAGTCGGAGACGTAGTCCTCGATATCCACCTTGTGCGAATCCGCTTGCGATACCTGTGTCATCGCATTCCTTCCTATTCTTCGTGTTCGTTAATTGTAAGCACGATCACACAGCAAAGTACATGAATTTACCTTTGGTTAACCCCGCTTTCACACCACCCATTCCGATGATCATCTACGTCTCAGAGGTGATTCTGTCCGCAGGCTGCGATGCGGGTAGCCTTATGTCCCATGAATCAATCCATCCTGTCCGAGGCATCCCGTCGCCGCACGTTCGCCGTCATTGCGCACCCTGACGCTGGTAAGTCCACGCTTACCGAGGCTCTCGCGCTCCACGCCCACGTCATCGCCGAGGCCGGTGCCGTCCACGGCAAGGCCGGCCGCAAGGCGACGGTGAGCGACTGGATGGAGATGGAGAAAGATCGTGGTATCTCCATCGCCTCCTCCGCCCTGCAGTTTGAGTACAAGCCGGAGGGGTACGAGGGCGAGCCCTACATGATTAATCTCGTGGACACACCGGGCCACGCAGATTTCTCCGAGGACACTTACCGTGTTCTAACTGCGGTTGATGCTGCAGTTATGCTCATCGACGGCGCGAAGGGACTCGAGCCCCAGACACTCAAGCTCTTCCGCGTGTGTAAGGCCCGCGGTTTGCCGATTATTACTGTCGTCAACAAGTGGGACCGCCCAGGCAAGCAGCCGCTCGAGCTTGTCGACGAAATTGTCGAGGAAATCGGGCTCCAACCGACGCCGCTGTTTTGGCCCGTTGGCGAGGCCGGCGACTTCAAGGGATTGGCGCGCCTGTCTCTCGACGGCGAACCCGAGGAATACATTCACTTTCTGCGCACAGCTGGTGGTTCAACGATCGCTCCCGAGGAGCACTACTCCCCCAACGAGGCGGCCGAGAAGGAACCAGTGGACTGGTCGCGTGCCGTCGAGGAAGCAGAGCTTTTGGCCATGGACGGTGCTATCCACGACGAAGAGCTATTCCTTGACTGCACCACGTCTCCAATGATCTTCGCCTCGGCGATGCTGAACTTTGGTGTCCACCAGATCCTTGACGCTCTGTGCTCATTGGCACCGCGCCCCCACCCCCGCGATTCCGATCCGCAAGCAATCGAGGAATCAACGACGGCGATGGACGAGACCCGCGAGGTGGACGATGCCTTCTCAGGCGTCGTATTCAAGGTGCAGGCGGGCATGGATAAGAAACACCGCGACACTCTTGCGTTCATGCGCGTTGTATCCGGCGAATTCGAACGTGGCATGCAGGTCACCCACGCACAGTCCGGCCGGAGCTTTTCCACCAAGTACGCATTGACGGTGTTCGGCCGTTCCCGTGAGACGGTGGAATCCGCCTTCCCCGGCGATATCGTCGGTCTGGTCAACGCGGGTTCGCTTGCCCCGGGCGACACAATCTACGCGGGTAAAAAGGTCCAATTCCCGCCTATGCCCCAGTTCGCTCCAGAGCATTTCTGCACGCTCCGAGCCAAGTCCCTTGGCAAGTACAAGCAGTTCCGCAAGGGCTTGGAGCAGCTCGATTCCGAAGGGGTCGTGCAGATTCTCAAAAACGATGCCCGTGGCGATGCCAACCCAGTGATGGCCGCCGTCGGGCCCATGCAGTTCGAGGTCATGCAGGCGCGCATGGAAAATGAATACAACGTGGAGACCGTCACCGAGCCGGTCCCGTATTCCGTCGCTCGTAAGACCACGCCGGAAACGGCAGAGGAGCTACGTAAACAGCGCGGTGTAGAGATCTTCACTCGCACGGACGGGGAGCTCATAGCTTTGTTCGGCGATAAGTGGAGGCTCCAATTTATTGAAAAGGAGCACCCTGAGTTTGAACTGGAAACATTGGTAGCGGATTAGAGTACTGAAACAGGCTGCTTCTATAATTAACCCCGCCACCTCGGGCAATGGTCCCTGGTTTACGAATTCATTTTTCAAGGCTAGACTAGCTTATTGCTATGAACGGTTTGAGAGAGACGAAGAAGGCGGCTACCAAAGAGCTTATCGCCGAATGTGCGGTAAGGATTGCTCTTGTCGACGGCATTGATAAGCTCACCGTGGCACGCGTGACGGCGGCTGCGGACGTTTCCCCACGGACATTCCATAACTACTTTCCGTCACGCGATTCAGCGTTACGGTGGTATCTGGAAAGCCACCTCACTGCGCTGAAGAAGAAGCTCATTGAGCACATCAAGCAAGAGGAATCCATTATCAACGCGGTGGAGGCCATCGTCCTCGAAGGTCTGGAAGAGGATCTCAACTCCCCTAGTTCCCTCCTGTCGCTCTACCACCTCGGGCAGATTCTGGAAACTATCGACTACGGGACGACGACCAAAGTCTGGTCTACTGTTCTGGCCGATGGTCTCAACCAGCTGACCCCGCTTACCGATCTCTCCGAATTCGAGTGCTATACCATCCTGAGCATCGCCGCCGAGGCAGGGCTCAAGGCCACCGGGTACCAGTATCCCAACCTGTCTAAACGGGCCGTTATCAAGAATGTGCGCTGGACCTTTGATCTTCTGCGCAATGGTGTAAATCCCACGTACGGGCTTTCCCACCCCTAAGACTCGTTCTTGTTCGATACTATTAAACGGGTGAGCACCTTTGTACCGAACGAAGACAACAAACCGGAACCAGTGGCACAGGTAAGCGTCGACAAGCAATTACCCCTACCCACCAGCCTCGATGAGGTCATCGCAGACGGGGTCATCACACGCGCGGGGAGGAAAATCCCCGCCGACCATGTCGTAGGGGTCCAGCTCAGCCCCGACGAACGGCTCCTGCGCGTCACCACCAATCATGGCAGCACCGACTACGACGCACTTCCCCTCGCCACCATCAGCGGCGACGATATGCAGTGGATCTGCCCACAGGTAGCAGAGCGGGGCCTCGGTATACCGGAACTCACCACGACGGAGCTGCAACCCGTCAACGACGCACTATTCACCGCCGCCTGCGCGCTATTCGACGCCGGCCCCATCGTCATCGTGCCACGCGTTGCCACCCCCGAATCCCGTGGCGTATGGAAGCCCCTCGGCAAAGCCCTCGACAAATGGACAACCGACGAGGCCCAAACAGACACCGACGCCATCGTGGTCCTCGCAAACGGCATCCCCTCCTCCGCCCGCGACGCAATCCTCGCCGCCGGCACATACCTCATGAACAACCCCGCTCATGCCACCCGCGCACTCGCAACCTACCTGCACCGCAACCCGACGCAGCTGCAGGTTCACGTCCACCCCGCAGGTCATATCGTCGGCGTGGGCGACGACAACCTCGATGCGATGATCGCCACGACGAAAAAACCCAGCGACAACGCCCAACAGCGTCTCATGCAGGCAATGGGGAACACCCCGCCACTATTGTCTCCTGACTTCGCGCACGTTTCCTTTTCGCACAATCGGCAGGCACGCTGTCTACCCGTCGCCACGGTGGCGGCAGGGACGTGGACGTGGGCGTGGGCGGACCCGAATGTGCCACGATCGGCGGCTGGGAAACTCCGGAGCTTTGGCTACGACAAGGGGCTCGTTCCTTTCACTGCTGCCTCCATGCCCAAGAAGACCGCCGATGACCTTCACCTGATGGAGGTCACAAAATATGTGTTCGGCCTGCTAGGCCACGCGTGGATTCCGCTCGACTCGGACAGGTCTTGCCTTGTCCTCTTCGACCCGCAGGAAGCCGGGTTGTAGTCCTCTGAAGAGGAAGAACAAGCAGGAGCAATAAAAATACCCGCGCAGTTCACTCAGTGTGAACCGCGCGGATGAAAACTATGTAGGTTTACTGCACAACGCTTGCGGGGATCTGCCCCTTGCTCATCTGCCGGTAGACGAGGGCACGAGCAATCATGATCGGTGCCACAATGAAGCCAGCGAGAATGAAGAGGGAGAACACGGACACAACGAAGGTGACAAGAGCTGCGAGGATCTCAAAGAGGATCACGGCGCTGTAGTTCTTTAGACCATCATTGAAGCCCTGCGAGATCGCACCGCCGATACCTGCGCGGTGGTCGGCTGCGTAGAACACCCAGTACGAAAGCAGTGGCCGCAGCAGAAGGCCCAGGAGGAAAGCGATCACGCCGGAGAAAATGATCCCGCCCCACGGAAGGGACTCTAGGATGGTCATCATTGCCTCTGTAGCTGCGTTGGTATCTGTTGTGTTTTGCGCCGCCTCCACAAGCGCCGGATCCAGGTTTCGTACCGCCGCGACAAAATTTCGTGCCCCGGGCAACAGGAAGAACACGCCTACGGTAACGAACCCGTTGACGAGGCTCGACGCCAACGAAACTACGATGATCGGCAGCCAATTGACATCCTTGAAGAATTCGCCGAAGGAAACCTTCGGTGCGTTTACGTTCTTCAGCGCGCCAGTCAGCATGACGCAAGAAACGAACAAGCTAACGATCATTGAGACGGACAGTCCAATGGTGGTACCACCCGTTCGCTGAAGAATGAAATTGAAACCGCCGGAGAACGCCCCCGCCACGATGATGATGCCAAGCCACGGCAAAATGTTCTTGAAGAAACGGGAGAAGCCGAAGCCTAGTGCGCCGACCGGGGACACTGTTCCATTAGATTGGACGAGTTCCTCGCCCGGCTCCGTGTACGTAAATGGCTGATATTCGCCCGCGCCACCGCTCGTTTCCGAGCCGGGGTACGCGGGGAACGCACCGGTGCCGGCTGCTCCACGGTCGTCCGGCGTGTCAAAGCCTTCAGGGGTGTGATCGTACGGGGATTGGCCGTACGAATCTGACGGCCTTCCCGGGAACTCGTTTTCTGCCATAGGCTTCTCACTCCTTTTCATGCTTTTCTAGCATGTCGATTATTTTTCATATGCGTTCATCCACGTTCATACGCGGTGCCCCAGTCTACATGTCTAAAATCCGCACGTCATGGGCAGAGTGCGAAAATGATGTAATCGTTATCAAACTTCTACCTGGCATCCAGCTGGCCGAAACCATAGCGAAACATTGCGTACCGCTGGAGGGGAGATACCCGCTGCAGTTCACGGCTACCTCCACTTCGTTCGTCTCGCTGGGATCCCCATCGCTCGGGGAGATCTTTCACGCGCAGATTGAAGATTGTTGTTCTCCAATCCGGGCACGGGGCGTTCTCGGGCACAGCTGGGCGGTAAGGGACGGACCGCCCGTCGAAAGGCATGCCACGGGCCCCAGGGAAACCAGGACTTTGCGTTCCGTCTCCCCTCGTAATCCGTCTGCCCCCGCAAACTATCTCTCCCCCGCAAACTGTATCCCCCGTGATCCGATTATCTCGTTATCTGGAACTCCACTGTCTGGGATCCCCTGGTGTTGGGGATCCCAGGTGCGCAGGCGCACTGCCTACGGATGTTTAGCTTTCCCAGGGCTACGCCTGGATACCAAGCGCCTCCCTGTAGGGGGTGGGGTCAACGGTATCGGTGGCCGACGGGTCAAAGTGCGGATCGCGATCCTTGTCCACGAGGACAGCGCGCACGCCTTCGAGGAAGTTCGGCTCACGGCGAAGGAGGGCACCCACAGCGAACTCATTGTCGAGTGCCTCCCGGATATCGCGGGCGCTCCTGTTCGCGGTGTATAGCTCAGCGGTGGCGACAAGCGAGGCGGGGTTGGCATTGGACTGAAGATCACGAACGAAATCGACAAACTCGGTATCGGCATGCGCGTCCAATGCCGCGTCGATGTCCGCCCACGTGTCCCCTGCGAAACACTCCTCGATCGCTGAAATCATCCCTGCCACGCGAGACGTACCGGCGGCATCATTGTCCACGTAGCGTTCCCGCGCCTCATCAAGCGACTCAGAGATCACCATCTCCGCGAAGCTGTCCAGGTCTTCCGAGCGCACGAAATCCGTGGCAAGGCCGCTCCAAAGGCAATCGGCAGGAGTCATGCGGTAGCCTGTAAGGCCGATAAAAGCAGCCAACGCGGAGCTCGGCCCGTACTCCCCTGCCATCCGCTGCGTCATATACGTCACTCCGGTGTCAGGGGCGAATCCGATGGCCATCTCTGGCATGCTCATCCAGCCTTTTTCGGTGATGACCCGGTGGGAGCCGTGGACGGAAATTCCCAGGCCACCGCCCATGCAGATGCCGTCGATGAGCGCGACAATTGGCTTCGCGTAATGGGCGATGAGTTCGTTCATGTCATACTCACGGGCAAGGCCGTAATCGCCAAAATCGTGGTCCCCGTTGACGGCATGTTCACGGAAAAGCTTCATATCCCCGCCCGCGCAAAACGCCTTTGGGTTGGTGGATCTAATGATGATGCGGTGGACTCGATCATCCGAAGCCCACTTCTCCAGGGCCTCGTCGATGGCACCAAACATGTCCACGTTAAGGGAGTTGAGGGCACGGGGCCGATCCAGCTCAATGATGCCTGTCGTATGCAGGGTGGAAGTCTTCACGTACTCGGTGGCAAATGCGGAGTCAGTCATACATCAAGTGTGGCATAAAAAATCCGGCTGCAACGAAATCGTTGCAGCCGGTGTGCGTGCGTTCGCTACTTGACCTGGAATTCGGCCATCTCATCCCACTCGGTCTTGCCAGGGATGAGGGTGTTTATGATGGTCGGGGTCTCTACCAAGTACTGCGGGATGTCGTCGCAGGCCTTGACAAAGTGGTCGGACTTGACGTGTGCTTCGGCAGCGTCGTCCTTGAATCCCTCAACGAGGATGTAGACATCGTCCTCATCGGTGGAGCGGAACCACTCGAAGAACAAGTTGCCGTCTTCGGCGAGGGTGGCGTTGGTGAAATCCGCGACGAGCTCGCGGAAGTTGTCCTTGAATTCCGGCTTTACCTTGTACTTTACGTTGATCAAAATCATGCAGCCCAGCCTAACGAGGAACCGAGATTCTCGCCACTTCTCCCGCTAGTCCAGCTGCTCGCCGAGCTCCAACCACTCCTCTTCCAGCGCGTCTTTTTCAGCGGCTACCCCATTGCGCTTTTCCGCGAGCTCGATGACGGTATCGGTATCAGCGCTGGCGCTTGCCTCCGCAAGTTTCGCGTCGATGCTGCCCAGTTCGGCATCCAGTTTGGAGATTTTGCGCTCAAGGGAGCTCATCTTCTTGGACAAGGCGTGGAATTCCGCGCCGCTGAGCTTATCGGGGTCCTCTTCCGTGGACGCATGCTCGCTGCTACCCGCGGACCCACGCGCGTGCTGGCTCGCGCCACTCTCCTTGCGCCTGGCCAGGTACTCGTCGATGCCACCGGGCAGGTTGGTCAGTGTGCCGTCGCCGAAGAGCGCCCACGTGGAATCGGCGACGCGTTCGATCAGGTACCGGTCGTGAGAGACAACAACGAGGGTTCCCGCCCACGAATCGAGGATGTCCTCGAGTTCCTGCAGCGTGTCGATGTCCAGGTCATTGGTGGGCTCGTCGAGGATGAGCATGTTCGGCTCACTCATGAGGACGCGGGTGAGCTGCAGTCGGCGGCGCTCACCACCGGAAAGATCCCGGACGGGAGTGCGTTGCCGCTTGGGGCTGAATCCCAAACGTTCGGCGAGCTGTGAGGCAGAAATTTCCTTGTCGCCGACGGTGATGTAGTTTTTCACGTCGGCGATGGAGTCGATGACCCGCTGGTTCTCATCGAGGTCATCGAGTTCCTGGCGCAACCAACCGATATGCGTTGTCTTGCCCTCAATACGCCGCCCCTTATCCAGAGGTCGTTCTCCTGCCAGGGCCTTGAGGAGCGTCGTCTTGCCGCTGCCGTTGACACCGACGAGACCGATGCGCTCGCCGGGCGCGAGGCGCCAGGTGAGCTTCTCCACCAGTGGCCGGCCGTCGGGGGTTGAGATGGTGGCATCCTCGAGTTCCACCACGACCTTGCCCTGTCGGCGTTTGGCAAAGCTCAAAAGCTCCACGGTATCGCGGGGCGGCGGCACGTTCTTGATCAGTGCCTCTGCTGCCTCAATGCGGTAGCGGGGTTTGGAGGTGCGGGCGGGGGCACCACGGCGCAGCCAAGCGAGTTCCTTGCGGGCCAAGTTCTGGCGACGCTGCTCGTTGGCATCTGCTTGGCGGGCGCGTTCGGCGCGGGCAAAAGTCCAATCGTTATAGCCGCCCTCGTACACGTCGACGGTGCCGTCGTGGACCTCCCACGTGTAGTTGGCAACGGTATCGAGGAACCAACGATCGTGGGTGACGACCACGACCGCCATGTCGGTAGACAGGAGGTAGCTAGCGAGCCACTCCACTCCCTCCACGTCGAGGTGGTTGGTGGGCTCGTCGAGGATGATGATGTCGAGGTCACGCACAAGTGCGGCGGCAAGCGACGTGCGGCGCTTCTCACCACCAGAAAGGTCACTGACGCGCGTGTCCAGGCCGAGCTCGGTGATGCCGAGACCGGAGAGGACATTTCGCACGCGCGGGTTTGAGGCCCATTCGTGGGTTTGCAGGCCGAGAGGGCCGATGACGTTGTCCGCGATCGAGGCTTCCTCGTCCAGATCGGGTGCCTGGGTGACGACCGCCAGGCGCAGGTCCTGCATGTGGCTGACGCGCCCGGAATCCGGCTCAAGACGGCCGGACAGGACGTTGATTAGGGTGGATTTGCCGCCACCGTTGAGCCCGACGATGCCGACGCGATCACCGGAGTTAACCCCCAAGGAGACATTGTCTAGCAATGTTTTCAACCCGAAGGACTGCGAGACTTTCTCCAGGTTTATGAGGTTAACCACGGTTGTCCTTTCTGTAGCTTGTCTGTAGCTTGTCGACGGCCCCGGGTGCGGTTGTCGTCGTCGTTACGGTGTGTCGGCAGGTTCCACTTGTTTCTAGTGCCCGCGCGACTGCGCTCGCTTGCTGCTCATCTGCACAGAGAAACGCGCAGGTGGGGCCGGAACCGCTGACAATCCCGCGTAGGGCGCCAGCGTCCTCGCCCGCGAACAGCGTGCGTGCAAGCTCTGGCCGCAGCGACAGTGCGGCATCCTGCAAACGGTTGAAAAGCAACGGCGCGAGATCGCTAGCTGAGGCTCCTGCTTTCAGGGCATGAACGAGGGGCTGGACGCTGTGGGGATGACCCCACGCACCGGCGCGATCGTGCTCTGTGAACACGGCCGGAGTAGAAAGGCCCTGGCCTTGGGTTGCGAAAACCCACCACAGGATACCGGTAAACGGGACTGGCGTGAGGATTTCGCCGCGCCCGGAACCGAGCGCTGTCCCGCCGTGGAGCACAAAATTAATGTCTGAGCCAAGGCGTGCGGCGATGGTGTCCAGCTCATCGATACCCAGAGGATGCTCGCGAAGAGCATTGCACGCAACGAGGGCTGCTGCGGCATCGGCAGACCCACCTGCCATGCCACCGGCTGTGGGAATCGCCTTGACGATGTGCAGATGGACAGGAGTGCTGGGAAGCACATTCTCAGCCACTTTCCAGACGAGGTTCGAGCTGTCCGTGGGCACGCAGTCGGCATCGAGGCCGGACACGGTGATCCGCATCTCTTCGGCCCGCGTCACAGTGACTGACTCTTGTAGGGCCGTAGCCTGGAAGACCGTCGTTAGCTCGTGGTACCCGTCCGGTCGGGGCGCTGCTGTCTCCAGGAAGAGGTTAACTTTGCCGGGTGCTGTGGCCGTCGCTGTCTCTAGCACGCTGCCTCCTTGGCAATGCGAACGAATTCGTCGACACCGAGTTTTTCCCCGCGCTGTCGTGGGTCGATGCCCGCAGCCGTCAGAATCGCCTCAGCGCGGTCCGCGCCGCCGAAAAAGCTGCCGAGGGCCGCGCGGAGAGTCTTGCGGCGCTGGGCGAAGGCGGCGTCGACAAGCGGAAAGAGCGCCTCGGGCGACACGCCCCACGGGTTGGACTCGAAGCAGTCGATGCGGACGAGTCCGGAGGAGACGTTCGGCGCCGGCCAAAAGACGTGTTTGCCCACTGTGCCGGCTTTCTTTACCTCGCCGAAGTAGCTGGCCTTGACGCTAGGCACGCCGTAGATTTTTGTTCCGGGGCTGGCAGACAGCCGATCAGCGACCTCTTCCTGCACCATCACAAGTACGCGACGAATGCTCGGCACCGTGCGCAGGAGGTGCAGGAGCACGGGCACGGCGACGTTATAGGGAAGGTTGGCGACAATGGCTGTGGGCTCCGCCTCTCCGAAGGCTTCCCTAGTGACGGCGAGCGCATCCGCGTTCACCACTGACAGTCGCTCGGCGCACCCCGGCGCGTGATCGGCGACGGTCTTGGGGAGCTGTTCGGCTAGGCGCCGGTCGATTTCCACCGCAGTGACAGCGGAAACCTCTCCGACAAGGCCAAGGGTGAGCGAACCGAGCCCTGGCCCCACCTCGATGACGCGGTCATCTGGTTCGAGGCCTGCTGCAGCAACAATCATCCGCACAGTGTTGGGATCGTGCAGGAAGTTCTGCCCCAGTTTCTTTGTGGGGACGATGTCCAACTGCGCGGCGAGCGCGCGGATCTCGGCGGGACCTAGGAGGCGAGGTGAATCGTTCATATCGCTACACATGGTAGCCCCGTCTGGTGCGACTAGCGAATACCAAGGGATGCGGTGCACGCGGGCCAGGCACCCCAGCCTTGTGCCGCCTGTACCTTCTGAGCGATAGCAATCTGCTGGTCACGGGTGGCGAGGTTTGCTGTGGGGGCGTACTCGCCGCCGCCGTAGGCGCTCCACGTGCCGACATTAAACTGCAAACCGCCGTAGTAGCCGTTGCCTGTGCTAATCGCCCAGTTTCCACCGGATTCGCACTGTGCGATGGAATCCCATACTGAGCCGGCAGCAACGGATGCAGCTGCCGGGGCCTTCTTCGTGCCACGGGCTATGACGGCGCCGGTCGACGGCGCGGTGACGGTTTCCTGCAACACCTCATTGGAAACTTCCTGGCCGTTGACGAAAACGATCTTCCTCGTCACGGTCTTACGGCCGGGCTCTGCGGGAGAAACTTCCGTCTCCTCACCCTCGGGGGACTCCGGGTCTTCGGTGTAGGTAGGTTCTGCGGTGTACTCCTCATCAGAGATGACGTTGCTAGTACGCACGCGATCAACCTTGATCGAGGATACGTCCTTCAGTGGTGTGTCCACGGAGGGTGTAACAACGTCTTCGGCACCGAGGGAAATGCCGCGCTTTTCGAGTACGTCACCAACAGTCTCGGCGGCGATGGAATCGTACACAACCCTGCCCGCGTCATCGACAGACACGATCTTCGGGTTGGTCACCTTGACGGTGAAGCCACCGGCGGGAATGACCTGCTCAGGGCTGGAGGAAATCTTGGCGGCCTTCGTGATGCTCGCCTTCTCACCGTCGTTGAAGTGCTGGAGAAGCTCGCTCACGGTGAGCGCGTTGGAGGTGACCTCGTGCTGCACGCCGTCGACAACGAGGGCGACCGGTTTGGCCGAGCGGACGGTGATATGGGTGCCGTCGACAAGCTTATCGGCGGGCGAAGGAGAAACAAGGTCGGAGTCCTTCGCTTCGAAGCCGACTGACTGAAGGGCATCGCCAACCGAGGCAGACATCGTCGAAAGTTCGGTGGATTGACCATCGATATCGAGGGTTATAGTCTTCGTGTTCCCTACGGCAAACACGCCACCGGCAACGACAGTAGCCAGAACACCACCGGCCGCAATCTTTACCGGGCGCGCATAGGTGGATTCGTTCAAGCGTCGCCTGACGCGACTATGGCGGGAGCTTTTAGAGGTGTACAGCGAAGAACCGTTGCCCTCGTGCGAAGTCATTGAACAGCCTTTCTCACCGGCGTGCTGTGCGGTACCGCGTGCGAACTCTCCGCAACGGCACCACGAAACGTCAGTGCGACGATAGTAACGAACGTGACAGTAACGATAGTAATGAATGTAACGATAAGGTAACAATGGCGGTTTTGTCCAGTAACATTTACCACTGTTACTAGTGTGGTAAATGTTGCTTCTTGGAGAGTCCAAAGATGGCATCGAAGGTGCGGGAGACGTGCGTTGCGAGTTCCTCGGGCTCCTCTCCACGCACCTCCGCAACACGCGCAAAGGTATGGCCGATGAGCGAGGGCTCATTCTTCCCGCCACGGAAGGGTTCCGGCGTCATATACGGGGCATCCGTCTCAATGAGAATCTGACCGGCAGGAGCGATCCGGGCTGCTTCGCGCAGCTCCTCGTTGCGTTTGAATGTCACGTTACCTGCGAAGCTGAGGATGTATCCGCGGCTAAGCGCTTCCTCCGCTACCGCCAGTGGGGAGGAAAAACAGTGGAGTTGCACGTAACGAGGTTTCGGCGCATCGGCAAGGATTCGCAGGAGGTCGGTATCCCCCTCACGGTTGTGAATCATCAGCGTCTTGCCTGATTCGACTGCAAGGTCGATATGGAAGCGCAACGCCTCTTCTTGCTGCTCTTTGCTTGCTGTGGTGTCCGGCTCGTGTTCCAGCCAGTAGTAATCCAAGCCGGTCTCTCCCACTGCGACACACTGCGGGTGCGCGACGAGTTCCCGAAGACGTTGGCGCGTGTTCTGGTCAAGCTCGTTTGCCTTTGTCGGATGGATCGCGCAGGCGGCGTACACCGCCGGATCCCATGTCGCTTGCTCGACCACGGCCTCGCTTTCTGCGAGGTCATCACCGACAGTAACGAGCTTTTCCACCCCGGCGTCCTGCGCGCGACGTACGAACTGTCGCACCGCCTCGGCATCGCGGGCGCCACACGACCAGAGGTGGGTGTGCGCGTCGCTGATTCCGGCGATGGGGTCGTGGGGCACGGGAAAGGGACGGGGCTTCTTTCGAGACATGCCTACACACTCTAGTCACACCGGCTTTCCGACGTGTTCTCCCTCCCGCGTCTTTCTCCCGCGTCTTTCTCCCGCTTCCCCCTCCTCAGCTCCCCTCGCTCGCACGTGCCGTGAACACGCACCTGGGAAATGCACCCGAAAACTAGCCTGCGGATGCTAGCCTGCAGATACGTACGAAGCCATGTGTGGGAAACTAATGACAATGCTTATTCGCCTCGCGCTAGCTTCAGACGCACCCGCCCTCGCCCGCATCCGAAATTGGGCAGCCGAGGAATCGACGGCGCTTTTCGACAACACCCCGGTCACCGTCGCCAACCGCACACGGTGGCTTGCCGAGGAACCTGTGGTTTTCGTTGCCGATGTCGACGGCGAAGTCATTGGCTACGCCTCATATGGGCCGTTTCGCGTGCTCACCGGTTACCGCCACACGGTAGAGAACTCGGTTTACGTCCTTCCCGGAAACCAAGGAGCAGGCATCGGAACCGGATTACTTCAGACTCTCATCGCACACGCAGAGGCCAATCCTGATGTGCACCGCATGGTGGTATGGATCGAATCGACAAACGAAGCCTCCCTCGCCCTCCACCGCAGGCACGGTTTTGAGGAGAAAGGGAGGCTCACAGAGGTTGGCTACAAATGTGGACGCTGGCTTGATGTCACAATCCTCGAAAGGGCCTGCTAGCCGCGCTAACCCCAGAATGCGACCGAACAGAGCCACGCACGCGGCTGAACAAAACCGCGCACGTGGCTGAACAAAACTGCGCACGCGGCTGAACAAAACTGCGCACGCGGGTGGCCTAAGCGTCTAGACCAACGAGCCGGGGACCAGCGTGGGGCGGGCTCTAGTTCACAGGTGCCCACTCGGGGCCGGTTTCACCGAGCTTGGCATCTAGCTTCTGCACAAGCGGCTTCGGCTTGGACAGTGCCACGCCAGCCTGCATGTCAATACGCTTCCAGACAGCCTGCTGCTTGGTGTAGTCACCCTGGATGGTGAGGTAATGACGCCCCTCCGGCGGGAGGTCGACACCCTTGATCGGGCGCGGAGAATCGTCGGTAACCTCGACGATCTGCGGGCGAGCGGCCCACTCACCGGTGCGTCCCAAGGTCTCGTGGACCTGCTGGGCGATGTGCGGAAGGTACGGGGTGAGCAGTGTGTTGCAATCGCTCACCACCTGCAGCGCTACCCACAGAACAGTAGCTAGGCGCTCCCGCTGGGACTCGTCCTTGGCCAGTTTCCACGGTTCCATCTCAGCGATGTAGGCGTTAGCTTCGCCCACCACGTGCATGGCATGGTTAATCCCCTGCTTGAAGCGGGAGTTATTGAGGTGGTCGCCGACGATGTCGAAGGCCTCTTCAGCCAGGGAAAGCAGGGCGCGATCAGCATCCGTCAGCTCGCCTGGCTGTGGCACCTCGCCGAAGTTCTTGTACGCCATAGACACGGTGCGGTTCACCAGGTTGCCCCAGGAGTTCGCCAACTCGTTATTCACACGGCGGACGAATTCCTCCCAGGTGAAGTCCGTGTCGTTCGTTTCCGGTCCGGCCACGGAAATGAAATAACGGAGTGGATCCGGTCCGAACTCTTCCAAAAAGTCCTTCACGTAGATGACGATGCCCTTGGACGAGGAGAACTTGGAACCACTCATCGTCAGGTACTCGCTGGAGACGACCTCGGTGGGAAGGTTCAACTCACCGAGCTCATAGACCTCGCCACCGTGAGCCCCCTTCCCCGCATAGCCGAGGAGCATCGACGGCCAAATCTGCGAGTGGAAGGTGATGTTGTCCTTACCCATGAAGTAGTAGGACCGGGTTTCCGGGTCGTTCCAGAAGTCGCGCCAGGCCTCAGGGTTACCGGAACGGTGCGCCCACTCGATGGAGGCGGACAGGTAGCCGACGACGGCATCGAACCACACGTAAAGCTTCTTCGCGTGGTCATCCTGCCACCCCTCGACCGGGATCGGCACGCCCCAGTCAATATCGCGGGAAATTGCGCGCGGGCGGATATCCTCGAGCAGGTTGAGGGAGAACTTGAGCACATTCGGGCGCCAGTCCTCACGCCCTTTGAGCCACTCCGCCAGGGCATCTGCCACGGCAGGGAGATCGAGCATGAAGTGCTCGGTCTCCACAAACTTCGGGGTTTCACCGTTGATCTTGCTTACCGGATCGATGAGATCGACCGGGTCAAGCTGGTTACCACAGTTGTCGCACTGATCGCCGCGCGCACCGCTGGCCCCACAGATCGGGCATGTGCCTTCAATGTAGCGGTCCGGCAGGGTGCGGCCTGTGGACGGAGAAATTGCCCCCTTCGTGGTCTGCTTGATGAGGTAACCGTTCTTGTACAGCCCGTCGAAAAGCTCCTGAACAACCGCGTAGTGATTGCGCGTCGTCGTGCGGGTAAAGAGATCGTAGGTAAGCCCCAAACCTGCCAGATCGTGGACGATCTGTTCGTTGTAGCGCGTTGCGAGTTCCTGAACAGTCGTGCCCTCCTTGTCCGCTTGAACGAGGAGCGGGGTGCCGTGCTCGTCGGTACCGGACACCATGAGCACGTTCTCGCCACGCATTCGCTGGTAACGGGCAAAAACGTCGGAGGGCACGCCGAAGCCTGCCACGTGGCCAATATGACGCGGGCCGTTGGCGTACGGCCACGCTACATTCACGAGCACATTATTCATGGCATTTACCTTAGAGGATTACTCTCCGCGACACGAACACGGAAGCCCCGATCCTGCCCTTTTAGGACAGGATCGGGGCTAGAAAGGCCACATTCTCAGGGCACCGCCACGGCGAAACTACGCGCTTTTTCACCGGGTGAAGGTTCAAGAAGACAGCTTCCATGGTGAAAACCCCTGCACCGTATGTCTAAGAGGAGTAGCGGCGTGGCTCCTCGTTAATGACGGTCTTCGTACCCCGCACCTTAGGCATAAGCGGGTTACGCTGCGCACGGTGCAAACGACGCTGGTTTTCTCTGTGCAGCCGACGCTCGCGCGCAAGACGCATAGCGAACTTCCGCTGAGATTTGATATCCAAGTAATTCGGGTCGTTAGCTAAGCCCTTAACGATGGCTGCCATGAGCCCGATAAGAACGAGGAGGAATGGGCTGGCTGCAATAATCGTCACGTTTTGCAGATTATTCAGCGCATCGTCACCACCGGAGATGAGCAATACCAGACCAATGGCTGCCGTCAGCACACCCCAGGTGGCCGTAACCCATCGGTTTGCGTCCGACTGCCCGTTCTGGCTCATCGATCCCATCACTGTGGAAGCCGAATCCGCCGAGGTGATGAAGAATGTAGCAAGGAGAACCATAGCCACAACCCCGACGATGTTTCCCAACGGGAAGGAATGAAGAAGATCAAAAAGTTGGGACTCAGCCGCGCCGTCGCCCCAGATGGAGCGTCCAAGCTGTTCGAGCTTGATGGCGGTTCCACCGAAAATACAGAACCAGACCAGGGACACAGCTGCGGGCACCGCCATGACACCAATAATGAACTCGCGAACCGTGCGGCCACGGGAAATACGAGCCAGGAACATACCGACAAACGGGGACCACGAAATCCACCACGCCCAGTAGAAGATCGTCCACCCGGACAGCCACTCGGCCGCATCCCCACCAGCGGTGTTGGCCGTACGGGCAGCCATCTCAAAGAAGGAGTCGAGGTAGCTCCCCAGAGCCAGCGGGATCGTGTTCAAAATCGCTACCGTCGGTCCTGCGACGAAAACGAAGAGAGCGAGCAGACCAGCAAGAACCATATTGGCGTTGGACAGATACTGGATGCCCTTACCCACACCACTCATAGCAGAGACGAGGAAGCACGCGGTTAGAACAAGGACAACAATCAACGTGATCTTAGCGTTTGGTTCAGAGATAATCCCGGACTTCTGGAGACCTGCACCGATTTGCAAGGCACCCAGGCCGAGGGAACAGGCGGTACCGAAAACAGTGGCGAAGATCGCGAGGATATCGATGAGCTTTCCAAGCCATCCCTCGGCAGCTTTCTCACCGATTAGGGGGATGAAAGCGGCAGACAAAAGTTGCTTCTTACCCCGCCGGAATGTGATGTAGGCGATGGACAGCCCCACGATGGAGTAGATAGCCCACGGGTGAAGCGTCCAGTGGAAGAGCGTCGAAGCGAAAGCCTGCCGCATGTTCCCGGAATCGTGCCCGGGCACACCGTCACGGAAGAACGTCAACGGCTCGGTTGTGCCGTAGAACATGAGGCCAATGCCCATCCCCGCGGCGAACATCATGGCAATCCACGAGGGAGTGGAAAATTCTGGTTGTTCGTCGTCTCGTCCGAGTTTGATCGACCCGAATTTGGAAAATCCGATAGCCAACGCGAAACCGACAAACACGGTGGTAAACAAAACGAAGGCCCAACCGAATTTATCTACAATCCACTCCAGAGTGGTGGTAGCAAAATTAGCGAAGTGATCGGGAGCGAACAGGCCCCAACACACGACCGCTAATACAGCGATTCCTGCGGGAGCGATAACACTCCAGTTAAGAGGACGATCCGGTTCATCATCATCCTCGAGACCCAACTGCGTCGGGTCCTCGTAGGTGCCTTCATGGCTGAGCATAGAGGCTAGCTCGCTCGTCGCCGAGCGTTTGGGAGCCTCATCATGTCCGTCTTTCTGTGCTCCCTCCACAGCTGTGGCCGTGGAGGATGCCTCTTGCGTCGTGCGCGGTGTATCCTCGTGCGTTCCTTCTCGAACTGACGAGTTACCTCTTTCCTTTTCGCGGTTGTCCGAAGTTTCTTCCATACCTATATGGTTGGTGACGTGACCCCTTCACCCAAATTTTATGGTTAAAACGGCAGATTTATGACCAGCACAAACAGATTTCGTTACCAATCCGTAATGTGAAAATCACCTCGTGAAAAGCATTTTTCGCACGAAATTACAACAAATATATAACTTTCCCGATAAAAACCCGCTGGTTATACCCATGAGGAGTACTCTAACCGCGGGCTGCCACGCAGGCATCGTAAAGCTTCTTCGTGCTCTGCCCATGCTCGGATGCTATACGCTTTGCAGCGGTCTTCATCCGCTCACCATTTTTCACAGCAGCCAGGACTAGGGGTACAAGGTCCTCCAGTGCCACCGCTTGTTCTTCAGCTGTTGCTCCCTCGATGACAACGGTGATTTCCCCGCGCACGCCGTCTTTCGCCCACCTAGCGAGTTCCTCCAGGCTGCCCCGGCGAACCTCCTCGTGCATTTTTGTCAGTTCACGGGTGACGGCGGCGCGACGCGTCGGTCCAACGAGCTCAGCTGCCAAAGCTAGCGTCGCAGCCAAGCGATGCGGAGATTCAAAGAAGCATGTCGCACGCTTTTGGGTCGCCACATCCTCAAGCCACTCCCGCCGCGCGCCGTCCTTGCGTGGTGCGAAACCGTCGAAGCAGAAAGTACCGACCCGCAGCCCCGATAGCGCAAGTGCCGTCGGAACCGCAGATGGCCCGGGCAGGCAGGTCACGGAGATTCCCTCATCGTGGGCACGATCGACCAGGGGAAAACCGGGATCGCTTACGCTCGGCATACCAGCATCCGTAACAACCAGGACTGTCCCCGTGCGCGCGTGTTCAAGCAACTCTTTGACTCTTCCTTCCTCGTTGTGGTCGAAGTTGGAGATGATACGGCCATGGATAGTGACGCCGAGGGCGTTAGCCAGCTGACGCGTGCGACGCGTGTCTTCAGCCGCGACAACGTCAGCAGTTTCGAGTGCATAGACAAGTCTTGGTGACGCATCTCCAAGATTCCCCAACGGTGTTGCTGCCAGTATCACTCCCGTGCGTGGCAGCGCGACGGCCGTCGCGTGACTGTTTCGTTCGGTGTGCTCGCCATACTCCTGATTCTCCATATCCCATACCTTATAGTTAGGTGCGTGAGTACAGCAGTAGCCCCGACCCCTGTGAGCCATGTTCACCCACGCACGCCGCTCCCCCCTGCACGGCGTTTACCGTGGTCAAAGCAGGATTGGTGGAACCTCGGTGTCCTCGTGGCGCTAGGGTTTTTCACTCGGTTCTTTGGGTTGGGCGCGGCCACCGATGGTGGCACCCCCGTGTTCGATGAAAAGCACTACGCTCCGCAGGCGTGGGAGATCTTAAAGAGTTCCGGTTTCCTCCAACCCGGCATTGAGGCCAATCCTGGGTTCGGCCTCGTCGTTCACCCACCGCTATCAAAACGCATCATGGCGATGAGTGAGGCGGTGTTCGGTTATTCGCCCTGGGGCTGGCGCACAATGGTAGCCCTGTTCGGTGTAGCAATGATCGCGCTCCTTTATCTTCTAGCTCGTGACATCTCTTCCTCTCGGGTCGCTGGTGCCTATGCCGGAGTCTTGGGGCTTTTCGACGGTGTGCTCCTCGTCAGTTCCCGCTTCGGAATGCTCGATATTTTCCTCGCTACCTTCGTTGTTGCCGCTCTGTACTTCCTTGTCCTCGACCATCAACAGATGTGTCGACGAATGTACGACATGCGCATGGATACAGCGGGCTTGGGTCCGCGACTTGGATTTCGCTGGTGGCGTTTCGCATCCGGAATCTGTCTCGGTGCCGCCGTTTCCGTAAAGTGGAGTGGGCTCTACTTCATGGCGTTCTTCGGCCTCTATGCGGTCGCATTAGATTGGTACCGCCGACGTACGTTCGGTGTGGAGAAGCCCCTCGTCGGAGCGTTGCTCCGTGATGCCTTCCCGGCGTTCGCCAGCATTGTCATTCTGCCGGTTGCGCTATACCTGTGGTCCTGGCGTTCTTGGTTCGCGTCCGAGACAGGTGTCTTCAGGCACTCACTGGAAGCGGGAGACTTTGAATCATCGCTTCCCCTTCCTCCGGCCCTCTTAAATTTCTTTTACTACCACAAAGAAGTCCTCGAGTTTCACAGCTCCCTAACTAGTTCCGGTGGTCACTCCCACCCGTGGGATTCTAAGCCCTGGTCGTGGCTCGTGGCTGCCCGTCCAGTCCTATATTCATCGGGCAGTTATGATGACTGCTACGTCGACGACTCGTGCAAAACCATGATTTATCTCTTCGGCACGCCCATTATTTGGTGGCTTATCGTTCCGGGGATCCTATGGTGCCTCTGGATGCTCATCACGCGACGAGATCTACGTTTTTCCGTTCCTCTCATCGGCTTTGCAGCGGCGTTTCTCCCCTGGCTCGTCGTATTCGACCGCCAGATGTACTTCTTCTACGCTGTCCCGATGATCCCCTTCGTTCTCGTTGGATTCGCGCTCATTCTCTCCCAACTAGACAGGTGGAAAACCTGGGGACACTGGATCGTTACGGGCTATCTCACTGCCGTCGCAGCAAGCTTTGTCTGGTTCTCGCCCATCCTCTACGGACTGCTCATCCCCTCCGGCCTCTATGACGCCATCATGATGCTCCCCAGCTGGCGCTGATTCCGATTTCTATGATGCGGATCCGCAGGACCAGAAATGATTAGAACGTTGGCCTGGCATTGGCAGCTTGCCAGGCTCTCCGCACAGCCGACCTGCCGTAGCCGGACAACCACGTCCAGACCAGTACGAGCGTTGCTGCTAGGAGAAGCAGCAAACCGACGATATTGCCGTTGGAAAGCGTCCCCACGATGAGGTCTCGTGCGGCAAACCCAAAGCTGAAGGTCCACAGTGTGGCAAAGATAGGCAGCATTCCCGTTGCTACTTCTGTCTTCCAGGATGCGAAAAGCAGCCCAAAGCCGAGTGCTACACGAGCCGCCGCTAGGTTGACCATCATGTCTGAAACGAGGGGATCTTCGGAGAAAATCCCCTCTGTCACGAGGTGCGTTGACTCTACGAGAGTCGCGATTGCCCAGATGATGTAGGCGATCCCAAGGAGGACGAGCAAGGTACGCGCAATTGCGAGGCTGGTCGCTCTACGGCTTTCTGCTCGGCGCACTTCTGGACCAACTCCAGCAAGGATAAGATCTGTGAGGTCAGGTGCGTCATCATCCGTAACCGAAAGCTCAGCCTTGAGCAAACGAGCATTTTCTAGATACGCTCGGCAGTCCGCACACCCCTCGAGGTGCGCTTCGATGATCGTGTCATCGATGTCCGCTTTCTCGTTGTCCAGCTTTGCCGAAATCGCTCGCTGAATTTCCTGGCAGCTAATCATCGGCGAACACCCGATCTAGGCTCACTCGACCCGCACCAAAGACGACGATCATGATCAGCGCGGCGATGAGGACCATCACAAATTCTGGCCCTCCCTGACTGACAAAGAACCCGTTTCCCCAGTGTGCGAAGAAAATCGCGGAACCCATCAACAGGATGAGAACTCCGGCGACAATCGTGCTTAAAAACCCAAGAATGAGCATTCCACCACCGGCTAGTTCGGCGATCCCGGAGGCGTAGGCGGAAAATCGAGCATTTGGCACGCCCATTGCGGAGAATTGGCCTGCGGTCTCAATTGGCCCGGTAATAAACATCTTGTCCCACCCGTGGGCAATGAAGACTACGCCCAGCACCAAACGAAGGAGCAACAGTGCAGTTTCTCGAATGAAGGGACGATCCATGAAACTTAGGATACCTTCCCTACCACTCGTCGCATGAGATACTCTCTTTCAACGCGCGCCAGCTGTATGTACTGCGCTCAGCAACGACACAAAACCTGTTTCACTCACACACGTGAATGCAACTCTTGTGGAACCCACGCATTGCTCGAATCCCCCTCCTTACCCCGGTTTCTGGCCACTGCATCGTGGATGCAGCGTGAACTCCCCCCATCGTGAGCCTTCACGCCTGATTCCGTTTTCTTCAGTCGGGATCTGGTTTTCTCAACCGGGTTCTGTTCTTTTAAACCGGGCCCCTGTTTCGTAAGCCTGATCCTGGTTTTCATTCCAGCCCTGGTTAAGACTTTGTATTCCATTGTCACATAAGTGCTACGAAGTAACCGTGGCGCAGTGCACATCCCCGCCATCGAATGCTGCCTTTATTGGACTCCACAGCGGGAGAAAAAATGATCACCAATCCGGCGTTAAGCAGCACGGATGAACCCCCACTACGTGAAGAGAACGAACGAGTTCACTCGATCAGATACGCAAAATCCCCAGGCGAACACTCACCTGGGGAAATGCCAACCGTGGAGCCTACGAGAATCGAACTCGCGACCTTCTCATTGCGAACGAGACGCGCTACCAACTGCGCCAAGGCCCCTCATTGGTACGGTGACTAACGATACTCTCCCGCAACCAATTTCCAAAAATGGGGGGCGCTTTATCCGGCTTGCTGCAGCTCCGAGGATACGAACTGTACTTCTGGCAGCGACCCATCGAAATCTGGAGACGGGTCATCGACCTCCAACACAATTCCGGCCGGCGTGCGCAAGCGGGCGGGGATTGATTTCTCCTCTTCTGCCCCCAACTTCACTCCTAGGCGAGCGCGACGGAGGTTACGGATTCGCCGAGCGCGAACCCGATTTTCTTGCTTCACCTGCTGACGTAGCGCCCACAGATACATCGCAATCGTGGCGACAACGAGTACCGGGAGCATCCACATCCAACGCCCGACAAGGAACGCGACGGGAATCGACGCAACCAAAGCAACAACTAGGGCAAGGAGTGTTCTCTTGCGTCGCTCGTAGCGGTCGAGACTGACCTCGGCATCTGCCTGAGGGTCAAATCCACCGCGACCTTTTCTACGCTCGGCGAAGGCAATTTCTTCGGCACTGAGTTCCTGTGATTCCGCATCGTTATCTTCAGCAACGGCAGCCTCAGTAGTCTCGAGCTCGTCGGTGTCGGGCTCACCGGGGTAAAGCAAATCAGCGGGTTCTGTGTAGGACGTGTCGAGGTCGTATGTGTCTCCGCACTCGCCCTGCTCTTTTTCGCTGGGCGCGCCGAGATCAACACTGTTCTCTTCGATTTCGCTCGTGTCACTACTGTCAGCTGCTGTGAGGTCCTCAAGCATCGACGCATCCACTCGCACGGCGACGCTTCCACCCGATTCCGCGAGCACTTCCCCATCCAGCACTGCTTCAGCCTCAGTGTTGTCAGCGGAGCTTTGTTCCGAAGCCGACGCTCCTTCTTCGTCATCGAGGTTGTCTTCGAGCTCGTAGGAACCAACAAGCTCGTAATCCTCGGACACCTCCGCATCCTCGCGATGGATATCGCTCTTAGTAAAACGCGGTCGACGGCGCGGCACGTTGATTGTCCCGGAACCGCCCTCGTACACCACGCGGGTCTCTTCAAGAGCTTTGTTAGTACGCCTGATCGGCTTCTGCCCACGAAGGAGCAGGGGCGCGAGGACGAAAATCCACATCACTACGATGAGCACGATGGGAAGATTTCCGGACACGTGGGTTCCACCTTCAAGCTAGACGACGATTTTTACGCTATGTGAATCTTAAGCTTCGCGCCGGTAGCTGCGGGTTATGCCACGCGGAAAGGCGGAAAATTAAACTACTCGCCCCATCCGCCACAGTCTGTTGATGGCGAGAGTGGAAAAGTCGTCCTCGTTGAGAGCCACCATGACGTGATCTCTCCACTGCCCGTCGATATGCAAAGCCCCTCTCAGGTATCCCTCCTGCTGGAAACCAATTCGGGACAGGACTGCACGTGATGGTTCATTTTCCGGAAGATACGTCGCGGTCAATCTGTGCAGTTTCATCCGCGCGAAGGCGTGGTCAACCCCGAGAGCGACCGCTGTCGTGGCCACCCCCATACCCCGGTAGCGGGAGCTCACCCAGTAGCCTATCCATGCTTCGCTGACCGCTCCTCTTTGGACATTGCCCAAAGTAAGCTGACCGGCAAAGGCGCGGTTGACGGTGACTGCGAGCGGCACGAGTCGACCGGCGTAGGCCTCGTGCGACAGGAACTTGAAATTCGTGTTCCACGCGCTGACCGAGTTCGCGGCCTTCCAATCAAGAGCTGTGGGCTCTACCGTTCGGAGTGAGTCCTCATCTTCTCGTCGAAAAGCAGACCAGAGCTTGCCATCAGCTTTGACCGTTGGGCGGAGCTGAACACTGATCCCCGAAGGTAGCGTAGCTACCGGGGTTGCCTCAGGCCATCCGGGGTGAGACTCCGGTTCGTCGAAAAGCAAATGGGCAAGCCGATCAATCATTGCTAGCCCTGAGAGAGAAACATGACATCGACAACGTCGCCCGGGCGAACATCGGGTTGCTCCTCGGGGATCACAATGTACGAATTCGCCTCCGCGAGCCCCGCGAGCAAGTGGGCCGGAGAGCCTGTCGCACCGGAAAGCCCCTCAACAAGGTAATCCTGAGTCTCCGCGTCGCGCATAAGTCGGGCACGGATAAAGCCACGCCGACCGACGCGGGATTGCAAGGGCCCAAGAGCTCGCGCTTTCACGAGACGCCGGTCAAGTGGCCGCTTCCCCAGGCCTGCGCGGATCATGGGGCGAACGAAGGCCTCAAAAATAACCAACGATGATACAGGTGTTGAAGGCAACAGGAAGCAAGGAACTTCATCCGATCCCAAGACAGCGAACCCCTGAACACTACCTGGGTGCATCGCCACTCGAGTGGTGTCAACCTCACCTAGCTCAGAGAGGATTCCTTGAATTTGCGTCGCACCGGCACCACCAACAGCCCCGGAAATGAGAATGATTTCGCTGCGGATCGTCTCACCCTCGATGACCTCACGGATGCGTCGCGGTTCCCCCTCAACAATTCCCACGCGACGAACATCCGCCCCTGCGTCCTTTGCGGCGGCAGCAAGAGCATAGGAATTGATGTCGTACACCTGTCCACGCCCGGGAACGCGGTCAATGTCCACCAGTTCCTTGCCGACAGACAACACTGATACTCGGGGACGCGGATACGCCAACACCTTCGAGTGACCGACGGCAGCCAGCAAACCGATCTGTGCCGGGCCGAGGATCGTCCCCGGGCTCACAGCCACATCGCCCTCATTAATGTCCTCGCCAACTCCCCGTACAAATTCTCCGGATGCCACAGGTTTGAGAGGGCGGACGAACGACGTTCCCTTGTCTGACCAGGAAAGCGGCAAAACTGAATCTGCCAGCGTGGGAAGTGGAGCACCGGTATGTACACGCATGGCCTGTTTCGGCTGCAAACGCATCGGTTGTTGTGAACCCGCCGGAATTTCACCCACAACGGGCAGGCGAGCGTCGCGGCTGGAGGGATCCTCAGGTGTGTCCTCCCCGTGGTTTCCGACAATCGCGCGCGTGCCACCAACATCAACCGACCGAACGGCGTAACCGTCAATGGCAGCCATCGCAAATCCCGGTAACGGGTGTGCCGCTTGAACCTCCTCGGCTGCGAGAAGACCACCGGCATCTGTGATAGCCATGCGGACGGGATCGGGCACAAGCGCGTTCGCCAGGGTTACTTCCTTGTGTGCCTTCACCGATCGCATAACAACTCCTCCGGGCCACGTGGCCACGATCTCCTACTTATGCCCTACGGGACAAAACTCTACCCGAGTAGATCCTCCAAAAAGCGACGAATCCCCGGCCCGTACACGGGATCCTGCAAACCAAAGTCCACACAGGCCTTGATGTAACCGCCTGGGTTGCCGAGGTCATGGCGCGTTCCGTGGTGAACGATGACGTGAACCGGCTCCCCCTCCTCAATGAGCAGCTCGATCGCGTCTGTCAGCTGCAACTCGCCTCCCTTACCAGGGGTAATCCTGCGGAGTGCATCAAAAATTTTCCGATCCAACAAGTAGCGCCCAGTGGCGGCAAGCGTTGAGGGGGCATCCTCGACGGACGGCTTCTCCACCATCGTTTTCACGCGGGCGACGTCATCCATCGGACACTCTTCTACATCGAAGACCCCATAGTTGGAAACCTCCTCCTTGGGGACATCAAACGCGCAGAGAACCGATCCACCGAAGCGGGCGCGAACCTCAGCCATTTTTTCCATCACACCCGTGGGAAGCACAAGATCATCCGGAAGCATGACGGCGACAACGTCTTCATCATCGTCCAATGCTGACTCGGCGCAGGCCACAGCGTGTCCGAGACCCAATGGCTTATCTTGCTCAACGGCAATTGCATCAATGATCTCCGGTGCCCGACGCACCTTCGCGAGCTGCTCGTCCTTGCCCCGCTCCTCGAGAGTTTTCTCTAAAACCTCGTGCGGGCGGAAGTGATCGAGAACCTCCTTTTTGTTCGGGGAGGTTACGACAGCGAGGCGTGACGCTCCAAGCGCGGCTGCTTCCTCAGCAATGAGTTCAATCCCGGGGGTGTCAACGACAGGAAGCAGCTCCTTAGGAACGGTTTTGGTGGCCGGCAGGAACCGCGTACCCATGCCTGCGGCAGGGACGATGACAGTCTTCACCGCATGCTTATGGTCTGAAATGGATAGGGTCATGAGCAATACACTACTAATACGCTCTCCCCAAACGTCCACTAGGTCAGTGTTTGCGTGTCTAGAGTGGAGACATGGAAACCAAAGCTGAATACAGGAAGCACCTGTTCGCGCAACGAAAGACACGCTCCCAATCTGAAACAGCAGCTATCCGCGATGCCCGGCTCGCACAGAATGTTGTCGCGGAAATCACGCGGCGTGGTGCTTCCCGCGTGTCCGCTTACTACCCCACTTCGGGGGAACCAGGAGGACGCTTTCTCATCCCCGCTCTGAAAGATGCCGGACTGACAATTTTTCTGCCACTCTCCCTCCCCCAGGGGCAGCTCGCGTGGGCCGAGTACATCGACGACGACCACATGGCACCAGGGGCCTACCGTATTCCGGAACCCACGACCCAACCTTTTTCAACACTGCAGGAGGCCGGAATCGATTTCATCATCGTTCCCGCGCTGGGGGTTGATACCCAGGGGCACAGACTTGGAAAAGGCGGTGGCTACTACGACCGGCTACTTGACGCAAACCCCACGATTGCCCGTGCCGTTGTCGTTTACTCCGACGAGGTCCTCCCCGAGGTTCCCTACGAGGCACACGACGCACAGTGCGATTGTGTGATCACTGACTAGTACACTATGACGCTATGAAGTTCTCTTTTACTGCCGCCCTTGCAACCGCGACGCTCGCACTTTGTGCCCCGGTCGCTTCCGCCTACGATGTAAACGTGGGAATCGACCCGCAGTTCGGACCCGTTTGCCAGATCACCGACTCCTCGGGGGCACAGTCCGTTCTCAAGGATCAAAGTGACGCGGTCGTCCGTATGAATTCCGATATCCGCACTGGATTGAGGAATGATCTGCCGTCCGGTGTGAGGAAGAACTTCAATGTCGTTGATCGGCTAACTGACCTGCAGATGCAGGAGCAGGAGATCGCCGACGACGACATCAATGCTGGTCAAAAGGCCTTCACGGAACTAGAGAACTCGGCAACTGCTGCAGGGTGGAACCAGCAGGAACTTAACATCGCCTCGTACCCGGCCCCGGAGGAGCAGATTCCCACCCTCCTTATCCCGCAGGCACAGGCTTCCCAATTCCTCGAGTCCGAGAACCTTTACAAAACGTTAGCGGAGTCGACGCTGTCCTCTAACGGTCAAGTGCTGCAAATGATGAGTGACCGCGGCGCCAAGGTAGCCAGCAAAGCAATCGGCACATTGAATTCCCGCATGCAAAAGGTTACTGAGGGATCCGACGATGCGGCCCTCCGCAGTTCCCTGCAGCTTTGTGCAGACGGCGTGTCTGCACAGGACGGCGCTTATGATGCCTCTGTTACCCAGCGACTACCCCTCACCGGTGGCTTCGGTTCGGGCTCTGCGGCTGGCCTTGCCGGTCTTGCCGGGATCGCACTCCTGCTCGTTGTCTGCCTCACCGTGGGCGGAGCCAAGCTGCACAACTAGCAAGCGGAATACAGGCAGGCTGCACAACCGGCAGGCTGCACAACCGGGCAGCCGGTCTAATACACTGCGTGGTCATGATCGTCCCCTGTGCCACATACATGAGGCCCGCACAGGAAGACCAAGAACCCCATGACCTTGTTTCGGCAAATGTGCACTGTTCCCTATCCAGTAGTACGTAGATCCAGTAGTACGTAGACACGACCGGAGTCCACGGACGCGGTACAGTTCCTCCGGCTTAAAAGACCCACGGACCAACACGGATGCCGTTTCCTTACGCTTACTCGTTTAGCTCGACTTTCTTACCCCTGGTTTTCTCTCATCCGTCGCGCTCCCGAACCCCCGTCACTAAGTTCCCCTCCACTGGCTCTCCAGTGGCTTTGAGTCGTTCGTGCGAGCCGTAGCTCATTCGGCCAGCGATCCGGTTGGCTACTGCGCGGAACCTAAGCACGGTGCTCGCACGTCTAACAGTCATGAACGCCTTTCTCACACCGGGGTGGCACCGCAGCCTGTGGCTGCGCCGGATCGCTGCCGTCAGTCTTGTTATCCTCGCTGCCACGCTTTCTCTCACACGAAAAGATCCCACAGTGGTCACCCTCAGTCGCACTGTTTCCGCAGGTGAAACGCTTGCACCCAGCGATTTTTCGCGCACCTCAGTTCCACAGAGTCTCATCCCCGACAATGCGGTGACGGATGACACCGCAGCCCATGGCAACGTTGCTGTGACGACACTCAGCCGGGGACAGATTTTGACATCAACGAGCTACACGGGCGAAGGAATTACACCAGCCGGGCTTACTTCCGTCCCCCTCAGGCTCGCTGACCCAGCTACGAGTGAGCTTCTCAAACATGGGGATTCGGTGACAATTGTTGCTGGGGACGGATCTATTGTGTGCGAAAAAGCAACCGTTATCCTTCCACGAAAAGATACGGTGTTGGTGGCGATGGACAGCGACCTGGCCCCAGCGGTCGCCAGCGCCACTCTGAATGGACCTGTCACCGTCGTTGTGCGTAGTGCGGTGGCATCTGTTCCCGCCAAAACTCCTCAGTAAAGGTTCCATCGGATTCCGAGGGGGATGCGGAGGCATCGTCGTCAAGCTGGACAATTCTGTCTGGCTGACCAGGTTGACCAGCTGTTGGGCGATCCGCCTCCCGGTCATAATCGTGCGTGGATTTCTTGGAAATTCGGCGCCGACTCCTCCTAGTTGCCATCCGAGGATCCCTGAAGTTGCCCAACGACATGATGCGACAGTGGGAGCAGTGTTGCTACACCGTCGCGGATAGCACTTCGGGAAGCCGCCAGATTCACGATAAGCGTCGAACCTGACACCCCGGAAATCCCTCGCGATGTCGCGGCATCGAGTGCCCCGCAGGCGATCCCCGAGGCGCGAATGGCCTGGGCGATGCCGGGGATCTCCATATCCAGCAACGGCTGCGTTGCTTCAGGGGTTTTATCACGTGGGCCAACCCCGACACCGCCGACGGTGAGAACGAGATCGACTCCACCGACAACGGCGGTCTCGATTGCCTGCCGTATTGCGGATCGCTTGGACTCTACCTCAATTAAGCCTCCGACGTGGAATCCACCCTCGTGCAGAAGCTCAGCAAGGAGCTTGGAATTTTTGTTGCTGCGATCGCGAATGTTTACGACGAGGGCGCGATGAGGAGTCGGTTCGAGGTTCGCTTCCTCCTCAGCGCGCAGGCTCGCAAGATCCGGCTCGGCAACGTCGTCGAAAAAGGTCATAACCAAAAACTTACTCGCTCGAGAGAGTTACCTCTACCGTTCGCGTCTTCTCCGTATCCGGATCCGTCACCTCCAACGTCACCGTTGATCCGAAGTCCTCCGAACGGACGGCCGCGATCAGTGAATCTGCGGAGTCGATGCGCCTGTCATTAATGCGCGTAATGAGGTCACCGGGGTTAAGATCCACACCTGCTGCGGCACCCGAGGGATCGACCCCTGCGACTAGTGCACCATCGAAACGGGAGTTCACGGCGAGCTTCACACCGAGCATGGGATGCGTTACCACGCCGGAATTAAGAAGCTGATCAGTGTACCGCTTGAGGTTGTTCACCGGGATTGCAAAACCGAGGCCGATAGAACCCGTCTGGCTGGAGCCCGAGGACAGCGAGGCGATGACCGAGTTCATACCGATAAGCCGACCATCCATGTCTACGAGCGGACCACCGGAGTTGCCGGGGTTGATAGCAGCGTCCGTCTGGATAGCGTCGATAAGCGAAGACTGACCAGCCTCCCCGCCAGCCGCACGCACCGGACGCTGCAGGGCAGAAATAATACCGGTAGTGACCGTTGCAGATAGGCCAAGCGGAGAGCCAACCGCAACCACCTGCTGTCCCACTGCGAGGGAATCCGAATTGCCGAGTTCAATAGCTGGCAGCCCGTGAACATCGCGGATTCGGATAAGCGCCACATCGGTAGACGCGTCGCCCGCGACAAAGTCCGCGGGATGGCGCTCCCCGTTGTTCAGGGTCACTTCAATCTCACGGGAGTTCTCTCCGGCGACGTGATTATTAGTCAGAACGAGACCATCGCTGCTGATAATTGACCCGGAACCTTCACCAAGAGCACTGTCCGAGAGAACACGAATGGAAACGACGGAGGGGAGAACCTTGGCTGACACGGCTTCGACAGATCCGGCCGGGGCGGGGTCGGTATTTACCGGGGCTTCCTGGGAAAAAGTCGTCTCCTCCTGAGCATTTTGCATCGAGGAAACTGCAACCCCGGTAATGGAACCAGCGGCTACAGCTCCGACGAGCATTAACGCCAGGGCGGCCGGCAGTCCCACTTTCCGGGGTTGTTTAGACGATTCTTGTTCACTAACTTCCACGGCGTCACGAGCGTCGTTCGGCTGTGGAGCGTTCCACATAGATTCACCGTATGTCATAGTGAACGATCTTATTACGTTGTCCTGTATTTTCTCCGTTGCCAGAGCTGTGTAAGGAAATCACTTCTGCTGCCATCTTGCTGTGAACGGGTAGCTCGGTCCTCGTCATCTGCGGGGAGATTCCCAGCAGTTCCGGGCAAAATGACAGTCATGAGGTTCCCGCCGTCGTCCGAATCGCCGACGGTGATCGTGCCGTTATGCCTGTTAATCACACTTTTCACAATTGCTAGCCCGAGGCCAGAGCCGGGCATAGACCGGGCCTCTGCTGAACGATAGAAACGCTCGAAAATTTTGTCTCGATCAGCCAGCGGGATGCCGGGCCCTGAGTCCGCGAATGTAAGTTGAATCATTCCGGATTCGACTGGCTTCATATTGATTCTTACTGTGCCGTTGCGGGGCGACCACTTTGCCGCGTTGTCCATGAGGTTTAGCGTGGCGCGCCCGAGAGCAAAGGGATCGCCTTTGAGCTTCCACGGGTACGGGTTGAATGCAAACGACACATCGGGACGGCGACGCTTCACACGCTCCAGAGACGTGTCCATAACCTCCATGAGGTCAACATCTTCAGCCACGAATTCTCGGCTACCGTCCTCTCGAGCCAGGTCAACGAGATCACCGATAAGGGTGGACATTTCCTGAATCTGAGCGACAACGTCCTTTTCGATAGCCTCACGATCTTCGTCGGAGATCATCGCATTCTTCTGTTTGCTCACCATCATGAGCAATTCGACGTTGGTGCGTAGAGAAGTCAACGGAGTCTTCAGCTCGTGACCTGCGTCGGCAACCAACTCCGTCTGTCTATTGCGGGAAGCCTGCAAAGCAGCGAGCATGTCGTTGAAGGATCGCGTCAACTGGGCGATTTCATCACTTCCGACGACGGCCATGGGACGCAGCTCGTCGGTACGGGCAACATAGTTCACTGCTTGCTGCAGCCGAGCGATCGGCCGTAGACCCGTGGAGGCCACAACAATTCCGGTAGCGATTGCCATGAGCACGCCCGCAATTGCAATCAGTAGCAGCACCATTCCCAGGTTGTTGATGATGCGATGGGTTGTTGCCATATCCTGTGCAAGAACAACCGTTGCGCCCGTGTTTCCGTGCAGCGCAAGCACTCGCTCCTCGCCGGCGTTCCGAATACTCAGCTCCTGGCCGCCCTGAACAACGGGGATCTCGGAAACAAGCTGGATCGAATCGCCAACGGGGTTGGGCGAACCGGGAATGTACACCATTGCCCGCGTGTCAGGGTTGTAGCTCTTGAAAGCGGTCACCTCGGCAGCGGGGTCCAAGAGGAAGGCGGGATCAACAGTCTCACTGATGAGCGATTCCGCCTTTTCCTTCATGGCTACATCGACGTTACGGGTGAGGGCAGTAGAAACCACCCAGTACGCCACCACTGTCATGAGTCCAACAGCTACAGCCACCATGAGGGCGGTGACTAGGGAAAGCTGCCAGCGTAAAGGAGCTCTACGGCCCCACTCGGAACGTTGACGCGCCACTCCACGGCGCAAGATCACGGCGCCGTCTCTCGCAGCACGTAGCCAACACCGCGAACGGTGTGGATGAGGCGGGATTCACCGTTGGCTTCCGTCTTCTTGCGCAAATAGCCGATGTACACCTCGAGAGCGTTACCCGACGTGGGGAAGTTGTAACCCCACACCTCTTCCAGGATGTCAGAGCGGGAAAGCACCTTCCGCGGGTTGCGCATCAGGTATTCGAGAAGAGCAAACTCCGTCCGAGTGAGGCTAATTGGCTTCCCACCTCGCGTGACGTCGCGCGTATCGGGGTTGAGCACCAAATCCTCAAATTCCAATTCTTTGGGCTGCTCAGGAGCCTGAGATTCAGTAATTGAACGGCGGAAAAGACTGCGCACGCGCGCTAGAAGCTCTTCCAACGCGAACGGCTTGGGAAGGTAATCATCAGCACCAGCATCCAAGCCAGCAACGCGGTCAGAAACACCATCGCGTGCGGTGAGGAGGAGAATGGGGCGGTCATCGCCGGTGCTCCTCAAAGTGCGACACACTTCAAGTCCGTCCATCTGCGGCATCATCACATCAAGGATGACGAGCGTCGGCTGTTCCTTTTCGATGAGTTCGACAGCCTGAGCACCATCTTCAGCCAGGACTACCTCGTACCCGTTGAAGGTCAACGACCGTCGAAGCGATTCTCGCACCGCTTGTTCATCATCAGCAACAAGTATCTTCATTTCTTCCCTCTAAAATGCGGTCTTTCTAAGAATAATACCATTAAGGAAGCTCCTTTTAGACCTCACTCCAGTTTGCCCCCAGGTGACTATCATGCCAGCTCCAGACTTCTTCGAGGTGAGCTAGGTAATTACCAGCTAAGTTACGCCTGTGTAACGTCAAAGCATACCCCCAAAAACGGCACGCTACGACAGGTGAAGGAAGGTTGTCCGACATTGGCAATACCGGATGTCCCCCCGGATAGCACGAAAAACGGCATCCTGGAAAGATTCCAGGATGCCGTTCTTAGCATGCTCCGGATTGTTCCGAAGCATCTTTTCCTCTCGTGCCACGATCCGGAGGATGCGGCACGTCAGGTTACGTTAGAACTGCTCGACGTCTACGAGACCAAGCTTGGCTGCCTTGACCAGGCGACGAGGAATGAGAACCTCGCGGCCGTCAATCTTCACAGCCTGCAGGTCAGCGTTGTGAGCCTTCCACTGCGAACGACGCATACGCGTGTTTGCACGGGACTTACGAAACTTTGGGACTGCCATTACTTCGTCGCTCCCTTCTTCTTACGGCGAGCCATGCCGCCGAAGCGACGCTGGAACTTCTCGACGCGGCCAGCAGTGTCCATGAGACGCTGTGCACCGGTCCAGAAGGGGTGGGACTCGCTGGTCACATCAACAACAATGAGCGGGTACTCGTTGCCATCTTCCCATTCGACCGTACGATCGCTCGTAACGGTGGAACGAGTCAGGAACTTGTGTCCTGTACCCGCATCCTGAAACACCACGGGGTGGTAATCAGGGTGGATATCTTTCTTCATAAAATTAGTTCCCTCAGGATTGAGACTTCAGGTCGTCCCCGTCGTGCACTCGCCATGAGCGAAACGGGTCGTGCCTGAGTTGGGTACTTATTTCTTACAGTGTTCTCAGCGCCCGCAGGGGAGCACATCGAGCAACCTTTGGCATAGTACACGCCAGAGACAATAAAGCCAAACCCCGGTAACTGCCCGCGCACGCTACTCCCCCGCCAGGACGTAAAGTTTCAGGCTTGTCGACGCCTCCCCCACGGTTTTCTCGCATCCTACGGTTCCCGTTCCCGCGTTGCGTATACCTTATTACTCCATCACTGCGTCACTGCACTACCGCTTTATCACCTTGACGCGCGCCTGTACGCACGCTCTGTTAGAGTCACCTACAGAGAAACGAACTCGATTCGCTACCCTTCGCCTGGGAATTAGGAATTTTCGGGGGTCCCGTGTAAGGTAGTCGCTTGCTGTTGTCAAAAGTATACGTTTACGCCCTCGTCGACCGGCTAATCGCAGCACACTGACCTAGTTAGGTGCAGTTTCGTGCGCGTTTGTCACGATGTGGGCGGTTAGGAGAAAGAAAGTCCATGTCGGCAATTTGCCAGGTAACGGGACGCAAGCCAGGTTTTGGCAAGTCTGTCTCGCACTCCCACCGGCGCACCAACCGCCGTTGGAACCCCAATATTCAGCGTCGTAAGTTCTACCTGCCCTCCGAGGGCCGTACCATCACGCTGAACGTGTCCACCAAGGGCCTCAAGGTCATCGACCGCGACGGTATCGAAGCCGTCGTTGCCCGTATCCGCGCTCGCGGGGAAAGGGTCTAAGTTCTTATGGCACGTAACGATATTCGTCCGATCATTAAGCTGAAGTCTACGGCTGGCACTGGTTACACCTACGTCACCCGTAAGAACAAGCGCAACAACCCGGATCGCATCACCATCAAGAAGTACGATCCGGTCGTCCGCAAGCACGTCGATTTCCGCGAGGAGCGATAATTCATGGCTAAGAAGTCCAAGATTGCCAAGAATGAGCAGCGTAAAGAGATCGTCGCCCGTTACGCGGAGCGTCGCGCTGAGCTCAAGAAGATCATCAAGAACCCGAATTCCACTGACGACGAGCGTCTCGACGCTCAGTTCGAACTGAACCGTCAGCCCCGTGACGCCAGCCCCGTGCGTGTTCGCAACCGCGACTCCCACGACGGTCGTCCGCGTGGCTACCTCCGCAAGTTCGGTCTGTCTCGCGTTCGCATGCGTGAGATGGCTCACCGCGGTGAGCTTCCCGGTGTTCGTAAGTCCAGCTGGTAATTTCTAGGGAGATTGTAAATGAAGCGCAATAACGCAAAGAGGGCGCGCATCGAGCAGTCCCGCCGCCCCAAGAAGAACCCGCTCAAGGCCGCAGGCATTGAGAAGGTTGATTACAAGGATCTGAACACGCTCCGTCAGTTCATTTCCGATCGTGGCAAGATCCGTTCTCGCCGCGTCACCGGGCTCACCCCGCGTCAGCAGCGTCAGGTTGCTACCGCGGTCAAGAATGCCCGTGAGATGGCTCTCCTGCCGTTCACCAGCCGGTAAGCGGCCGAGGAGATAACAGCTTAAAAATACCCACCAGGTTTTCCTGGTGGGTTTTTGCATCCCGAACAGCAACTGGATTTTTGGTTTCCGATTCCCCTAACCTGGCTGCTGAGCGTTCAGCTTCAGGATGAACGTTCAGTTTCGTAAAGGCATCCAGCTTCGCATGATATCCAGCTTCGCATGATATCCAGCTTCGCATGGCATCAGGCTTCGATACTTTTAATCTTTCGTTGTTCCGATGCCTGTTTTCGGTGACAAGTTCAAGCGCGCACCACAACAGCTCTTTCTCGTTCTCGTTCACCCGTCCGGATTTCGTCGCACCGACATGACTTGTGCATGTCCATGTATTTTCCGAGATGCGGAAACACCCGCAGGTGAGCTCTTCAATGAAGGTCGCTTCCTTCTTTTACCGCTGAAGGACTCTCTTATTTGGCAGAGGTCTACCTGGAGGCGTTCGGAGTGTAGGGAAGTGTTGAGGGCGTTGGTAATCGCAGAGTGCGTTGGGAAACGCTGGGATCGTTCTAGACCTCGTCACCGGCTCTGCGGGCGATGCGGAAAGCCTGTTTGATAAGTGGGGCATCACACATCTGCCCATCGAGTTTAAAGGGGCCGGGGTGGTTATAGGACTCCGCTACCACCCGACGGGCCCACGTCAACGTCTCCTCGTCCGGCAAATAGGCCCGGCGCACAGGCTCCGTCTGTGCGGGGTGGATCGTCGCCGTCGCAGCGAAGCCGATGCGCGCCGCATCGACAGCCTCACGGTACTGCCCCTCCGGGTCGGAGAAGTCGGCGAAGGACGCGTCAATACTGAACTTCCCGTGGGCAGCGGCAGCGACGTGAACCATTGTGCGGGCAACCTGAATGGTGTCGCGGTACAGGTGTGTCGGTCGCATCGTTTCATCATCTTGGTAACGCGAGTGCGTGCCACCGAGCTCCATCGTCAGATCCTCGGCACCCCAATACAACCCGATGACATCCGGGTGGGCAGCGATCTCGTTTACATGGACGAGAGCCTGTGGTGTCTCGATCAGCGCGATGATCGGCAGCCCCTCGACCTCAGGGGGGATTCCGTCCCGCAGCATCGGCACGATGAGTGGCCCGTACTCGGTCTGCTTATATGCTTCCAGATCCTCGAGGAACCCCGGAGCCTCCGGGCCGTTGATGCGCACGATAACGCGTGCAGGATCGAGGTGGGAATTGATGAGATTCTGTCGCGCTTCCTCCCGCGCCTGTGCATCGTGTTCTGCCCCGGCACCATCCTCCAAATCAAGAATGATCATGTCTGCCCTAGTGATTCCTTTGGCAAACCGCTCGGGGCGGTTACACGGCACGAACATGATGGCTGGTCCGAGGATGATGTTCTCATTGTTCATGGGTTCATCGTACCCGGCTAGCACGCTTGTCGACGCTTTTCCCACCGTCGCTTCCTGCCTACGGTCTCCTCCTAGTGGTGGTGGCTGCGCTCAGCCCCCGCCCCGATACTCGCCGCCGGGGCTCCTCCAGGCTCCGTAATGACAAACTGCCCCATCATGCCATTGTCCTCGTGGTAAAGCATGTGACAATGGTACATGTACGGCCAGGCGGGATCCGGGTAGTTGCCGAAGGTGACGGCGAGGGTGACCGTTGTCTCCGGCGGGATCGTCACCGTATCCTTCCAGCCCTGTGTCCACACTTCATCGGTATCCGGCGCATCGAGCACCATGAAGGAGGCATCGTGGATATGGAAGTTGTGAATCCAGTCGCTGTTCTCATTCGTCACCGTCCACTGTTCCGGCGTGTCATGGTCGATAACGAAGTCCACGCGTTGCATGTCCATTCGCTTCCCATTGATCTCGAAGGTGTTGAGTGCGAAAGACCGCTGGAAACCGGTCTCGGGAACCACATCCTCGGCGTCGACAAGCCGATCAGGAATGTCCCGCGGCGGTTGTGCGTCCTGCGGCCCGACGATGCGGAGAAGATAGTAGGTGTCCTCCACACCGAAGTCTGGAACGGAATCGTCCTTCGGCAGCCCCAGCCGGTGTGGAAAACCAACGGAGCGGAGGAAGATCTCTTCCCCTTGTTCCAGATCAACGATGATTTCGAAGCGTTCCCCCGGACCGATGGGGAGGCGTTTGACCTCCACCGGATGGGGAAGGAATCCCGTGTCTGTGGCGACGACGGTGAATGGGCGATCGTCAGACAGCGCAAGGTTGTGGAATCGCATGTTCGACCCATTGACCAGGCGGAACCGAACCTGAGACGTGGTGGCATGGAACACCGGATTCGTGCACCCATTCACGTTTGGGGTGTCCCCGAGGAGCCCAAGGTCTGGCAGGTCAGTCTCGTCAAAAGAGCCATCCTCGTTGAAGCGGTGATCCTGCAGAATGAGCGGAATATCGTCAACACCATAGTCAGCGGGGATGTCCGGCATATCCTCGTCGGTGATCACGAAACCGCCAGCGAGGCCACGGTAAGCGTGGAGCCCCGTCGCTTCGTGTGGATGCGGGTGGTACCACACCGTCGCTGCCGGCTGGTCGATCGTGAACTCCGTCGTCCAGGTCTCCCCCGGCTCGATCGGGCTGTGCGGGCCACCGTCCATGATCGCCGGGAGCTTCATCCCGTGGATGTGCATGGTGGTCATCTCATCCAGTCGGTTTTCAAATTCCAGCCGGACGCGCTCACCACGGCTGGCAACCACCGTCGGGCCGAAATGAGGACCGTTGAAACCCCACGTCGTTGTCTGCTTCCCTGGTACAATCTCCGACGTCCCCTCCTGAGCAGTGAGGTGGAAAACGCGCACCCCATCGATGACCTCTGAATCGGCTGTCGGCGGGATGGGCAGTTCGCGGTTAAAGCTCTCCGGTGTGGGGGCACCCGGTGAACAAGCACTGAGAACGGAACCAGTAGCTGCCACAGCAGCGGCCCCGGCTGACAAGGTAAGGAATGAGCGTCGGGTAATCATTCATCAAACTTTAGTTTGATAGGGCTGCACTTTCAAAAAGCCGTCGGGCCCTACCCAACCATTCTGAGTGAGTCGCGTATCTCCAGCCAGTCGAGCTCCTCTCCCCTATCCACCCCGCAAATGACAAGCCGCCTACCACAGTCGTGGTAGGCGGTTTACGCACACTCACCAGGCTTGGGCGGACTGCACAGCACTCAACTGCACAGCACTAGCCTTCACTATCCAGGCCGGTACCCGGGCGGTTAGTGCAGGAAGTGACGAGTCCCCGTGAGATACATGGTCACGCCGGCCTTCTTTGCAGCCTCGATGACTTCCTCGTCACGAATGGAGCCACCAGGCTGAACCACAGCCTGGACCCCAGCCTGAGCGAGGATCTCGAAACCGTCAGCGAAGGGGAAGAAGGCATCAGAGGCGGCGACAGCGCCTGCGGTGCGGTTCGTCCCATTTGCGAGCGTGTTCGCGCGCTCAACCGCAAGTTTTGCGGAATCCACACGGTTGACCTGTCCCATTCCCACGCCCACAGTGGCGCCCTGGTTAGCGATGAGAATCGCGTTGGATTTCACACAGCGGATACTGCGCCAAGCGAATTCCAGGTCTGCCAGGACCTCTGCTGTAGCGGGCTCACCGGCAACGAGCTTCCAGTTCTTGGGATCATCACCCTCGGCCTGCAGCACATCTCGATCTTGCTCTAGGACACCACCAGAGATGAACATCTGCTGGGTGCCACCGCGATGCGGCTCGTCGCACTGCAATATACGCAAGTTCTTCTTCTCCTGCAGCAGCTCCAGCGCGGCGGGCTCGTAGGACGGCGCGATGATCACTTCGGTGAAAATTGGCCGCACCTGCTGCGCCATCTCCATGCTCACCTGGCGGTTCACAGCGATCACTCCACCGTACGCACTCATCGGGTCACAGGCATGCGCCTTCTTGTGTGCATCGGCAAGCGAGGTGTGAGAAACGGCAATGCCACACGGGTTGGTGTGCTTGATAATGGCAACACACGGATCTTCATGGTCCCACGCTGCGGCCCACGCGGCATCCGCATCGCGGTAGTTGTTAAAGCTCATCTCCTTGCCGCCGAACTGCTGCGCGGCTGCAAGCCCCTCACCGGTTATGCGCACCGTAGCCTTTTGATGCGGATTCTCACCGTACCGCAATGCCCGCACCGTGCCACTCTCACCAGCCTCTGCACCCAGCTGCTCAGCGAACCACTGAGAAACGTGTGCATCGTAGGCAGCGGTGTGACTGAATGCTTTGAGCGCGAGCTCCTGCCGCTCTGCGTAGGTGAACCCGCCGTTCTTCGCGGCCTCCGCAGCTCTACCATAGTCGGCGGAATCAACAACAACGGCAACGGAACCGTGGTTCTTAGCCGCACCACGAACCATAGAGGGTCCTCCGATGTCGATCTTTTCGACGCAATCCGCATACCCTGCACCCGAAGCCACCGTCTGCTCAAACGGGTACAGGTTCACAACGACGAGCTGGAACCCCTCGATGCCGAGTTCTTCCAACTGCTGCATATGTGCTGGCACATGCGTATCGGCGAGGATGCCGGCGTGTACGACGGGATGCAGCGTCTTCACGCGGCCATCGAGACATTCCGGAAACCCCGTAATCTCGCTGACATCGGTCACCGGGACACCCGCATCGCGGATAACTTTCGCCGTCGAACCTGTGGAAACAATGTCAACCCCCGCCTCGTGCAGCCCTTGTGCGAGCTCGTCGAGGCCCTCTTTATCGAACACACTAATGAGTGCCCGCTTAATCGAAATCTTTTGATCTTTACTGCCCATTACGCCACAAGCCTTCCTCGAGCACTTTCACGATTAATTGACGTTCAACTATCTTAATTCGCTCATGCAAGGAGTCCTCATCGTCATCCTCCTTAATGAGCACCGGCCACTGCGCAACAATCGGACCGGTATCCATCCCGGCATCCATTTTGTGCACCGTGGAACCCGTTACCGCCACTCCATAGTCCAAGGCATCACGCACTGCATGAGCGCCTTTGAAAGCTGGCAAGAGCGCAGGATGGGTATTCAAAACGACATCGAAGCCAGCAAGGAAATCCTCCGAGACGATGCGCATCAGTCCAGCGGACACGACAACATCCGGCGTATATGCAGCAACAGCATCCCGAAAATCGCGATTCCACTGGTCCCGGTCGCCGGGGGTGAACTCAACCACCTGGGTGGGGACAGATTCAGCCCGCGCGCGCTCGTTAGCAACGCAGGGCCGGTCCGTGATCACAGCGACAATTTCGTAGACGCTACTGTCCCGATCCATCATCGCTTGGAGAAGTGTCCCCGACCCAGAGGCGAGAACTACCACCCGCATTTTTTTCTCGGGGGCTGTCTGAACTGCGTTGTTCATCCCCAATTCCGTGGGGATCGACGGCAGCGTGTGGGATATTCGCATCATCGTCTTCGGTGACCTTTCCCTGCTCGATTACTGATGTCTCATCCCATTGTCCCCCACGGTCGCCGGCTTCGGAACTTTCGTGCCCACGAGCGGGTGTACCACCCGTGTCCGATTCTATTTCTTCAGCATCGCTGTCCTGCTCGTGACCCCGGCCCCCGTGCCCCTCGCCGGAACGGCGATCGGGTGTGCTGGAGCTGCTGCCGCCTTCGGCGATATCTCCTTCGCCGACGGTAGCGGTGCGGATGTCTGTGTCAGCACGGCTCCCCGCGACAACAGTGTCCTCGGCAGATGCCTTGTCCTCTGCATTCAATGTGGAGCCAGAGGGTTCATCGGATGGCACGTCTTCCGAACCCACATGTTCAGACTCATCAGCAGCAGCATCGTCGACTGCATCTTCAACACCATCGCGAACACCGTCGTGCGGGCCCGGGTCAGTATCAGCCCCATCGCCGGAGTCAGCCACACGTGTTGCGCTCGGATCTCCAGCGCGACCACTGGAGGCATCGGCAGGGGAACTACTCTCCGGTGTCGTTTCTGGGGCTTCTGCGGATGCGTCCACACCGGAGCGTGCATTTTTACCCCCGAGGACGCGCAAAACAACTCCACCCAAGCCAATCGCAGCGGGATAGACAGCAGCGAGGAGCACCGCAAGCCACCACGTACTCCCGACATATCCCAGTACACCAACCTGGCCACTGGATAAATAGAGCAGAATTCCCATCCCTATCGCCGTAAACGGAGCGACCGCGAGGCCGTATTCTGGCATATTTTTGAGTACAAACAGGGCAATGAGAAATGCGACCACCATGAGGAATCCTGCAGCTGGGTGCACTTCTTCGGGCATGGCCACTAGCCATTGCACGGGGGGCAGAATTCCTGGATGCGCCGAGAACAGAGAGACCCAGCTCTCCCCAACGCGGAAGTCGGCGCCCAAGACAACAGCGGCTCCACCGATGGCAGCATTTGGAACGTAGCCAACAGCGACGAGGGGGTGCCCAACGACCTGCCACCGCACCATGGTCATGGCGACAACGAGGACGAAACCTGCCACTAGCCACAGTCCGAGAAGTTTGAGAGCCGCATAAGCCGCACTCACCCAGGCCTCCGGCACAGAGTATCGACGGGCGAGCGCACCCCACAGGCGTGGCCCCATACCCACAAGCACAGCCGAGCCATGGAGAACGACGACTCTGCCAAAAGTGGCGATGGGAGGAATCCCCATAGCGAATACCATTGACGCACTCCAGAGCATGGCAGTTGCAGTCAGCGTAAGTAGCAAAGGAATACCCACGGCGACAGTGAGAATAATCCCCAAATCCCTGATGGAGGCTTTCATCTTTACAAGGCTGTGGGTCGTCTTCGCGGTGAGCAGCCAGACGCACAAGGCAGGCAGGAGGGGCACGGCGCTAATCACCTGCCCGCTGCCCGCAATTGCACCACCGTTGATCACAAGGAAGGCCTGTGCGACGGAACCCGGCAAAGCAACAAGAGTGGTTGATGTGAAAAGGAGAGACGCAAGTGAAATCGCAACCGAAATTGTGATTATTATCACATTAGAAACGATGAACGGCATGACGAGCCGACGCGTGCGAGCGTGCCCAGATCCGGTAAAACCTTTGGTTGACGGGTCAACATTCCCCGACGAGGGCCGCCGCCCATGACGAGACGAACCACCTGGACGTGCGGAATTGCGAGAGGGTCCTACATTCACATTCACTCTTAAACTGTGCCACGGTTTTGCACCCAAGTGCGGGAGGCGACGCGAGCCATAGAAATCGAACCACCACCTTTCGATGGATATGTAACGAATTTCCGGGCGAAAACGACAGTAATCCTACCTAATTCTGCTTGCCCCCCAGATTTCGTTACGCTATCGTTTCATCTCGTTAAGCAGTATTAGGTAACAAAATGGTCACGAAGTTGTTAAGTAGTAGTAACAAACATACTTTTCACAGTGGCCTTTTACAGAGGTTGGAGGAGCAGCAGATGTCTCATCAGCGGTCGACAGCCGGGGCCCACCGTAAGGCTCCAAGCGCACCGAAAGGTCGCGTCAGTTTAGTTGCTGTCACCACCGGTGTTGTTTCCACCGCCGGCGCAACCGGTGCCGTCGCTGCGAATATCACCGCAGACAGTGCGACAACAACCCATAGCCAGGTGCAGCTCGTCGCCGAAACTGCAACCGCTACCCCAACCACCTCCAACGAATCTCCGCAAGTTCTTAACATTGCCGAGTTTAAGCCAGCTGCTAACGTTCAAGACCAAATCGCCAAAGCCGTCGAGTACGACAATGAGCGCGCCGCCGCCGACGAAGCCGCACGCGCACCTCTCGTAGTTCGCCCAGCTGAAGGAACCCTTTCCTCTGGCTTCGGCAGTCGCTGGGGTGTCCTCCACGCCGGTGTCGATATCGCCGGTCCGATGGGATCAGCAATCGTTGCCGCCGAAGATGGTGTCGTCATCGACGCAGGCCCGGCCTCCGGCTTCGGCAACTGGGTACGTATCAAGCACGAAGATGGGACAATCACCGTTTACGGCCACATGGAGACCGTTGAAACGACGGTAGGTGCCCAGGTCCACGCAGGCCAGCGCATCGCCGGCATCGGCAGCCGTGGATTCTCCACCGGCCCTCACCTACACTTCGAAGTTCACCCGAATGGTGGCGGAGCTATCGATCCCATCCCGTGGCTCGCCGAACGAGGAATCAACCTCTAACAGCCACTTCATCCCAAACCTCTTCCACAAGCCGCGGCTCCCATGCCGTGGCTTTTTCATATTCCAGGCCCTCTCCCTCCGTACCTCCGTGTTCTCCGCTCCTTCCCTCCGTACCTCCGTGTTCTCCGCTCCTAGCCTTCCCGCACACGGCGTATTCCTCGAGACACACCCCCAACGCCCCTCTTAGCGTTTTTTAAGGGTTTGAAGCATAGAAACCCGATTTGTCTCCGTTTGCCTCTCTACGGCCTCGAGAGGCGGGAATTTGCGCCTTTCGCCAAGAAATGACACCGGCACGCTTCGCCACCGAGAGAAAATTCCCCTCCTCCATGCCGTGCGTGACAACGGCATGGTCGCTATCTTCACTATCCGAAGAGAACCCCCCCTACCCCCGAATGGCGTAAATCTTAAGATTTTCTTTGTTTTCTTCGCTTTTACTCAGCTTTCCCCTCACAGCTACCTTCGCAGAAAGATGCGGGGAGCAACAGCATCCCCCGGCTCCGTCACCCCGCATTCCTGACATTGCGCGGCTGCTGTTCGCTCCCTGCCCTTAGCACTGTGTTCTAGAACCGTGCCGTTCGCACGACCGTTCACACAGGCCGTTCACACACGTTTCTAGAGCTTCTCCATCGGGATGTTCCCGATAAGCATAAGCCTAATCGTTCCGTGAGATCCGAAATCGATGGTTACCGTCGTGTGCTTACCAATTCCGGACACTTCCCGGACAGTGCCTACACCATACTTCTCGTGGTTAACCATGTCCCCCACAGCCAGTTTCAATGAGGATGCCGGGACAGACTGCGAGGAAGCTGGTTTCTTCTTCACCCGGCGCGGACCGCCGATCCATCCATCGTTGCCACCGTACGAGCTGTAACCACCGCCCACGCCGTAGGCTGGTTCCTCACGCTCCCACTCGATGAGCGAGGAGGGAATATCTCCAAGGAAGCGCGATTCTGGATTCGTTTGCGGATTTCCCCAAGCAATCCGGAGCAGCGCGCGGGAGATAAACAGCTGCTTTCTTGCCCGCGTAATTCCCACATAAGCCAAACGGCGCTCTTCCTCAATCTCTTCCGTGTTCCCCAGCGAGCGCATGTGGGGGAACTGGCCTTCCTCCCACCCGGGCAGGAAGACGTAGGGAAACTCGAGTCCCTTCGCTGTATGCAGCGTCATGAGGGTGACCACGCCCTGCCCCGCATCGGGGATCTGGTCAGCATCGGCGACAAGGGAAACCCGTTCGAGGAACGCCTGGACAGAGTCATCTTCGTCATTGGCGCGGGCTTGCTGCGCAAAATCGCGGGCGTACGCGACGAGCTCATTGAGGTTATCCAGCCTGGCTTCGTCCCGCGGGTCCTTCGATTTTTCCAGTTCGTCCCGGTAGCCCGACACGTCTGTAATCAGGTTGATGAGGTCACCAACCTCCTGCGTACCGGCACGCAGTTCCTCCATCATGGCGACGAACTTAGCAATCGCATTGCGACCACGTGCACCGAGATAATCCACCTCGTCAACGTGTCGCATCGCCTCATACAGCGAAATGTTCTCTCGAGAGGCGAAAGCTGTGACGAAGGCGAGAGCCTTGTCACCGATACCGCGCCGTGGCGTGTTCACAATTCGTCGCAGCGACACCTCGTCGTCGGGATTATCTACGACACGGAGGTACGCGATGATGTCACGGACTTCTTTGCGCTCATAGAACCGCGTACCGCCGACGACGCGATACGGAATGCCGGTGCGGATAAAGACATCTTCAATCACGCGGGAGGCGGCATTCGTGCGATACATGACCGCTACCTCGTTATAGGGCAGGTTTCGATCGTCAATGGTGCTGGCGATGAACCGCGCCTCGTCTTCTTCCCTATCGGCCACGTAGCCAATAATCTTTGGACCTGCCCCCTGGTCAGTCCAGAGGTTCTTCTTGCCGCGGTGCTCATTGTGCGAAATAACTGCGTTAGCAGCAGACAAGATGTTTTGTGTGGAGCGGTAGTTCTGCTCCAGCAGAATGGTGGTGGCGTTGGGGAAATCGCGCTCGAATTCGCGAATGTTTCGAATCGTAGCACCACGGAAGGCATAGATTGATTGATCCGCATCACCGACAACGCACAGCCCCGTTCCATCCTTGCCCACCAGTGCGGAGATGAATTCGTACTGGGCATGGTTAGTGTCCTGGTACTCATCTACGAGAACGTGGCGGAAGCGACGGCGGTAGTAAGCGGTAACGTCCGGATGTTCACGGAAGATCCGTACGACCTCACCAATGAGATCGTCGAAGTCGAGAGCGTTGGCACGGCGAAGACGTTCCTGGTAAAAGCCGTATACCTGACCAATTACCTTGTGCTCCTTCACAGCGTCGTCCACGCCGATGAGCTCGTTTTTCCACCCAGAGATTTTGTTCCCAAGCACCCGTGGGGAGAACTTCTTTATGTCCAGGTCCATGTCCTTGGCAATCTGCTGAAGCAGACGTTTTGAATCATCCGAATCATAGATGGTGAAGTTGGAGTTCAAACCGGGAACCAGCTGTGCGTTGCGGCGCAGAATCCGCACACAGGTGGAGTGGAAGGTCGCTACTGCCATGTTCTGCGCCTCCGGACCGATGAGGCCGATGACGCGTTCTTGCATCTCCTTTGCTGCTTTGTTGGTAAAGGTGATGGCAAGTATCTGCCATGGCTGCACCCCCTTGAATCGAAGGAGATGCGCGATACGTCGTGTGAGCACGGCGGTCTTGCCGGAGCCTGCTCCTGCCACGATAAGTAGTGGCGAGTCGTCGTGCAGGACGGCGTCGCGTTGTTGCGGGTTGAGGTCTGAAACAAGATCTGTTGGTGCCATAACGAGTTATACAATAGCGGGTATGAGTAACACCGGTGCAGAAGATCAACTGAGTGAAGCAGAAATCACGCAGCTCAGGAAGGAAATTGACCGCCTCGACCACGTCATTTTGGACGCTGTAAAGAGGCGTACGGAGATCTCCCGCGCTATTGGCCGTACACGGCGTGCCTCCGGTGGTGTGCGCCTCGTGCACACCCGCGAGGTGGAGATCGTTAACCAGTTCCGGGAGGAGATCGGTGAGGAGGGTCCTGCCCTCGCCGCGATCCTGCTCCGCCTTGGCCGAGGCAAGTTGGGGTAGTTCTCCATGTGCCCACGATCCGGTGCACGATGAAGCCACGATCGGAGACACGATGAAGCGACGATCCGGGCGCGGGATCGCTTGTGCAGGCAGAAAAAACGGAGGAGCCACCTGGCTCCTCCGCTTTCACGTCCGTCGCACGTTGGCCGGACACCTGTTCTCATCTGGAGGTGGCAACGAACACCCTTGTTGAGGCATACGCATGCACCTCAGTGACAGCATGCTCCGCAACGAGGTGTGCTACTGCACCTCGATGCCCAGGTGGTCGCCCGTTCCCAGCTCGATGTTGAGCCCCGGAACCGCAGCGATGAGCTCCTGGGTATAGGTCTCCTGTGGAGAGTCGAAGATACTGTCGGCGGTCCCCTTCTCCACGATCCGTCCCTTTTCCATCACGACGATGTCATCGGCGGTCTGTCGCACGACGGCGAGGTCGTGGGTGATGAATAGGTAGCTCAGGCGGAACTCTTCTTGCAAGTCCGCAAGCAGCTGAATGATCTGGTTTTGCACCAGCACATCGAGCGCGGACACCGCCTCATCCAGGATGAGAACCTCCGGCTGCAGAGCCATAGCGCGAGCGATAGCGATGCGTTGGCGCTGTCCACCGGAGAGCTCATTCGGGTAACGCCGCATTGCGGAGCGGGGCATGTTCACCATGTCTAGGAGTTCTGCGACACGAGCCTCTCGCTGCTTCCTGTTCCCTACCTTGTGTAGTTTGAGTGGCTCCTCGATGCACCGGTAGATGGAGTACATGGGGTCGAGGGAGCCGTAGGGGTTTTGGAACACAACCTGCAGCTTCTTGCGCAGCGCGAACAGTTCTTTCTCGCTCATGGTGGACATATCGCGACCTTCATAAGTCACCGTGCCGCTCGTGGGCTTCAGCAGCCCGAGGACCATGTTGGCGACGGTGGATTTGCCCGATCCCGATTCTCCTACCAGCGCGGTGGTGGTGCCCCGGCGGAGATAGAAGGAGACATCGTCGACAGCACGAAGGGTCTTCTTCCCGTCTGCTGCACCACGGATCTCAAATTCCTTGACCAGGTTTCGCACATCCACGACGGCCTCATCACTGCTGCCTTGAGAGGCCTTGAGCTCCGATGACGTCAGCCCTTGGTTGCGCGCGGATTGAATGCGTGCGGAGGCGAGCGACGGCGCTGCTTTCACCAGGCGCTGCGTGTAAGGATGCTGGGGATTGCGCAGGATGTCGAGGCTCGGTCCCTTTTCCACAATCCGGCCGCGGTGCATGACCACGACGAAGTCCGCGCGCTCGGCAGCCAAGCCGAGATCGTGGGTGATGAACAGCAGGGCTGTCCCGGATTCCTTGATGAGGGTCCCCAGGTGGTCGAGGATTCGCTTCTGCACGGTGACATCGAGTGCTGAGGTCGGTTCATCGGCGATGAGGAGGCGGGGGTTGGCAGCCAGACCGATCGCGATGAGCGCACGTTGGCGCATACCGCCAGAGAACTCGTGCGGGAACTGCTTGGCCCGGCGCTCAGCGTCGGGAAGCCCAGCGTGCCCGAGAAGCTCGACGACCTTCTCGTGTGCTTCCGAACCAGTCGCAATGTTGTTGGCGCGCAGCGCCTCCTCCACCTGTGTGCCGATCCGCCACACGGGGTTGAGGTTGCTCATCGGATCCTGCGGCACGAGACCGATGTGCGAGCCACGGCATTTCTGCCATTCCTTGTCACTCAGGCCCGTCAGTTCCTCCCCTTCGAAGGTGATGGACCCCTGCGTCACCTTGCCGCTGCCCGGAAGCAGCCCCAGGAAACTCATTGCCGCAGTAGATTTCCCCGAGCCGGACTCACCCACGATCGCCACGGACTGACCGGGGTAGATGGTCAAGTCGAAGTCACGGACGGCTTCAACGACACCAGTGGTGGATTCGAATTCCACTTTCAGGTCGCGGACCTGCAACAGGGGTGTGCTTGTCGACGCTGAGGTCTCCTGTTGTTGCGGTGTGCTCATTGTCTTATTCTTTCCACTCTCTCTAGCCTGACTCACGAGCGCTTCCTCGCCTTCGGGTCCAGGGCATCGCGGACAACATCGCCCATCATGATGAAGCTCAAAACCGTCAGGGCTAGTGCGATAGCCGGGTAGAACAACACCATCGGTTGGGTGCGCAGCGATGCTTGTGCGGCAGAAATGTCACCGCCCCAAGAAACCACGGTGGAGGGAAGACCAATGCCGAGGAAGGACAGCGTCGCTTCCGCGACGATAAACGTTCCTAGCGCAACCGTGGCATAGACGATGATCGGAGCTGCAGCATTGGGAAGGATGTGGCTCGTCAGGATAGTAAATTTCGAGGCCCCTACGGCCCGAGCCGCTGTCACAAATTCCTCGTTCTTCACACTCATAACGGCACCGCGCGTAATGCGCGCAATGTTGGTCCAGCCAAAGATGCTGAGTGCAATGACCACCGTCCAGATCGTGCGCTGCTCCTTAAACATCTGCATCACCACGATCGCGGCGAGAACGAGCGGAACAGCGAAGAAGATATCCGTGAGACGGGAAAAAATCGTGTCCCAGATCCCACCGAAATAACCTGCAATGGATCCGATGATGGTGCCCAAAATGGTGACGGCAACGGTGGTCAGGATACCCACTGTCACCGAGGCGCGTGCACCGTAAATGACACGCGAGTAAATATCACAGCCCTGTCGGTCAAAACCGAACGGGTGGCCGGACTCAGGTCCGGCGAGAGAATTGCTCAACTCACAGAACCGCGGGTCGGTCGAGGTGAACATCTGCGGGAATAAAGCAAGCAGGACGGCGCACAAAATCAGGACAGCTGAAGCCCAGAACATTGGCCTCTTGCGCAGGTAGCGCCACGCCTCACCCCACATGGAACTTGGTGCGGAGTCATCAGGCACGGCATCCACCGCGCCTAGTCCTTGTTCATCGGTTGCAGAGACGTAGTATTCCTGGCCAGGCAGGATGCGTCTCCCGGTCACAGTGTCATTCATGAGGCCCTCGGTGCGATGGATTACATCCATTTGCTCTTCAGTGGCCTGGTCAGCAATCCGGATGCCTTCCTCCGGCACGCGGACCATGTCATCGGGTGTGGTATCCGGGTACGAGTGCGTCTTGTCGGTGGGGTTAGGCATAGCGAATCCTCGGATCTAGCAGTGCGTAAATGAGGTCAACAATGAGGTTGGCGATGATGTACACAATGACGAGTACGGTAGTGAAGCTGACGACGGTCGCCGGCTCTCCCTTCAAGATCGCCTGGTAGATCGAGCCGCCCACACCGTTGATTCCGAAGATTCCCTCGGTCACGATGGCACCGCCCATCAGGGCGCCGAGATCGGCACCGAGGAAGGTAACCACGGGAATCAACGAGTTGCGCAGAACGTGGCGGCCCATGACAGAGCTCTTGCTCATGCCTTTTGCCGTCGCCGTGCGCACGTAGTCGGCGCTGAGATTCTCACTGACCGACTGCCGTGTCAGGCGCAAGACGTATGCAAACGAAAGCGCGCCGAGGACTACGGCGGGCATGAGGAGGGCTTCGAATGATTCATTCCTCCCGACGGTGACGGGTAAGAGACCCCATTTCACGCCGACGAGGAACTGCAGAACAAAGCCGATGACGAAAGACGGCACGGCGATAACGAAGAGGGAAACGAGGAGGACGGTGGAATCGAAGATTCCGCCACGGCGAACGCCTGCGATCACACCGACGGAAATACCCAGGATGGCTTCAAATGCCAAGGCCATGACGGCGAGCTTGATGGTCACAGGGAACGCGTTCGCCATCACGTGCGCTACGGGTTGACCAGAAAATGTCGTGCCGAAGTCGAGTGTGAGGATTCCCTTGAGATAGAGGAGATACTGAACGATGAATGGTTTGTCGAGGTTGTATTCTGCCTCGATGCGTGCCCGCGCCGCCTCGCTGATGCCTCGGTCACCGCCGAGGGCTGCCACGGGATCGCCGGGCATGAGGAAGACGAGGGAGTAAAGAAGCAGTGTCGCACCGATGAACACGGGGATCATCTGGAGCAAGCGCCGTCCGATGTAGCGGAGCATGTGCGCGTAGCTCCTTTCTTTAGCTAGGTAGTAGGGGGTGGCTGTACGAGTTGGATAAACGCGCCCACCCCGCATGCGAGCGGAGCGATGACGCGCCTTCGCAGCGGGGTGCCGAACGTTAGAGTGATGCCACTATGGATGGTCTTGACGGTGTGATTGCGCCTGCGTCTTTACGCGGGCGCGAACCACATCAGTTTTTTACTTCTTGGTGATCTGGTCGTACACCGGAACCGACTTCCAGGAGAAGACGACGTTGTCGACGTTCTCCGAGTAGCCGCCCGTGACGTTGGCGTACCACAGCGGGATCGCTGGCAGATCCTTCAGCAGGAGCTCTTGCGCCTGGTTGTAGAAGACGTTGGCGGACTCGGGGTCCGGCGCACCAGCTGCCTGCTTCAGCAGCTTGTCAAACTCGGGGTTCGAGTAATCACCGTCGTTGGATCCACCGCCGGTTGCGTACAACGGTCCGAGGAAGTTACCGAGTGACGGGTAGTCGGCCTGCCAGCCGGTGCGGAAAGCTGAGGTGATGGTGCGGTTTGTGATCTCATCACGCAGGCTCTTGAAATCTGGGTACGGGTCGCCCACGGCCTCCACACCGAGTGTGTTGCGGATCGAGTTGGCTACGGCATCGACCCATGCCTGGTGTCCACCATCGGCGTTGTAGGAAATCTTCACAGAACCCTCGAACGGGGAGATCTTGTCTGCTTTCTCCCACAGTTCCTTCGCCTTCTCCGGGTTGTACGTCAACACCTCAGCACCAGCCAACGAATCGGAGTGGCCGGGGATCACCGGAGAAGTAAAGTCTGTCGCCGGGGTACGGGTGCCACCGAAGATGGTGGAGGTAATTTCCTCGCGGTTGATGGCGTACGACAGAGCCTGCCTGCGGAGGTTGCCTTCCTCGCCCTTGAAGTGCGGCAGCGACTCCGGGATTGTGAAGGACTGGAAAATGGCCGCCGGCTGGTTAACAGCACGGTCCCCGAGCTCATTCTCAAAGGTGGAAAATGCCGAGTCCGGGATAGCATCAGTGATATCTAGGTTGCCTGCCAGAAGGTCGGAGTAGGCTGCGTCGTTTTGTGCGTAGAAGACGAACTGCACGCCGTCGTTCTTGGGAGTGCGCACGCCGTCGTACTCCTCGTTGGGAACGATGGTGGCATCCTTGTTGTGGTTCCACTCGGCGAGCTTGTACGGCCCGTTTCCGATCGGATTCTCGCCGTAAGCATTGAGGTCATCGTAAGCGGATTCGTGCATCGGGAAGAAGGCCGAGTAACCGAGGCGCGTGGGGAAGTCAGCTTCCGGCTGGGCTAGCTCGATGGTGAAGGTCTTGTCATCAATAATCTTGAGACCTTCCATCGAGGAACCTCCCTCCTTGTAGCCGAGAATCGGCTCGAAGAAGTAGGCGCTCAGCATGGACTCCTCGACGGCCTTGTTCCAGGCCTTCACAAAGCTCTCCGAAGTAATCGGTGAACCATCGGAGAAGGAGATCCCGTCCTTCAGCGTGACCTTGTAGGTCTTATCCCCTTCCAGATCGATGGACTCTGCCATTTCGTTCTGGATTTTGCCGTCGGCATCGTAGTAGACCAGACCGGAGTAGATCAGATCGACGATGTTTCCGCCGCCCACTTCGTTGGTGTTTGCCGGCAGAAGCGGGTTCTGGGGCTCGGAGCCGCGCGCGGTAATGTAGTTACCTCCTGCGGCTGAACTGCTTTCTGAGTTTGAACATGACGCAAGGCTGAAAGCGAGCATGCCCGCCGTCAGCGCCGCGATGGTCTTCTTTAGAAACACAGACTCTCCATTCTTTGCATTTCGAAATAACCTTTTCAGAAATTTCACCACAAAACATGAATAATTTGTGCATTCTATTCAGGAAAATTGTTGTTAACCTACAATTAACCCAGTTCATGCAGAGTTAACGGGGGTAGTAAATCAATCTTTTTACCACCTCCGTAAAACCGCCCTACCTGGAATGTTGAACAATCATTATCGTGGCTAAGACTGGCTTAACTAGCCAGCAGGAAAACTCTCTCCAAGACCCCGCTTTGCATATTCTTACAGCTATGAATATGTATGCGCTATCTGGTCTCGCCTATCACTCACCGATGTCGAGCCCAATATCGAAGACACGGGAGGAATGGGTAAGCGCACCTACGGCAATATAGTCCACACCTGTCTGTCCATATTCTGCCGCGTTATCTAGCGTTAATCCGCCCGAAGCTTCCGTCCGCACGCCAGCCGGAACTGTGTGTTCCAAAGCCTTAAGAATCTGTGCTGGATCCATATTGTCTAGCAGGATCAGCCGCGCACCAGCTGCGACGGCTTCTTCAACTTGTTCTACCCGATCGCACTCCACCTCCACAGGGATCTCGGGGTATCGGTCGCGGACGCGTTCTATCGCTGCCGACACGCTGCCCACCGCAGCAATGTGATTGTCTTTGATAAGCGCTTCATCGCCGAGCCCCATCCGGTGATTGACACCCCCTCCGCAGCGGACGGCCATTTTCTGCAGTACCCGCATCCCGGGGACAGTTTTGCGAGTATCCCGCACACGCACTGGTTGCCCGGTGAGCGCGGAAACGCAACCATCCAGGGCTCGAACCCACGCTGCCGTATGCGTGGCCACGCCAGATAGTTGGCACACGATATTGAGAATTGTTCGCTCCACGGTCAAGATATCGGTGACAGGCCCGGTCAGCGTGAAAATCGGCTCGCCCCCTGTGACCTGTGCACCGTCGCGCCGTAGCACGTCAACCGTGATAGCTCCCGGTGCGTAGATTTCTGGGGCAAGCAAGGCGAGGCTAACGCCGGCAAGAACGCCGTCTTCACGGGCGTTCGCTGTCGCCGTAGCGGTGGCACGAGGCAAGGTCGCCAGGCTCGTGACATCCGCTCCCCACTGCAGATCTTCCTCGAGTGCACGCTGAACGAAGTCGCGGGCTTTCTGCGGATCGAGTCCAAGACTGGCTAGTACGTTGTCGCACATATCAGAGGGTCTCCTTGCTCCACAATTTTTGCCTTTCTGCGCGCCTCACGCAGATCCTGGCACCCTAAAAAAACCTTGGGTGTTACTTAGCAGCGGGTGCAGGCAACGACATGAGTTTGCGCTCCAGGAATTCCTCAATTCCTTGGAAGCCTCCCTCACGACCGAGGCCGGAGTCTTTCACACCGCCGAAAGGCGCAGCAGCATCGGAGATGCCACCCTTATTCACCCCAACCATGCCCACTTCCATGCGCTCCGCGCTGTCCAACGCGTGCTGCAGGTTCGCGCTGAAAAGGTAGCCTGCAAGCCCGAAGTTCGTGTCGTTGGCCATAGCGATTGCGTCTTCGTCGCTAGCAGCCTCGTATACGGCAACGACAGGACCAAAGATTTCTTCTTTGTACATCCGCGCGGTCGTGGGCACATTGTCCAGGATTGTGAGTGGGAACCATGAGCCTGTCTCGGGGACCTCATCCTGCCAGACGAGTGTGGCTCCCTGTGCCAGCGCATCGTCGACAAGCTCAGTGACCTTTTCCACCTGATCGTCACCGGAGAGAGGACCGTATTCCGTACCCTTCAGAGATTCGGTGACCTGGGCGACAAAATCGGCGCGCAGGTCACGGTGCACGATGAACCGGTTAGCGGCGATGCAGACCTGACCGGCACCACGCATTTTCGCTGTTGCGGTCGCCTCAACGGCGGTGTCCAGATCAGCGTCGGAAAGCACAACGAACGGCGCGTTACCACCGAGTTCGAGCGAGACACGAGCAGTGGGAACCTTGGTAGCCAATTCCTTCCCCACAGCAGTAGAGCCGGTGAAGGTGAGCTTGCGCAGCCGAGGATCGGAGTAGAGCGGTTCCAGAGCTGACGAGGAGCACGGAAGAATGGAGACAACCCCCTTGTCCAAACCGGCGTGATCGAGGATCTCGGCGAGGAGGAGCATGGTTAAAGGTGTCTTCGATGCCGGCTTCAAAACAACGGTGCAACCCGCAGCGAGAGCCGGGCCGAGTTTCCTCGTACCCATGGCGAGCGGGAAGTTCCACGGCGTGATGGCCAGAACCGGTCCGACAGGTTGCTGCACCTCGACGATCCGGGCGTTTCCTGTCGGCGCAAGGCGGTAGTCACCGGACATCCGCTCCGCTTCCGCAGCAAACCAGCGGAAGAACTCGGCACCATAAACGGATTCCCCTTGGGAATCCGGCAGTGCCCTGCCGAGCTCGAGCGTCATGAGCTCGGCAATTTCGTCTTTGCGCTCCATGATCTCCTCGTAGGCGCGCCTGAGAATATCGGCACGGTGACGGGGGCTCGTCTTAGCCCATGCTGGTTGGGCCTCGCAGGCAGCGTCGAATGCCTTTTTAATATCGTCCTCAGTAGCGGAGGCGACGGCGGTAATCACAGATCCGTCGCGCGGGTTCGTGACCTCGAAGGTGCCACCATCTGAGGCATCGACGAAGGATCCGGCAAGGAAAAGTTTGTTTTGGTATGTCATGTAATCAACTGTATTGAAAAAATCACCCCCCTCCCCTATCTGAGGGGGTCTATACGCATCTACCAAGCACACTCCCCTCACCCGTTTTACGATATCCACGAAAACGGGGGCGACATTCCTCACCTTCGGCTTCAGACAACGGCATTATCTCCGGGGAGGCTCACTACTCAGGACAATGTCATAAACCACTAAAAATTTTGGGGGATACATGTTAAACCGAATCCTGGGCCAATCTACTTCTACAACTGGCGCGTCTACTTTTCGACGCACCCCGAAAAGTGCTTCGGATCCTCATCGATTTCAGGCACCATCCCATGCACGCGCTCGCCACGACAGAGCTCTTCGCGCGATCCCGATGACACTCGCCTTGGCTCTAACCGCCGCTACCATCACCTGCACCCCGGCTTCCGCCCTCGATGTGAAATCCGACGGCGAGGTGTGCACGATCTCCCCCTCACACGCTGATGATGTAACTGCTGAGCGGCTCCGCGATGAAGTGCCTGTAGCTCTCGCACAGGGGGCTCAATCTTACGCAAAAAAATTTGGGAGCCAGTGGGCAGCATTTGCGTCTCCTTTTTGGGAATTACGCCAAGACCGTGACAAAGTCATAGAGCGTCTAGGCCTTGACAAACCATTCGCGTGGAAGCAAACCATCTCCGTCCAACAGGCCCAACGCATGTACGAAGATAGCCAGCCGTCCCCCTATTTCCATGCAAACGATTTCGAACATTATGTAGATCCGTTATCGTGGGCTCACCTCCACAAGCTTCATGAGTCTATTCTTCCCTATTTACAACCCTTCCTAGACGATATGGAGTCCCAGGTAGGGGACGAGGCTTACCACCGAGCACTAGGAAAATGCATCGGGATTGGGACACTTGCGGAACTTTCGGCGGAAGGCAGTAGCGAGGACACGCTTGCAACGATCTCCTCAGATACAACCATTGACTTGGATACAGATGGGCAAATCGCAGTGGGCGCCACCGTTTCTATAATTGCTGTGCTCGGACTCGTCGGTGGATTTCTCTCCCAGATAAACCCGGAGTGGCTGCCAATGCAACTGCGTCTTGTCCTCGCCCCTGTTTTCCCCAACTTGGCACCACCCGTACCGGCACCAGCGCCACCGGCACCGCCTGCACTGCCTGCACCAGCGCCGAAACCACAACCACGCCCGGCTCCGGTCATCAGGTACCGGCCTCCGGCACCCGTGCCGGTACCACAGATTCCCAAGCCAGCACCTGCGCCTGCACCGCGCCCGGTGATTCCCGCCCCGAAACCAGTTCGTCTTCCGAAGGTACACATTGACATCAGGACGAACGGGCCGTTTCCGGGCTAAAGTAATAGGTCATAGGTCTTCTTCGGAAGGTTGGTGTCGGATTACACCACACAGCCAGGCGAGGTAAGGCCGCTGACCAGTGATTTACGTAAAAAAACCACGAAGGAGCGTCCATGTCCACGGATATCAGTACCACGCACGAGTGGAAAGATCTCGAAGCACACCAGACGGAGATGAGCGAAACAAACCTGCGGGAACTGTTCGCCAGCGATCCGGACCGCGCATCCCGGTTCACCTTTGATGCCGCAGGCCTCCACGTGGATCTGTCCAAGAACCTCATCAACGAGGACACGGTGGACAAGCTGGTAGCACTCGCCGAGGCAGCGGGCCTGAAGGAAAAGACCGAGGCCATGTTCACCGGCGAGCACCTGAACAACACCGAGGACCGCGCCGTCCTGCACACGGCGCTGCGCATCCCGGCTGAAGAAGACCTCACCGTCGACGAGCAAGATGTTGCCGCCGACGTTCACGAGGTTCTCGGCCGGATGCGTGATTTCGCCTCGGGGCTGCGTTCCGGTGAATGGCTGGGTTACACCGGCCACACCATCAAGACGGTGGTAAACATCGGTATCGGCGGTTCTGATCTGGGCCCTGCAATGGCCACCAAGGCCCTGCGTAATTACGCGGTCGCCGGTATCCAGGGCAAGTTCGTGTCCAACGTTGACCCAGCGGATCTCGTCGCCACCCTCGACGAGCTCGACCCCGAATCCACGCTGTTCATCATCGCCTCGAAGACATTCACCACGCAGGAGACTCTCGCCAATGCGCACGCCGCCAAGCGGTGGCTCGTGGAGAAGCTCGGCAGCGAGGAGGCTGTGGCGAAGCACTTCGTCGCCGTGTCTACCAACGCCGAGAAGGTCGCGGAGTTCGGAATCGACACGAAGAATATGTTCGGTTTCTGGAACTGGGTCGGTGGCCGCTACTCGGTAGATTCCGCCGTGGGTCTCGCCCTCATGTGCGTTATCGGGCCGATGGACTTCATGCGCTTCCTTGAAGGATTCCACGCCATGGACGTACACTTCCGCGAAACTCCGCTGAAGGAAAACGTCCCCGCCCTTATGGGCCTGCTCGGCGTGTGGTACTCCGATTTCTTCGGCGCTGAAACGCACGCGGTGCTCCCCTACTCTGAGGATCTCTCCCGCTTCCCCGCCTACCTGCAGCAGCTGACGATGGAGTCGAACGGTAAGTCCGTGCGCCACGACGGCACGGTGGTCACCACGAACACGGGTGAGATTTACTGGGGCGAGCCGGGCACCAACGGCCAGCACGCGTTCTACCAGCTCATCCACCAGGGCACGCGTATTATCCCCGCCGATTTCATCGGTTTTGCTCGCCCGGCGCAGGATCTTCCCACCGCTGACGGCACGGGTTCCATGCATGACCTGCTGATGAGCAACTTCTTCGCGCAGACGAAGGTGCTCGCCTTTGGCAAGACCGCGCAGGAAATCGCCGCTGAAGGCACGCCCATCGAGTTGGTCAACCACAAGGAGATGCCGGGTAACCGCCCGACCACGACGATCCTTGCGGAGGAGCTCACCCCGCGCGTCCTCGGTGCCCTCATCGCCCTGTACGAGCACATCGTGTTCACCCAGGGCGTGATCTGGGACATTAACTCTTTCGATCAGTGGGGCGTTGAGCTGGGCAAGAAGCAGGCCGGCGACCTCCTTCCGGCTGTCACCGGCGCAGAGAAGGCCGCTTCCGGCGATGGTTCTACCGACGGTCTCATTGATTGGTACCGCGCCAACAAGTAGCCCTGTAACGGGTAACCCCTGTAACAGGTAAACCCTGTATAGCTTGTCGACGACCCGTGGTTGAGGTTTCTTTACATCTTGACCACGGGTTCGTAGCCTGCGGGGATATGGTCAGAATCCACGATCTTTTTCCCAAACGGGAAGCACGTAACGGGGATGAGCTTGAGGTTTGCCCAGGCCATGGGGAGGCCAATAATTGTCACGGCGAGGCTCGCCGCTGTAGTTAGGTGCCCGACGGCAAGCCACAGTCCGGCGACGAAGAACCAGATCACGTTGGACACGCCACTTAGCGCACCGGACCCATTGACAGGTTGTACAAGAGTGCGACCAAACGGCCAGACGACGAAGCTCGCCATTCTAAACGACGCCACACCTGCGGGGATTGTGATGATGAAGATGCAGGCGAGGAGTCCAAAAAACACATAGGCGATGGCGAGCCAGAGTCCTGCGAAAAGAAACCAGATGATGTTCAGCAGCGTTTTCATGGTCCCCAGTGTAGCGAGCCATGCCCACGCACTGACGAACGTTTTGGTGCAAAACGTTCCGCCGCTTCTTTGCTATAGTGGCTAGCCACGTCATACACCAGATAGTGGATTGGATTTTATTTGATGCTTGATGCGATAACCACGTGGGTCACCTCACTTATGGAAACGCTGGGAGCACCTGGCGTGGGAATCGCCATCTTCCTGGAATCTGCCTTCCCACCGATCCCCAGCGAGCTGGTCCTCCCCCTGGCGGGCTTCACCGCCTCGCAGGGCTCCATGAGTCTCATCGCCGCCATGGTGTGGGCGACTGCGGGCTCTCTTCTGGGCGCTTACCTGCTGTATTTCGTCGGCCACGCCGTGGGTGCCGAACGCCTCCGCAAGGTGGCGGACTGGATGTGGCTGACGGAGGCGGAGGATGTGGACAAGTCCATCGCCTGGTTTGACAAATATGGCTCGGCCTCGGTGTTCATCGGCCGGATGGTGCCGGGGATCCGCTCCCTCGTCTCCATTCCCGCCGGCATCGACCGCATGGGGCTAGTCACCTTCACCGCGTGGACTGTCCTTGGCTCCGCTATCTGGAACGTTTTGCTCGTATACCTCGGATTTACGCTCGGGGAAAACTGGCACCGCGTGACGGAGTATATGGAGGAATTCTCCTTCATTGTGAAGATCATCCTCGTCGTCGCCGTCGTGGCGCTGACGGTGTGGCTCGTCCGCCGACAGAGCAAGAAGAAAAACACGCCGCCTGCGTCACAGTAGTGGCTGGCAGTGTGGGCACCACCAGATGACCCGTTCCAGCTCATCCGCGTCGCCCCCGCGATCAACTCCGCCAAGAAATCCCTTCTCAATAAGCGTCCCACAGCGCCTACACGGCTTGTTGTTGCGGCCAAATACGTAACTTGTCTCCCCCACCTTGCGTACCCCCGTGGATACGCGGATGGGGGAGTTTCTGTTTTCCCACATCAGGTGACGGGTCAGCGCCAGAATGTCGTGAACTTTGTCGGGGCCGAGCGCCGCGACAGGCGTTGCAGGGTGGACACCGGCGATGAAGCAGATCTCCGCCCGGTATTCGTTTCCCACCCCGGCAAGGTTTTTCTGGTCAAGAAGCGCGGTTCCGATTGGCCTGTCCGGGCGGGCGAGGATCCTTCTGGCGGCCTCGTCTTCATCCCAGTTACCGAGTACGTCCGGGCCAAGATAGCCTACCCTGTGGGCATACTCCACGGTAGGGAAAACCCGCACCAGCCCCAACGAAAAGCCCACCACCTCGATGGGACGCGGGTGCGGGGCGCCCTCCAAACGCAAGACGACGCGGGCTGTAAAACCGGGCTTTGTCCACCTCTTCCCTGCTGGATGCACCGACCACGTCCCCTCCATCTTCAGGTGCGTGTGCAGGATTTTCTCGCCGAACTGCATGAACAAGTGCTTACCGTAGGGCCACACGTTATCGCACAGGATGCCGTCGAAACGCTCCAGTGCGTAGGCGGGGACGCGCAGCTGCGAATAGAGGACTTCCCTTCCCCGCATGAACTGGAGCCGCGTGGCGAGCTGGTAGACGGAATCACCTTCTGGCACGTGGGTATCCTCCCCTCCTGCGCGTGCGCACAAGAGGCGCATCGTCGGTCTCGTCGCGATCGGGTGCCCGGCGCGCGGTGCCGACGCGACCGCCGATCCGGATACCTTTCGGGGTGATCCCCGCGCCCGCTATGCGGAAGGCCTCCACCAGTGACGAGGTGAGCGCCGTGTCGCCGTCAATCTTCTCCACGATAAACCGCGTACTGGACACGGACTCCAGCGCCTCCACGAGCCGCGCAACAAGCGTTTCCGGCGGCTCGGGAAGACCGTCAAAGAAGGTGGTGAGGACGCGACCGCCACGGGTGAGGTGAGCAATCAGAAGGCCGTCGACAAGCACAACGAGAGCACCCGCAGCCCGGGTGACATGCGCGCCTTCCGGCCACGGGAGGGCCGCGCCGTACGGGTTAGCGGGATCGGCGGCAGCAACCACGTACGTGAGGGGCTCCGTCGTGCCTGAAGGCCAGCCGACGATATCGGGGGAATCAGCGTGACTGCGGATGCGGTCAACGACGGCGGGCGTAGAAAACTGTGCCGCACCCAAGCCCTCGACCACATAGCCGCGCATCGCCTTACCGGACTCCTCGAACCCACTGAGCACCTTATAGGCGAGGGCGAAGCCACCGAGCACATTCTCCGTCACCACACTGCCGCGGGTAACAACACCGTACCTATCCAGCCACGCCTCGCCATGGGCGACGGACCGGTTGGTGGGGTCGGTCTCCGCCGGTGGGGTCAGCGACCACCGCCCCTGCATATCAGGCGGCGTAGTCGGGCGATTAGCCTGGGCAAAGCTCGTCCGCCCCATCCGTAACCGGGAGCGCCGTGGCCGCCGCTTCGCCTTGTGGGCGGTACTCCCGGCGCGAGCCGACCCGTTGAGGCGGGCGCGCACAGGCTCGAACGTGTCGGGGGAAACGCGCCCCAGCTCCACAAGCCCCCACATCGCCTCGCGCAGCTCCTCGGCAGACACCGTGTGAGACAACCCCAGACCCAACTCCGAACCGGTGACCTCCGATAGAAGCTGCGGGAAGAAGAAACCGCCACCCCGAGACAAGACAGCAAGCACGGATTCTTGCACGGCAGACAGACTCGGCTCCTCCACAGCATCCGGCAGCAGCTGCGAGGCGTACTCCGTCGGGAGGAGCATGATCCACGGATCCTGCGCCCCAGCGGCACCGGCACCCACAATCATCACCTCACCATCTGCGGTCAACGAATCCAAAAAGGCCGGTTCATAGTAGCCCACACGTGACGGGAAGACGAGGGATTCCCACGCGGAAGCCGGGAGGCGTACCCCTGCCAGTTGCTCGATGACGGCGTAAACACCGTCTTCCCCGCGCAGCGCGGGGGTCTTCCCCACCTCGGCAACCTGCTGCCACGGTGGCAGGAAACGGGCATATGCCGAGTGGCTCACCGGCTCCGCCTCCGCCCGCGCTGCGGCGAGGCTGCGCGTACGGATCTTTCGGAGAACCTCCGTCGCGCAGTATTCAAGGTCCTCGATCCCCTCACGGAAGTGCCCCTCGACCACTTTCTTCTCATGGACCAGAGTCCGCACCACACCGTGCACCACAGAGACACCCACTCCGAAGGCGGAGGCGACGTCCCGCACGGTAAACGGCCCACGCGACCGGGCGAACCGGCTGACAAGCTGCTCAAGCGCGTCGGGCACCTCGTCCCGTTTGGCGGTCACCCCGGCGGGGATCGGCACGCCCAGGCCGTCCCGGATCAGCGCCGCATCCTGTGACAGCGCGATATGTTCCCGGCCCCCGAACCGAATTTCCATCACGCGCCCACCCACCGTCTGGCGGATAAGCTGCAGAATCTGCTCGGCATCCCGACCGTCCCCGAACTCTACATAGGCTGGCACATTGTCCACGGGGATGGGGCCAACGAGGCGGAGTGTGTCCGTGAATTCGTCCGGGGTGCGCGCCCGTCTTCCCTCTGCTGTCCGCTGCAGCTCGTCGTGCACCTGCGCGATAATCTCCTGGCTGAGTAGCTCACGAAGCTCGACGGTGCCGAGGAGCTTGGCCAAAAGCGACGGATCCAAGGCGAGGGCAGCCGCCCGCTTCTCGGCCAGGGGCGTATCCCCCTCGTACATGAACCCGCCGGTGTAGTTGAACAACAGCGATGAGGCGAATGGACTCGGCTGATCTGTTGTCACCTCGGCAATGCGCACCGTACGCAGCCCGAGATCCTTATGTAGCTGTTTCAGTGCAGCAATGTCGTATACGTCCTGCATGCACTCGCGGACTGTCTCCAAGATGATGGGGAAGCTCGGGTACTTCCGGGCAACGTCGAGCAGCTGCTCAGCGCGCTGCCGCTGCTGCCACAGGGGTGCCCGCTTGCCGGGGTTGCGCCGTGGCAGCAAAAGAGCACGCGCGGCGCACTCACGAAACCTGGAGGCAAAGAGCGCTGAGTTGCCCACCCTTTCCGTAACGATCTGCTCGATCTCGTCGGCGTCGAATAAAAACAGCTCACTGCTCGGCTCCTCATCGCCCTCGGGCAGACGAAGAACAATGCCGTCGTCGCCGGCCACCGCTTGCGCATCCATCCCCGTCAGATCCGACACCCGGGCACCGACGGCCAGCGCCCACGCCGCGTTGACACCACGCCCGTACGGCGAGTGCAGCACGATGCGCCAATCGCCAAGCTCGTCGCGGAAACGCTCAAGCACGAGTGTTTTCTCATCGGGGACGACACCGGTGGCTTCCTGCTGCTCATGCAGGAACGCCAACAGGTTGTCCTCTGCCCGCGCGTCCAGCCCCAGGCCTTCGACCCGCGCGCGGTCGCTGACAGCTTCTCGACGAAACTCCCCCACCGCCCGGCCGAGCTCCGCCGGCCGCCCTTCCTGCCCACCAGACCAAAACGGCAGGCGCCCGGTATGCCCCGGCGCGGGCGTAACAAGCACCTGGTCGCGGGTGATCTCCTCAATCCGCCAACTCGTCGCCCCAAGGGTAAACACGTCCCCTACTCGGGACTCGTAGACCATTTCCTCGTCTAATTCGCCCACGCGGCGAGGCGCTGATCCCTCGCCACCACCAACAAGGAACACGCCGAACATGCCCCGGTCGGGGATCGTGCCACCACTGATGACAGCAACGCGCTGCGCGCCGGGGCGGGCGCTCAGCATGCCACTTACCCTGTCGTAAACGATCCGCGGTTTGAGGTCCGCGAAGTCCGTCGACGGGTAGGCACCGCTGGCGAGATCAATGACAGAGTCGAAGACCTCCCGGTCAAGGCTTGTGTACGGGTAGGCCCGACGGACGACATCAAACCAGTCATCGGCGGAAATGTCATTCTGTGATACGTGGGCAACCGTCTGCTGCAGGAGTACGTCCAGCGCATTTTGCGGCACGGTGAGCTCTTCAATGAGCCCAGCGCGCATGCGTTCCACGGTGACAGCGGTTTGCACGAGGTCGGCGCGATGCTTGGGGTAAAAGGACCCCTGCGAGACGGCTCCCACGGCGTGGCCTGCGCGGCCGACGCGCTGCAAACCGGAGGCCACCGATGGTGGGGATTCCACCTGGATCACAAGGTCGACCGCGCCCATGTCAATGCCGAGCTCTAGCGAGCTGGTTGAAACAACCGCCTTCAATTCGCCGGATTTGAGCATGTTCTCTGTTGCTGCGCGCTCGTCTTTGCTCACCGAGCCGTGGTGTGCGCGGGCAATGGCCGGTGCTGCAGTTCCTGCGATGTCCGTGTGCTTCATAAGCTGGGCGGGGTCACGTCGCCCACGGGCGTTGAGCGCCTCCGGGTCGTGCTCCTGTGTGTAGAGCTCGTTGAGCCGCGAGGTCACCCGCTCGGCCGTTCGCCGCGAGTTCACAAAGACGAGCGTGGAGTCATGGGACATCACTTCTGCGTATAGGTCCTGCTCAATGAACGGCCAGATAGAGTTCGACGTGGGCAGCGCCGAGTCCTCCGCGAAAGGATGCGACTTCGTCGCATCCTGGTCAATCGTCGCATCCTGGTCAATCGCCGCATCGTCAACGACGGAGATGAGGGGCGTAGGGGCGGGCTCGCCCGCCGGACTGTGCAGAACCGGCCCACGAGTAAACGGGGACTCCACCTCCTCCACCGGGGTGGTGAGATCGAGGGGATCGTCGACAAGCGACGTACCGATAGTAGAGCCGACCTCAGGCGTCGGCAGATCGCTCATATCATCAACCGGGACGTGAACATCCAGCTGCCACCGCTTCCCGGCCCCCGGAGCCACAATCGACACCGGCTCCTTACCACCGAGGAAGCTTGCCACCCGCTCCAGCGGACGCACCGTCGCAGACAGACCAATGCGCTTCACATGCTGCGGAGCAAGCTCCGCCAACCGTTCCAGCGACAACGCCAGGTGAACCCCACGCTTCGTCCCAGCCAACGCGTGAATCTCATCCACAATGACCGTATCCACACTGGTCAAAATATCCTTCGCCTTACTCGTCAACATGAGATACAGCGACTCCGGCGTCGTAATGAGAATGTCCGGAGGATTGCGCACCTGCCGCGAACGCTCCGACTGTGGCGTATCCCCACTGCGCACACCCACCGTGATCTGCGGCGCAGGCTCCCCCAAACGAAGCGCCGTACGGGCGATGCCGAGCAGTGGCGCATGCAGATTCGCCCCCACATCCACGCCCAACGCCTTCAGCGGTGAAATGTACAACACACGCACGCCCGCGCCCTTGTCCTTTTTCGGCACCGAGCGCTCACCCGTGGCATCCAAAAGCAACTGCCCCGAAGGCACCACAAGCGCGTTGATCGCCCACAAAAAGGCCGCCAACGTCTTACCCGAACCGGTAGGGGCCACAACGAGGGCATTATTTCCGTCCGAAATCTCCCGCCACGCTTCCTCCTGGACGGCCGTCGGCGCTGCGAAAACGTCGGTGAACCACGTGGAAACCTGCGGGCGAAAACGTGAGAGAACGGAATCTGCCATGCCTTTAATCTAGTGGAGACCGTATTATGTAACCATGACTGCTCACTTGGACGACGCAACACTCACCCACCGCCTCGCCGTAGGCACCTCCGAAATCCTCAAAGGAATCCGCGGCGTGGGATTACTGCAAGCCCTCAACCTCGGCGATGCCGGCGACGACCTGGCCCAAAACTGGATCGCCCGCGTCCTCGCGCAGCACCGCCCCGACGACGGCTTCCTCTCCGAAGAGGCAGCCGACAACCCTGCCCGCCTGAACAAGAACCGCGTCTGGATCATCGACCCCCTCGACGGCACCAAGGAATTCGCCACCGGCCGCCAGGACTGGGCCGTCCACATCGCGCTCGTAGAAAACCACAAGCCCCTCTACGCCGCCGTCGGCCTGCCCGACATCGGAGTCACCTTCTTCTCCGACGAAGCCCGCGCCGTCCTCGGCCCCAAGTCCGGCAAGATCATTGTCTCCCGCAACCGCGCCCCCAAGGTAGCTTCCTTTGTCGCCGAGCGCACCGGCTCAGAAATTACCGAATATGGCTCCGCCGGTGCCAAGGCCATGCGCGTGCTGCTCGGTGACGCCGATGCCTACATCCACGCCGGTGGCCAGTACGAATGGGACTCCGCCGCACCTGTCGGTGTCGCCCAGGCTGCAGGGCTCCACTGCTCCCGCCTCGACGGCTCCGAGCTGTCCTACAACAACAAGGACCCCTACCTCCCCGATGTCCTTATCTGTCGCCCTGACATGGCAGACGAGATCCTCGCCCTATGCGCCGAGTACAAGGAAGCAAACGGCAGCTACTAAATAATCCCCCGGTTGCCCGGGCGGTACACTAGCTGCATGACCATCCCGACACCGTACGAAGACCTCCTCCGCGAAATCCTGGAGGAGGGGGCGCACAAAGACGACCGCACTGGGACAGGCACAACCAGCCTGTTTGGCAAACAGATGCGGTTCCACCTCGCCGAGGCGTTCCCGCTCATCACCACGAAGAAGGTGCACTGGAAGTCCGTCGTCGGTGAACTTTTGTGGTTCCTGCGCGGCGATTCCAACGTCGCCTGGCTGCACGAAAACGGGGTATCCATCTGGGACGAATGGGCCGACGAAAACGGGGAACTCGGCCCCATCTACGGCGTGCAGTGGCGCAGCTGGCCCACCCCCAACGGCCAACACATCGACCAAATCGCCGGGGCCCTCGAACTGCTCAAAAAGGATCCGGATTCACGCCGCAACATCATCTCTGCCTGGAACGTCAGCGAGCTGGACAACATGGCGCTCCCGCCCTGCCACCTCCTTTTCCAGCTCTATGTCGCTGACGGCAAACTCAGCTGCCAGCTCTACCAGCGCTCGTGCGACATGTTCCTTGGCGTTCCCTTCAACATCGCCTCCTACTCCCTCCTCACCCACATGTTCGCCCAACAGGCCGACCTCGACGTGGGCGACTTCGTCTGGACAGGTGGCGACTGCCACATCTACGACAACCACCGCGAACAGGTGCGTGAGCAGCTCAGTCGCGAACCACGCCCCTACCCCCGCCTCGACCTCACCCGCGCACCGAGCATGTTCGACTACACCTTCGAGCACATCGACCTCGTGGGCTACGACCCGCACCCCACGATCAAGGCGCCGGTGGCTGTCTAATGAAGGCAATCTGGGCACAATCACGCGACGGGATCATCGGCGACGGCTCCACAATGCCGTGGCACCTGCCCGAGGATCTCCACCACTTCAAGAACACCACCATGGGTGAGGACATCCTCATGGGGCGCAAAACGTGGGAATCCATCGGCTCCAAGGCCCTCCCAGGCAGGACGAACCTCGTCCTGTCCACCCGCGAGCCGGGCGACTGGTCCGCCGGTGCCACCGTTGTCTCCTCTGTTCCGGCCGACTTCGACGGCTGGCTCATCGGCGGAGGCTCGCTCTACCAGTCCTTATACCCCCGGCTTTCCCGCATCGCCGTGACGCTTGTCGACGTCCTCCTCGACGGTCTCCTTGCAACCCCCGTCACCGTCCCCTCCGTCACATCGGATCCGGCGTTTTCGCACACGGTCGACGGCATCTGGCAGACCTCTGCCAAGGGGTCCTTCGCGCATACTGACGGCCCCGTGCACTACGCGTTCCACGAGTACACTCGTAAGGCATGAGTACCCAACACGCCACCATTTACATGACGGACTGGTGCCCCTACTGCGCCAAGCTCCTCAAAGCACTGGATCGAACCGAAACCCCATACACCACCATCAACGTGGAAGAAGACGACAAGGCAGCCGTGTTTGTAGAATCCGTCAACGACGGAAACCGAGTTGTCCCCACCGTCCACTACTCCGACGGAACAACAGAAACCAACCCGCCGGCAAGTGCTGTGCGAGCCAAACTCAAGGAACTTGAGGGCGAACAATAAAAAATACTCCCACCGTTCCAGTTCACAGTACGGTGGGAGTATTTTTATGCTCTCTCGCGGAGCAGGTAGATATCCATGATCCACCCGTGCTCCATGCGCAAGTTGGCCTTCAGCTCGGCGAGCTCATCGCCAATGTCTGTGACGTAACCGTGCCGAAGGACCTCATTTTCGGTGCCTAAGTAGGCGCCCCACCAGATGTAGGTGTTCTCGCCAACATTGGCCTGCCAGGCACTATGGCCGTCAAGCATGACGACTGTGTTGTCGGGCGGGGACGAGGCCGCCTCCAACTGCCGGCCGGTCGTGATGGTGATCGGCCCACCAATCTTATTCAGGACGAGCCCGAAAGCGGCGGTCAACGCTTGAATCGACGTGATTCCGGGGATGACGTGGATATCTTTCTCACCCATCCGCTCGAGGATCCGCAGCGTGGAATCGTACAGGTTCGGGTCACCCCAGACGAGGAACGCAATTGTTCCGTCCGGCATCGCCGCCGCGAGCCTTTCTGCCCGCGCCTGGTGCCACCGCTCCACTTCCGCCTTGTAGTCCACGGGATTGCGGTCGCGTTCCGGGTCCTCGACGGTTATCAGAGGTGTGCCCGGGGCATACTTCTCTAGCAGGTACGTCCGCAGGCCAAGGAGGTCAGCTTTAGCATCGCCCTTATCCATTGCCATGACCGCGTCGGCGGATTTCATGGCATTGATGGCCTCAACGGTGAGGTGTTCGGGATTACCGGCCCCGATGCCGATGACAAGTATTTTGTGGTTAGTCATTCGCCGGGCCGAATAGCTGAAGCATCTCCTCCGGGGACAGCGTGGAGCTGTCCTTGGCAAAGGCCGCCGAGAAAATCGTCTGCAGGTACAGCTCACATGCGGCCGAGAGCTTCTTGGCATCGAACTTGTTCAGCAGCATGACGCGCTTACGCGTGCCATCCTCCTTGATGCGGTCAACAGCGAGGACCAGGACACCGTCCTTCTCCACCTGCTCGCAGATGAACTCGCGTCGGTTAACGTCAGTAAATGTAGGATTCAATTTCTCACTCATGGAAGTGCCATCCTTAGGGAAACTCGGTTATAGTTACACTCCAGCCTAGAGGTATCGGAGGGGAAAATCTCGTTTGTGGGGGCAATTTTTTTAAACCCCTCCCCGAATGTTGTACTCTATACAAGGTTTTATCCCTGCCCCAGTAGCTCAGGGGATAGAGCACCGCTCTCCTAAAGCGGGTGTCGGAGGTTCGAATCCTCTCTGGGGCACTCTCTGGGGCACTCTGGGGCACGAGTGACAAACGCTTCGCTGAAACTTCGGCGGAGCGTTTTTCGAGTCACCATTTGTGACAATTGTTGCTATTGTTGCAACCATGGATCGTCGCACCTTCATGAAAGCATCACTGCTTGCAGCCGCTGGCACTGTAGTCGCTGCTCAGCCGGCGGCAGCTCTCGGCCCTGTTTTAGGCACCGTCATCGACTATTCCGGGGGTGTCCCCTCGGCAGCAAGTGTCCGCGCCGCAGGACATCTCGGTGCTGTGCGCTATGTGTCTGAGCGCCGGCCAGGGGCTGACTGGATGGTTGGCAAACCGGTTTCTCGAGGGGAAACCGCCGACTTCGCAGCGCATGGGCTCGGGGTAGCCTCTGTCTACCAGTTTGGTCGCGCGCAAACTGCCGACTGGCTTGCCGGTGCCGCTGGTGCCGCGCAGCACGCACCTAAAGCCATCGCTTTGCACGCTGCTGCAGGTGGCCCCGCCGGTCGACCCGTGTACGTGGCCATTGATGATAACCCCACGTGGGACCAGTACGCCGGGCAAATCCGACCCTACCTGCAGGGATTCAAGAGGGCTCTCGAGTTAGCTGGACTTCGTCTCGGTGTGTACGGCAACTACAACGTCATCGAGTGGGCTGGCAACGACGGCCTCGGGGAATACTTCTGGATGCACGACTGGGGCTCCGGCGGTCGCATCCACCCCAGGACCACCATCCACCAGCCCGCCAAGCGCACGGCGCTTATCGACGGCGTGACCGTCGACGTCAACAACGTTTACTCCCGCGATTGGGGTCAGTGGAACGCTTCTACGTCTGCTCCCCTCATCCCCGGCCTCGACACTGCGCTTTCCTCGAGGTTCATCAACATGGATGCTCCCATCACCATCCCTGGTATCTCACTACCTTTCCCTCTGCCCACGCCACGGGAGATTCTGCAGACAGGAACTGCACTTTCCAGCTAGCGACGGTGGCCTACCCTGCTTTGTTCTGCGGGGTCTACCCCGCCGTGGTTTGCTGGGGTCTACCCCGCCTTATGAGGCCAGACCAGGGTCGGCGGACCAACGAATACACAACCAACCCCATGCGTCCGAGGGTATATAACCCACCAGGGCTCTTTTTAGGCGTGGGTGGTAAGCCAAGCAAAACGTGTGTCTGAAGGAAAGCTAGATCTTGTGAACACCCCATGAGCTGGGGTGACATTGACATACGCACCCACTCGGGCGAGTTGAGCGGCACAACGTGTGCCCACGGCGGTACGACACTCCCCCACCACGAGCGCCACAAAACAGGAAAAGCACCCTCCCTGGGCGAAGGGTGCTTAAAAGGTGTGGGCTTAAGCGTGCTTGAAAGGTGTGGGCTTAAGCGTGCTTTTCTTCGACGCGCTTGATGGCCTCTTCGGCAACGAGATCCTGGATGCCCATGTGAAGCTCAGAGGTGAAGCCGACACAGGAGCAGTTGATCTCGCCGAGAACGTAGGTGTCGCCACCGTCTTCGGCATCCGCGAGCATAAAGTCTGCAGTCCAGATCAGCGGGATGTTGTCGCCGCCGAGCTTCTCGGCGATAACGGGGCGGGCCTCAGCGAACATGTCAATGAGCTCCTGCCAGTTCTCGGGCTTGTCGTAGGTGTACTTTGCACCAGAGAACAGGGTTGCGGAGAAGTTGTCGCCCCCCTCGGCCGGCTTCTTGTGAACGACGAAGACGGGGTGCGGACCGACGAGCAGGATGCGGATCTCGCCCTCGACGATTCGTGGCATAAAGCGCATGTCGACGAGCATGCCGTTATCGCCCTCAATGTACTGGTCGCAGAAGTCCATAAAATCCCCGAGCTCACGCTCTTCGGTGTGGTTGTCCACGGCCTCGGTGCACTTGATTTTGGTGTCGAGGGGAAGGGCCGTGCCGGGCTCGACGGTCTCAGCAAGGTTCTTGTCTGCAAGCTGCACGCGCCAGATACCGGAACCTGTGGAGCCACGGTTCTGCTTGAGAACGCGCTCACCGTACGACAGGGTGGTCGGGAACGTCTTATGGAAATCCTCCACCTCGTAGTAGGCGGCGGTATCGGAAGGCACAAGGTCCGTGTCGTTGAGCTTAACCAGGGCATCCTTTGCACCATATGCCATCATCTCGGCAGGAGTAGACATGCCGACAAGGCCTGCCTCGGAAAGCTTCGAAAGCAGGTCGAAGTAGCCCTTCTCGCCACCGGGAATGTTGCCCGGGTTGACGCGGGAGATGTATGCGTCGAACTCGGAGGAAACGCGGTCAAAGATCTCGTCGGCTTTGTCCGGGTGGAAGTAGATAACCTCAGCGTCCCAACCTTTGTCCTTAATGGAGTTGACGATGGGCATCGTGTCCTTGCGGTGCCCGTCATCGCCCTTGTCGTTGCCACCTTCAACTTCGAATACAACAATTGCCTTGTGCATGGTTCTCCTTGATATGGGTGTAATGAGTGACCTGTTTAATTATTCCATTACAAGCACCACACCGCTTGGCAATTACCCCCGCGATTTCTTGGGCTCAGTCTTGATTTGTTCGTCGGTTTTCAGCTCTCCCAGTTTTGTCCCCTCCTCGAGATGTCCACTGTCTTTCTCCTTCTGCGCAGCGGTGCGAACATCCGACGGTGGCACGGCGACGCGGATCCACGCGTAGTTGGGTTCGGGAGTGCCAGAATCTTCAGCCAACGGGTTGTACCGCTCCAGCGTCGAAGCGAGCATCGGGAACAACAAGACGGTGGCGGCACCGCCACACACGAGCAAATTAGCTGCGTCGCTGGTGATGAGCTCACGGGACTGAGCGATATCTGTGACGGCGACGATGATCGGAAGCGCTGTGGCACCGTAGAGGCCTAGCTGCAATCGTTCGTTTACATTCTCTATCCCAGAGTGGGTGGGCAGGAGCTGCTCCGAGAGGAAGATCGGCAGGCCACGGGCAATAAAAATGACGATGACAATGGCCGCAAACATCCAAGGGTGATTGAAGATGACCATGGGGTCGATACTCATCCCGGAGGTGACAAAGAAGATGGGGATGAGGAACCCGTAGCCCACGGCATCGAGGCGCGCGTTCATTGTCGCTTGGAATTTCTTCGGGACCAGTGCTTTGAGGATGATACCCGCAGCGAACGCACCGAGAACGATGTCTAGTTCGAAGACGGCGGCCAGTGCCATCAGGGCGGTAAGCAAAACCATCACTGACCTCAAGACTGTCTGGGATGTCTGCGAATGGCCGTCGAGAAGCGCTCGTTCCACCCAGGGCATGAGGGCGCGAACCGTGCGCGGAACGAACGCGATGATGATCGCACCGACGAAAAACAATACGAGGATCGTAAGCGTCAACCACGTCGCACGGGTGGAAAGCAAGAGGGCCATTGCGAGGATCGGGCCGAGCTCGCCCACCGCGCCGTGCTGCATGACGGCGCGACCGACGGGACGATGATCGATGCCGTTGTCTTTTGTGATCGGCAGGAGTGTGCCCATCGCCGTGGATGACACCGCGATGGCCAAGACGATAGCCTGCAACACATCGGCGCGGTCGAAGATAAGCCAGGCGGCGAGAAACGCAACGGTGATGGATGCTGCCCAGGTCCCGATGGCGACGCGTCCCGACCGGCCTCGCATAGCTTGCATGTCGATCTCCCAGCCGGCGAGGAGGAACAGCATGCCGAGCCCCAGTTCGCGCAGAAGGCTGACAGCACCCTCGGCTTCAGCAAGCCCAAGAACATGGGGCCCGATAAACACGCCAAGCACAAGCATGAACACCACGCCGGGGACACGCTTGCCGGTGGCAAAACTCAGCAGAGGGCTAAGGAGTCCTGCGATCATGATCCACATGACTGACAGGATTTCGCTGGTGATGACGCTATGATCCACGAGGCACCGCCCTTTCCACATTGGGAGGGTGCGCGTATGGGGCGCACCCGCGTTGAAGTAGTGGAAGTTTACCAGGGTGCGCGGGCTGCTGCCCAGGCCGCGTCGAAAAGCTGTTGGTGTTCAGGCGATAGTTTATGTGTGTAGCCACCGTCGTTGAGCACAGCCTTGAGTTGGGCAATTCCCCTTGGGGGGAAGGAGGCGATGCGCGCGCACAGCTCGCGGGCGGTGTCGCAGTCACCGAGGTGGTGTGCGAGGCCTATGTCCATCGCGCGCTGGGCGGACACGCGCTGGCTGGCGAGCAGAATGGCGCGGGCGTGGCCCAATCCGACGATGTCGGCGAGCCGACGGATGGACCAATTGTCGAGGGCGAAACCGAGGCGTGCCGGTGGGAGTTCGCACCAAGCATCGGGTGCCATGATGACAATATCGCTGGCGAGGAGGAGCTCCATACCTGCACCAACGGCCGGGCCGTGCGCATAGGCGACGACGGGCCGGGAGTTGCTCACGAGCGCATCCAGCATGGAGAACAAGCCCGCGTGGAATTCCTCGGAGGCGGCGGCAACGCGCAGATCCGCACCCCCGCAAAAAGCCGGCCCCTCGCCGCGCAGCAAGATCACGCGCACATCAGCGGGAAGCGCGCCGACGAACTCCGCGATGGCAGTAACCATCTCCGTCGTCAGCGCGTTCCTTTTCGCCGGACGGTCCAAGCAAATATCCGCAAGGGGGCCGTCGATCGTCAGCGATAGGTTCTCCTTCACCGGCTAGCTTTCCAGCTCAGGCCACTCGCGCGGGTCATTGTAGGAGCGTCCTCCGTCCGCATCGAGTGCGGTGATAGCCTCGATCTGGGCATCAGTGAGGGCCACGTCCAGCGCAGCAAAATTCTCCTCAATGCGGGCCTTCGTACCCGATTTGGGGATGACGATGTTGCCCAACGCCAGGTGCCACGCAATAACAACCTGCGCCGGTGTCGCACCTACTTCCTCGGCGACACGCGTGACGGCCTGCTCGTTGAGGCTATCGCCGCGCCCCAGCGGAGACCATGCCTCCGTGAGGATCTCGTGTTCGTCGTGGTAGGCGCGCAACGAAGCCTGGGAGAAGCCAGGGTGCAGCTCCACCTGGTTCATGACGGGCACGACACCCGTCTTTTCAAGCAGCTCGTCGAGCGTTTCCTCGTAGAAGTTGGCTACGCCAATGCTACGCACTCGCCCAACGCCCTGGATGCGGATGAGATCTTCCCACGCCCTGACATATGCGTTCTGTGCGGGGAACGGCCAGTGGATGAGGTAGGCATCCACGTAATCAAGCCCCAAACGAGTAAGGGATGCCTCGAAGGCCTCCGGCGCCTTGTCGTGGTCGTCGTTCCACAGCTTGGTGGTGATAAACAGGTCCTCGCGCTCGACATCCCCTGCTGCGATGGCATCGGCTACGGCGCGTCCAACGGGTTCCTCGTTGTCATAAATCCTGGCGGTGTCAATGTGCCGGTAACCGGTGTCGATGGCCGTGCGTACTGCGGTGTAGCAGTCATCGCCGCGGAGTTTCCATGTGCCAAATCCGAGCTGCGGGATGGTGTTTCCGTCATTGAAGGTCACGTACTGAGAGGGGTTAGTCATACCCCCATTCAACACTATTTTGAGGGGTTTAGGGCATCTTTACTCACATTTTTGACTACCGTTGCCCTATGGCACACACATCGGCACATGAATTTTTACGCATCGTCTTGGATGCGAACAGCAATATTTCCTGGGATACTCCACCCGAGTACGGGAACATTTCGGAGGATTACGCGGCTTCACTTGCCCGGGCTCGAGACCGTTCGGGGGTAGACGAGGCGGTGATTACCGGCGAAGGCACGATCGGTGGGCGTCCCGTCGCTTACGTCGTCAGCGAGTTTGCATTCCTCGGTGGCTCCATCGGTGCGGCAACAGCAACCCGCATCATCGAGGGCATCCACCGCGCCACGGAGCGTCGCCTTCCGCTTATCATCTCCCCATCCTCGGGTGGTACTCGCATGCAGGAGGGCACAAAGGCGTTCACCCTCATGATTTCGATCACGACGGCGGTGTATCGGCACAAAGACGAGAAGCTGCCGTTCTTAGTGTATCTTCGCAATCCAACGACGGGCGGTGTAATGGCGAGCTGGGGATCGTCGGGACACATCACATTCGCGGAGCCGCACGCGCTCCTCGGGTTCTTGGGTCCCCGCGTCGTCGAGCTGGTGACGGGCACGCCGATGCCGGAGGGAGTACAGACGGGTGAGAATCTTGCGCGAGTGGGGGTTATCGATGGTGTGGTTCCTGTGGATCAGCTCAACGAGACTGTTGCTCAACTCATCGATATCCTCACTCCCAGCTCCACCGATGCCAACCGACGAGAAGATCCGGTCATCTACGATGGCTCGCGTCTGACCCCAAAGGATGCCTGGGAGGCGATCGTCACCACGCGTGACCCCGCGCGTCCAACCGTCAATGACCTTTTGACGATGCTCCCCCGCAACACCATCATGCTCTCTGGTTCGGGCGATGGCCGCCGTTCCGACGCGGTGAAGGTGGCGCTGACGCAGATTTCCGGGCGTCCGGTCATGCTCATTGGCCAGGACCGCTCCGTGAGCGAGCACTTGGGTACGAACGCCCTGCGCATGGCCCGGCGCGGCATTGGCCTGTCTAAGGCACTCAACCTGCCACTCGTGTCCATCATTGATACGGATGGCGCTGAGATGACTAGGGCGGCGGAGGAAAAGGGCATGGCCGGTTCTATCGCGCGGACGTTGGGTGAGCTTGTCGACGCAGATGTGCCCACTGTTTCTGTCATCCTCGGCCAGGGCTGTGGTGGCGGTGCACTCGCTATGTTGCCAAGCGACCGCGTGCTCTGCGCGGAAAACGCCTGGCTGTCACCCCTGCCCCCAGAAGGTGCATCAGCCATCTTGTACCGTGACACTGACCATGCCGCGGAGATGATGGAATACCACGGTGTAAAAGCCACGGACCTTCTTGCCGAGGGCATTATCGATGGCATTATCCCCGAATTCCCCGATGCGAAAGACGAGCCTGCGGACTTCCTTGCCCGCGTTCTCTCTGCCATTGAGGCGACGCTACAAAGTCTGCACACTGCTCCCGACCGGGTCGGGAGGGAGCAGCGGTTCGCCCATTATGAGCGACTAGCCTGCAACTAGTTGGGCGCTTCTCTAGCCTTTGACTTCGATGAGGTCGATGACGAAGACGAGGGTCTTGCCTGCCAGCGGGTGTGCTCCACCGGCGGGGCCGTAAGCGGCCTCCGGAGGAATGATCAGTTTACGGCGACCACCCTCGCGCATCCCTGGAATGCCTTCTTGCCAGCCGGCAATGAGGCCATTCAACGGGAACGTAATAGCTTCGCCCCGGTCCCAGGAGGAGTCGAACTCTTCGCCCGTGGCAAAGTCCACCCCAACGTAGTGGACGGTGACGGCGCCACCAGCGAGGGCCTCTGCCCCCGTGCCAACGGTAATATCCTCGACGACGATGTCCTCGGGCGCGAGGCCGGTGGGAACGTCAATGACGGGTTTCTGGTCAGTCATGAATGTTTTCTCTCCTTGTAAGTCCTAAGTGCTGTTCAGTTTAGGTGACATACCGCGTACGTAGTCAAACCCCCTCTTTTCACATAGGAGTAAAAAGAGGGGGCGACTCTGCACTTACTTGCGCTCAGAACGGGGAACCCATTCGCGCTTCTGGTAACCGGTGTAGACCTGCCGCGGGCGGTAGATCTTGGAAGTGGGATCCTCCACCAACTCACGGTACTGGGCAATCCAGCCGGGAAGGCGGCCGATAGCGAAGAGGACGGTGAAGAAGTCCTCGGGGAAGCCCATCGCACGGTAAATAAGACCCGTGTAGAAATCGACGTTCGGGTACAGCTTGCGCTCGATGAAGTAGTCATCTGCAAGCGCGATCTCTTCGAGTTCGAGTGCAAGATCCAGGGTCTCATCGCCGCCGAGCTTCTCTAGAATCTCGTGGGCGGTGGACTTGATGATCCGGGCACGCGGGTCGTAGTTCTTGTACACGCGGTGACCGAAGCCCATGAGCTTGACACCGTCTTCCTTGTTCTTCACGCGCTCCATGAACTTCTTGGCATCGCCACCGTCTTGCTTGATTCGCTCCAGCATGGCGAGTACAGCTTGGTTGGCGCCGCCGTGCAACGGGCCGGACAGTGCGTTGATTCCGGCGGCAATTGCAACGAACATGTTGGCGTGAGAGGAAGCGACCATCCGTACCGTGGAGGTGGAGCAGTTCTGCTCGTGATCTGCATGGAGAATGAGTAGCTGATCGAGGGCTTTCACCATGATCGGATCAACCTCGTAGGGCTCCGTGGGGAAGCCGAACATCATGCGCAGGAAGTTCTCGCGTGCATTGAGGGAGTTATCTGGGTACATGTACGGCTCACCGTTGCGGGCACGCTGTGCGTATGCGGCCAGCATTGGCACCTTCGCCATGAGGCGAACGGTAGCCTTGTCCAGGTGCTCGGGGTTCATCGGATCGAGCGTGTCCTGGTAGTAGGTAGACAAAATGTTAAGCGACGAGGCAAGGATTGCCATCGGGTGTGCATCTCGCGGGAAAATGGAGAACGCCGCTTTGAAATCTTCATCCAACAGCGTGTGGTGGCGAATGGAATCGCTGAACACCTCGAGCTCGTGCTGGGTGGGAAGCTCGCCGTGGACGAGCAGGTAGCTGACCTCGTTGAAGGTAGCTTTCTCCGCCAGGTCCTCGATGGAGTAACCGCGGTAGCGAAGAATGCCGTTCTCACCATCGATGTACGTGATGGCAGATTTTGTGGAGCCGGTGGACTGGTAACCCGGGTCGTAGGTGACAAGCCCCGTCGATGTGCGCAGCTTGTTGATGTTAATTCCGCTTTCGCCCTCGGTAGCGGGGACGATATCCATTTCGTATTCCCCACCCGGGTAGTGGAGTACGACTTTGTCCTTTTTTTCGGATGCTTCGGATGTCATTGTGTTTACACCTTCCTACTTTTCGTGCGACTTCGGCCGCCATACATATGTCTCCCCATGGTACGCGGAAAATCTATGCGCCACGGCCGTTTTGCCACAATTTGAAAGCACAAAGCTTCTCAAGTCTTCTGCGCCCGAATTTTACCAGGGCCACCCCGATACCGTACGTCTGTACCGTTTGCCGATTGATGAACAATCACTGTTTAAGGCTATAACCAAGGTTTTTAGTCACACCATGGGTGAAAAATCCCATTACCCCCGCAATTCCCCCTTAACGCCACCGGATACCACCCCCGTTTGCGGTGACCTCAATCTACCTACCAGTCAGAAAATAGTCGCATTTTTTACACGTATATGCAAATTATGCGCTATAGTCCTTGTACACACTCAGAGATGCAAGGAGAGGATATGGCTATCACGATTCCCACGGATTTACTTCCAACCGACGGGCGTTTTGGCTGCGGACCATCGAAGGTTCGTCCCAGCCAGGTTGAAACAATCACCACACATGCACGGGATATCCTCGGCACGTCCCACCGCAAGCCAGGTGTGAAAAATGTGGTCGGGGATATCCGGGACGGACTTACGTCCTTCTTCTCGCTGCCCGAAGGCTACGAAATTCTCCTGTCGCTCGGCGGTGCTACAGCGTTTTGGGACGCAGCAACGTTCGGACTGATTGAGAAGAAGTCCGGCCACCTCGCTTTTGGAGAGTTCTCCACCAAATTCGCCACCGCCTCTGCTGCTGCCCCGTGGCTGGAAGAACCCGAGATCCACAAAACTGATCCTGGGACCTCCCCCACTCCAGTGGCGATGCCCGGCTGCGATGTCCTGGCCTGGGCGCACAACGAAACGTCTACGGGTGCGATGGTGGAGGTCATCCGGCCCGAGGGGGCTGACGATGCGCTCATCGCCATCGATGCCACCTCCGGCGCCGGCGGATTGCCGGTGGACATCACCCAGACCGATGTTTATTACTTCTCCCCGCAGAAATGCTTTGCCTCGGACGGCGGCCTCTGGCTTGGTGCTTTCTCTCCGCGCGCAATCGAGCGCATTGAAAAGATCGCGGCCAGCGACCGTTTCCAGCCTGCTTTCCTGTCACTAAAGAAAGCGCTGGATAACTCTCGGAAGAACCAAACATACAACACTCCCGCAGTGGCCACTCTCCTCATGCTTGCGGATCAAATCCGCTGGATGAATGAAAACGGAGGCCTGGACGGAATGGTCGCGCGCACGCGCCAGTCCTCTTCCATCCTTTACTCGTGGGCTGATGCCCACGAGTTGGCAACTCCATTCGTCGCGGATCCTGCGGGACGATCGCTTGTGGTGGGAACCATTGACTTCGCGGACACAGTGGACGCGGCTGCGCTGGCCTCCGAGCTGCGTGAAAACGGCATTTTGGATGTCGAACCCTACCGCAAGCTCGGCAGGAACCAGCTGCGCATCGGTATGTTCCCGGCGATCGAGCCGGATGACATCGCCCAGCTGACACGCTGCATCGACTACGTCCTTTCTGCCATGATTTAAGACCTTCGCCCCGGCGCGTTACTCTCCACCGCCGGGGCGGAGCTACACCACAATTGGTGGTCAAACGGTTAGGCTAGAGGGAACCGGTTGTTCTTTTGTCAGAGGAGTGTGCCCATGCGTGAGCTTCGGCTTGTCCCCGCCGAGTCGTCTGCATCGTCGTTGGTTTTTACCACGGACGATTCCGAGGAGTTCTTCGTCGAGGTTACCTCCGAGCTACGGGAGATCCTGGATAAGAAGGTAGAAGAAGCAGCAGCGCCCGAACCTGAGACATCGTACGCGGCTCCGCTCAGCCTGCGTCCGCGGGAGATCCAGGAGCGTATTCGCGCGGGCGCGTCTGTGGAAGAACTCGCCGAGGACATGGGGGTCACACCGGCACGTATCGAATCCTTCGCGCACCCTGTGCTTACGGAGCGCCACCGGATGGCCGAACTAGCCCGGGCAGGCTACCTCCAGGCTCCTTCTACTCCGGGTGCGCCCACGGTGGGAGAGCTTGTTGCCCAGGCTTTTTCGCGCCATGATTACGACCTTGAGCGCGCCACGTGGGATGCGTATCGCGATAGCACAGGCACGTGGATTGCAACCGTCACGTGGACAGCGGGCTTCACCGAGTATGTTGCCGAGTGGTACGTCACCCTCAAGCAGACGGGTCCGACCATTGTTGAGCCGAAGAACTCCACGGCAACTGACCTCATTTCTCCCCGGTCGTCTCTTTCCTACGACGAGCCGGAGCAGATGGAGGAGGAGCCGGAGACCCCAGAGCCGGAAGACGAAATGATCACTGGAGAGCTGTCAGGAGACGACAGTTTCCTGCAGAACCCGCCGGCCGAGAACCGTCGACGAGCGGGAGAACATCGCAAGAGGAAGCGGAGGAAGTCGAGCACACCTCACTGGGAGGATGTCCTCCTCGGCGTGCGCGCAACGCGTCCGCCCAACGGGGGTAAGGACTAGAGATGGCTGTCGTTGTCACGCTGTGGTTCGTCTCGACCGCCGATGTGGCTGCGGTGTTGGCGACGGAGCCGGCTCCGGACCGCGGCTTTGGCAGAAAGTTCCTCAGCCAGCTGGACTCGTCCAGGCCAATAACCACGATCGGTACGTTCCCCTTGAACCGTTCGACGGTGCCGGGGAAGGACGAGTTCTACATCGGTGGATTCCCGGGCATCATCGTTGTGCAGATGCTTGTCGACGAGCTGACCAAGCTGTCGGCGCTCTCCTCCCGCCTTACTACTGCTATCAATAGCCCCGACCTCTATGTTTTCGCCGAGGACACGGAGTCCACCTTCGCGGGTATCGCCCACTTCCAGGGCGACAAGTTGCGTCGCAGTTTCTGCGCCACCCGCTCGCGCGTCTACGAGGACAAAGGGCTCCCCGAGGGGTTCGAGTACGGCTTTTGGTCCGGCCACTCCGAGGGAATCGATCTGCCCTTCGCACCGAAGGATCTCGTCGCTGGTGCAGAGTGCGGCTGGCTAGGTGTACCCATCAGTTCTTCTGGCCCGGACATTAACGTCGTGGGCTACGCCACCGACGGGCGGAAGGAACCCCGGATCGAGTCCCACGCGCCGTCACCCCCGCTCAGCGAGGTCGTTGTTACGAGCTCCACAAAGCTCGGTTTCTCCGCCACCAACCCCGATTACGACGATTACGAGGCACACAATGAACCCGGCGCAGGCGCTGAGGTGGATGACGCACCCGGCACGGAGGTGGCCAAGATCGCCCGCGATGTCGCGCATATCGGGTGGTTAACGGGCAAAAAACTCTTCCGTCTCACCAGAAACAAGGCTGCGGCGGCGAAGGAGCGTCTGCGACACCTTGACAGAGAGAAATAGCACAAAGGACCGCACGGCAACCGTGCGGCCCTTTGCTTGTTGTTACTAGCGGATTTCGGTTACTACCCGATATCGTTTGCTACCCGATTTCGGTTACTACCCGATATCGTTTGCTACCGGATATCGGCTACTACCTGATATCGGTGACTACCGGATATCGACGAACTTCTTGAGAATCCATGTGCGCAGGAAGAACAAAACTGCGCCGAGGATCACCGAGGCCACAGACAGGGAAATGAAGAATGTGTTCTCTGAGCTGGCGCTCGTCGGATCGTAGTAGGCAGCGAGGCTACCGGCAAGAGCCGTGCCCATTGCCACGGCCATCATCCACATCGCCATGGAACGGGAGGGGAACGCCTCCGGTGCAACCTTGGTCGCCAGCGAGTTGCCCACCGGCGACAGGAGCAGCTCACCCATGGTGAACAGGAACAGGATCCAGGCGAGTGCCCACATCGGGGTGGTGTTGTCCGCGCCGCCGGAGAACGGGACGAAGAACAGCAGCGACAGGCCGATGATGACGTTCGCCGCAGCGAACTTCACGGGCACAGACCACTGGCGGTCCCCCAGACGCGTCCACATGCCCGCAAAAACGGCGGAGAAAGCGCAGATGAACAGCGGGTTGAACAGCTGCACAAGTGACGGCGGGATTTCCACGCCGAACACCACTCGGTTCAGGCGGGACTCGGAGTAGAAAGCCAGAACGGTGAACTGCTGCTGGAAGATGGCGAAGAACAAGACACCGGAAATGAACATGGGGATGAAGCCCACGAGGCGGGACTTTTCCTTCGCCGTCGTTAGCGGCGAGTAGTACATCTGGCACCACAGACCAATGGCGGAGATGAGCGCCACGACAGTGACGATGTTGGACAACCAGACAACCTTGACGATGCCGGAGACGACGAGCCAGACGCAGACAATGACGAGGACTGCCGCGCCTCCCAACCAGACCGGGTAGGCCTTTGCGGGCAGCGGGTTCGGCGTTTCATGGCCGGCTCCCTTGATAGTTTCTTTCCTCATCAGCGTGTACTGCGCCAGGCCGAGGAACATGCCGATGGCGGCGATTCCGAAGCCCCAGTGGAAGCCCTTCCAGCCCCAGACCGCAGACGTGAGGGCGGGGCCGAGGAGAGCACCGATGTTCACACCCAGGTAGAAGATAGTGAAGCCAGCATCGCGACGCGGATCGTCGCGGCTGTACAGCTGGCCCAGCACCACGGAGGCGTTCGTCTTCACGCCGCCGGAGCCGATCGCGATGAGCACGAGCCCCAGGGCGAGACCCGAGTAGCCGGGCACGAATGCGAGGGCGACGTGCCCGAACATCACCATGATTGCCGAGTAGTAGAGGGTGCGCTCTGAGCCGAGCATGCGGTCAGCTACGAGAGCTGCGGCGAGGCAGGCAAGGTACACAAGGCCACCGTAGGCCCCCATGATGGAGGCTGCGGATGCCTGGTCCATGCCCAGGCCGCCGCGGGTGACTTCGTACCACATGTAGTAGATGACGATGGCCTGCATACCGTAGAAGGAGAAGCGTTCCCACATCTCCACCCCGAAGAGGTTCGCTAGACCACGAGGCTGCCCGAAGAAGGTCTTTTCCTTCGGTGCAGCCTCTTTAGCGTCTGTTACGTCGCGCTGATTTCCTTCTGTTTCTAGAGGACTGAGGTTAGACATAGAGGGCATCGTACCCGTGCCTGTCTGACCTCTCGCACATAGGTACTCTCTATGGGCCGTGTCACATTCACTGTCGGTGGCGCAATGCCTCGTAAAAACCAATGGCAGCGGCGGTCGCGACGTTGAGCGAATCGGTGCCCGGCTGCATGGGAATGCGGGCGCGCACATCGGTGGCGCGCATGGCGTGCTCAGTCAGTCCGGGGCCTTCGGCACCGACGAGAATCGCCGTCTTCTTCGTCGGGTCGATGACGTCCTGCAGGTTCGCCGCCTCGGGATTGGGTGTCAACGCGATGATCTGGAATCCCTTCTCCTGCAGGTAGGCAAGGCCGTGCTGCCAGTTCGTTGTCTTTCCCTCCATGTGCGCGTAGGGCAGGCGCAGGACATGCCCCATGGACACGCGCACGACGCGCCGGTACAGCGGGTCGGCGCAACCGGCGCCGAACAAGACACCGTCGATGCCGAGCCCTGCGGCGTTGCGGAAGATCGAGCCGATGTTTTCGTGATCCCCCACCCCCTCGAGGATGCACAGCGTAGAGGCACCATCTACGACTTCTCCAACGCTGTATTCCGGTGCGCGGTCGGCGGCTGCCACGAGCCCGCGGTGCATGTCGAAGCCAGCGACCTCGGCCAGCACCTCGCGGGTGACCTCGTAGACGGGCACATCGTTGGCCCCTGCGTCGCCCAGCGCCGCCAACAGGGAATCCAGTTTGGGCTGGAAGCCGAGGATGCTGCGCACGGGGAACCGCGACTCCAGCAGCCGCGGGATGACGAGTGACCCCTCCGCGATCACGAGCCCCTTGCCACCTGGCAGGTCCGGGCGGGTATCGGAGTGGTTGAGGTCGCGGTAATCGTCGAGACGCGGGTCGTTCGGGTCGTCAATGCGGATGATGGAGGTCACTGTGGGGGTTCCTTTGCTGGTGCTACTTGTTCTGCTGCTTCGAGGTAAACGTTAGCCGTGAACCACGTTCATGATCGGGTCCATGCCAAAGTACACGAGGAACAGCGCGGCGATGAGCCAGATAAGCCAGTGCACCTTGCGGGCACGGCCGGACAGCAGCATCATGGCTGCGTAGGCAACGAAGCCAACGCCGATGCCGTTGGTGATCGAATACGTGAACGGCATGACGATCATCATGAGGAAGCTCGGCAGGGCGACAGCGAAGTCCGAGAAATCGATGTCCACGACCTGGCCCATCATCATGCAGCCGACGATGACGAGGACGGGGGCTGCCGCCTCAATCGGAACGACCTCGTACAGCGGCGTGAGGAACATGGCTGCCAGGAAAAGGCCACCGGTGACAATGTTGGCCAGGCCGGTGCGCGCACCGTCGGCGATGCCCGCTGCGGAGTCCACAAAGACCGTATTCGAGGAGGAGCTCGCGGCACCACCAACGATGGCACCGCAGCCCTCCACGACGAGGGCTTGCTTCATACCTGGGAGGATGTCGTTCTCGTCGGTGAGTCCAGCCTGCTTACCCAGTGCCGTCATTGTGCCCATGGCATCGAAGAAGTTTGCCAAGACCAAGGAGAAGACGAGAAGCGACGCGGTGATCGCGCCGACGCGGGCGAAGGCCCCGAAGGGATCGACGTTGCCCACAAGGGACAGGTCCGGGATGCCCCCGATGGAATCGGGAAGTGCGGGGACGGCGAGGTTCCAGCCGGCGGGGTTGGGCTTGCCGTCGACAAAGCTCGGGCCGGCACCGGTGACGGCCTCGATGATCATCGCGATGATCGTGTTGACTACGACGCCGATGAACAGCCCACCGGGGACGTTGCGGGCGATGAGGAGCCCGCAGATGATGAGTCCGATGACGAAGGTGAGGGTGGGCCAGCTAGCAATCGAACCATCGATGCCCAGCCCGACGGGGACCGTCGTCCCGGCGGCATCGGGGACACGACGAACGAAGCCTGCGTCGACAAGCCCAATCATTGTGATGAATAGGCCGATGCCCACACTCATCGCGGCCTTGAGGGAGCGCGGGATAGCGAGGAAGACGGCGGTGCGGAAGCCCGTGAGCCCGAGGATGACGATAATAATGCCGTCGATAACGATGAGCCCCATCGCCTCCTCCCAGCTCAGGCCCTCACTGGCGACGAAGGTGACGGCGACCATGGTGTTGATGCCGAGCCCCGTGGCGATGCCGAACGGGTACTTGGCAAAGATGCCGAAGAGGATGGTCATGACGCCGGCGGCCAGCGCCGTCACGGATGCGACCTGGGGGATGCCCAGCGCGTGTCCGGTGAAGTCCTCCGTCGTACCGAGGATGAGGGGGTTGAGGATGACGATGTAGGCCATGGCGAAGAAGCTCACCAGACCCGCCCGCACCTCCGTCCCCACGCTGGAGCCGCGCTCGGTGATGTGGAAGAAGCTATCCAGTCGGCCAACCGGCCGCGTGCGTTTTGGTTCGGTTTGTGTCCCGTTTTCCATGAAGTTATATGTCCGATTCTCTCGATGTGTAGTTTTTTGGCTTGTCGACGCTCCGGGGAACGCTCGTCCCCTGCCGTCACGGCCACCTGTAGCTAAGGTCTCCTCCGTGAGACTCGGCGGATGTCGCATGTGAACGCACTGGAAGTCATGCCACACCTGAGGTCAGTTCGAGGTTCCACAGCCCAAGCTAAATGTAGGAGGTGAACCCGTAAATAGACAAATACGCTCCGGCGCGAACCGGGGCGCCGGGGCGGGGACCACCCGAGAGGTAGTGCTAGAGACGGATCTCCTTCTCATCATCAAAGGGGGAGGCAACACGCTGGCCAAGCGTTTCCATGGGAGGGGTATCCGAGTGGGCACCGCAGCCAAAGGATGCATGCACGACGTGTCCGTCGGCGGAGTACTCGTTGGCGCACACGCCAAAGGAGTCGCTTACCTCGGAATCCAACGGCAGGTAGAACGCGCACGTTATGCAGCTCAAAGCAGCCTTTTCCGCGAACTCGCTTGTCGGCCCGTACGCCCCCTTACGCCAGCGGGCGAGCGTCTCGTTCAACCCACGGCGCGTGATGTCCTTTCCCTTCTTCGCCTTTCCACGAGTGGTGCGAACTCCTGTGAAGCTCACGCCTTCGCCGGCATCGGTGAGCCGCAGATCTCCTTCGGCCGGGGGCAGCTGCCCACCAGGGGTAAGGTCACCGGGCTGGACGCGTTCAGAGTAGGGCACCCACCGTGGTGCACGAAGCGCATCACGGCCAGGCATGAGAGTCACTTCATTGACGGTGACAAAGGTGGACCCATGGGCCACTGCTACTACAACGTTCCATTCCCAGCCGCGATAACCGGGGACGTCCGCAGCGAAACGGTGGATGGCTACTTCGTCATCAAGACACTCCACCCCAATATGGGCACCGACCTTTCCCTCCCCCATCTCTGTGGCCGCACCCCGCGCGATCTTTTCAGCGATAGAGCTGACAAGCGGACTGTTGTCTCCCTGCGGGGTCCCCGCCGCCGTCGACTCGGCACGCTCCGCGTTAGCGCCGGTGTGTCCCCCACGAGCACCGGCTCGTCTGTTACTTTCTTTCCTTCTTGTCACACCCCTATTATTCAGCATTCCTGGCACAATAGTGCACATGGGGCATTTCCTTCCTGCTTTCAGCGCACTCATCTGCTGTTTCGCGCTGCTCGGTTGCTCCCCTACTCCGCCGAGTGGAACCGCCACGACCTCGTCGTCGGGCTCATCCACGTCGGTGGCTCCCGTGAGCAATGTCGAACGGCTCAGTGTAGAGGTGGTTGCCACGCATCCCTTCGACCCGGAGACGTTCACGCAAGGGCTCGAGGTAGACGAGGACGGCACGCTGCTTGTCTCCCACGGAACCTACCGCCACAGTGGCATCTATCGGCGCACGCTGGACGGCACGGCCACGGTATCCTCAGCGATTGGCGACGAGTACTTCGGCGAGGGGCTGACGCATGTGGGCGACACCATCTGGATGCTGACATGGAAGGAGCACACGGCCTTCCGCATCGATCCACAGTCGCTGAAACCCATCGACACGGTGAGCTACCCCGGCGAGGGGTGGGGACTCTGCAGCACGGACTCAACCATCTTCATGTCCGACGGCACCTCCACACTGACTGAACGGGATCCGCAGACGTTTGAGGAACTGCGGCGCGTGAACGTCACGCTTTCCGGCGCGCCCGTCTCCAAGCTCAACGAGCTGTCCTGCGCACCCGACGGTTCTATTTATGCCAATGTGTTCCTCACCAACGAGATTGTGCGGATTGACCCTGCCACCGGGACGGTAACGGGGCTTATCGACGCGTCAGGGTTGCGGCCTGTCGATGCAACCGACCCCAACGCTGTCCTCAACGGCATCGCTCATATTCCAGGGACGGATCGGTTCTATCTCACGGGCAAGCTGTGGCCGATCATGTATGAGGTGCGATTCGTACCGGAGTAGTCTCTCGGGAAGTAGAATGCGTAACCATGGCGAGAAGGAAGAATTCACTCAAGAAAACGGCGCTCATGGTCGGCGGGTTTATCCTCGCCGTCCTCGTCATCCTCGGCGTAGTAATGGGCGTCAGTGCGTGGCGGGAGCGCGCTTCCTATGTCGATCCGGCCTCTCTCACCACCACTGTTCGCATCGACGGCGTTGATACAACGGTGTCGCCGTACGCGGTTTGCGAAGTCGGCGCACCGGCGAATGATTGCGATGGCTCCGTTTTCACCACAGACCTCAATTCCGGCGAGACGGTGACAATCACGGTGCCGGAAGAAGTTGGTGACCATGATTGGTCGCTCCTAGCTATTTACGACGACCCGGCGAAAAACGACGAGCATTACTTCCGCTCGGCGGATCCGCGGGACGTTGAGATCCCCGTAAAAAAGGACACGGCCGCACTGATGATGGTGGAAGTGAGCTCCATGCAAGTCCAACGCGTCGACGGCACCGAGACCCCGGTCGTTGTTACCTGGTCCATTGCCGACGACCAAGCATAAAAGGCCCATTGCCGACGACTAAACATAAAAGGTCCATTGCGGACGACCAAACAAAAGAACAAAAATAAAAGGGCCACGCGGACCCTTTTTCTCTTTCTTTACTTATCGAGTTCCTTCGCCACGACGCGGAGGATCTCGGCCACCTGGCGCCCGGCTTTTCTATCCGGCCACCGTCCCTTTTGGAGATGGGGCTGGACGCTGTCCTCCAGCAGCGTCATGAGATCGCCGACGATGGAATTCAGCTGCTCTGCGGTGTACTTGTGCTCCGGCTTGCGGGGCCTGCGCGGCGGATCCACGAGCCGCATGCGCAGGATCTGGGGACCGCGCCCACTGGCAGCGAAATCGAACTCAATGCGCTGGCCAGGGTGAAGAGTGTCCACTCCTTCGGGGAGAACGGACTTCGAAATATGAACGTCCTCCTGCCCAGGATTGGAGGCAAACCCGAAGCCCTTGTCCGGGTCATACCACTTCACTTTGCCGATCGGCATGGTTAACAACCACCTTTCATCATGAGGCGTCGCCTATTCACTACGTTGCCTTCTTCACTGTCTATAGACTGCTCCAGTCTACACGGGGCAGCCTCGCCCATACCTTATTAATAACGCCCCGCTCACCCGTTTCATTCCCCGTCGGTAACCGTGCAAATGATCCTTCAAAGGCCCAAAAGTCACATTTGTGACCAATCACACAATCGCGAATTTGACCGCCAGACGCTGGAGCTTTGCCGACAAACACGGCCGGAAATCCCGTCGATGGGGCTCAAAATGTGACTATTTCGTTACCATTGCGTTATATTTGAGCGCATGCATCGCAGGGTGCCGGTTCGTCCGCATGCCGTAAGCGATGAAGTAAAGGTGCAAAGAGCCAAAGCACCAACAGAAATTTGAACAACACTGTTTTCCGCGCCACCGCTGTGGCACAGAGTAAGGGTGGCTCGCACCTTTTACTAACGCAGATCTTGAAAGGATACTAATTCAGATGGCACGACACTCCGCGCCGAAGAAGACCACCTTCGCAAAGATTGCAGCTTCCGCAACCGCTGTTGCTGCAGCAACCACAATCGCTACCCCGGCAGCGCAGGCCGCTCCGGACTCCGATTGGGACCGTCTCGCACAGTGCGAGGCAGGCGGCAACTGGTCCATCAACACGGGCAACGGCTACCACGGTGGCCTTCAGTTCAGCCCGAGCACGTGGTCCGCTCACGGCGGTCGCGAATTCGCCCCCTACGCCTACCAGGCAACGCGTGAGCAGCAGATCGCCGTCGCTGAGCGCATTCTGGCCTCGCAGGGCTGGGGCGCTTGGCCGGCCTGTTCCGCCCGCCTTGGACTGAATTCCGCTCCGACACCGCGCAATGCACCGAGCAACGAGTCCTCCGCACTCGAGTCCACGGAGAATATCGTCGAAGAGGTCGTCCAGTCCTCCTCCGATGACAAGCTTCCCGTTGACGTTCTGTTCAACCTCGTTGTCAACCGTCTGGCTGCCGTCGGCATTCAGGTACCGGCTGAGGTTCACGGGATGTACGATTTCCACCGTCAGGATATCCAGAACTTCTACGCAGCCAACGCACAGTTCATTGACGCTAACCTCCCCCAGGTCAGCGCAGCAGTAAAGAACGCACAGTAGGTCGGCGTAGCGACCGCCAGTGGAGCCCCTCCACCTGCGGTCTCATTCGCAGGGCCCGCACACAATGCCCCACGGAGATTTCCGTGGGGCATTATGCGTTGAGACGAGCCTGACAGCCGTCACCGTGCACCCCCGTCACCGTGCACAGCCTCGGACGGCAACGGGTCGGCGACGCCGACATCCGGCCGAACCACATGCGAGCATGCCAAAACGCCCCGTGTCTAGGCGGGGCGTTCGACCAGCTTAATTAATGGTTAATGTTGGTGACGGGGTGGACGTAGCCTGTCTCCTCGTACGGACGAGGGAAATCCGTCTCGTTACCGAACGGGCTCATCGCACCGTTCACCGTGGCGATAATCTCCGTTACCGGGTGCTGGCCCGGTGCGTGGTCGCCCCAACCTGGATCAACGTATCCCTTTTTGGCGGGCTTAACGGCCTTTGTCTGGCGGTCCGCCTTCTTCACAGTCTTAGCCATACACTCATTGTTCCAAATTTCTGCAGAAAAAGTCACACGCATAATCACGGTAGAATGAGTTGGTGTTATGACTCCTCGAACCATTGATACGGCTCCGCAGCTTCGTTTCATCGATTGGCTGGCTGCACGTTCCGATAGTGAGCTGGAAACGATTCTGAGCCGTCGTCCAGACACGGCACTGCCTCTGCCACCGAGTTTCCGGTCTCTCGCTGCCAGACTCCATGTGCGCGAGTCCGTCTCACGGGCGCTGGCAAAGCTCACCGCGACGGAGTTAGCGACACTGGAGGTAGCCGTTGGATGCGGGGCAGAATTCAACCCTTGTGCCTACCCCGATGTGGTGGATTTTATCCACGATTCCGCCCGCAAAGCAGGCATTAACGCGAATCAGCAGCCAACGAAGGCAACAATCCGCGCAGCAATTGATTCGTTGTTTTCGGCAGCTCTCATCTATGGCGAGGAAGACGGATTTCTGCTCTCACCTGAGGTAGTCAATGCTCTCCCCCATGGCTTCCAGGTGCTTCCCCAGGGTCCTGTTCTGTCGGAGGAAGTCGTCTCCTCACGCCTGGCTGAGATGTCGGCTACACAGAAGAAGATCGTATCCACGCTCCTATCCGCCGGAGGATCAGGTCGCACCCGTGATGCCGCGCCCGACGCTGATCCCGCGCGCCCCATCCCGCAACTCATCGAGGAGGGAATCCTCGAACGTGTCGACGATCATTCCGTCCGCCTATCCCAGGTGGCAAAGTCTCTGCTGACGGGAACACTGCCCACCCCGATTCCACTCGTGGAACCGGAGCCTCAATCGACAGAGGATGTTCCTGTTGGGGCCACCGATAACCAGGCGACCGCCCAGGGACTCGATGTGGTCAGGCTCATCGAGGAGCTTATTGACGCCTTGTCGGTCGCCCCAGCCTCTACTCTCAAGCAGGGGGCTCTCGGTGTCCGGGTCCACGCGCGTCTCAGCGAAGCGCTCCATGCCGATGAGGAGACAGTCGCCCGTGTGACGTCCCTCGCCTTCGCAGGAGGACTCATCTCCCGCGGAGTACCAGATCCACTTCCCGCAGACGACGATGGCGGAGATTACGTTGCCCCGACCCCCGCCGCTGACGCCTTTGTTGCGCAGCCGCTGGCTCAGCGGTGGTCGACGGTGGTTCGCGCATGGTGTGACTCCCCGTTTGCGCCGTGGAAAGTGGGCGAGGAAGACACCAAGGGCAAACCCGTCCACCTCCTTTCCCCGGAAACGAAAGTGGGCATCCTTCCCGGTGTGAAGCGGGACCTGCTTGCTATTTTGGGGCGTGGCTGGCAGCAGCACTCCCCCGCAGAGCTCGAGGCGCTGTACGTCTACCACCACCCGATCACCAGCCGCCGCGTCACTCGCCAGACACTCACGAGCATCATTGAGGAGGCCCAGTGGATTGGCGTGATCAGTGGCTCCGTTAACGGAGCTCTCTCCCCCACCTCACTCATCATCGAGGATGATCTCGATGCGGTGACCGCCTCTCTTACTCCCGACTACACAACGCAGCTCATTGCCCAGGGCGACAACACGATTGTTGCTCCCGGCCCGGTGACCTCGGATATGGCCGCTACGCTCAGTGAGCTTGCCGACGTCGAGTCTCCTGGGCTCGCCGCTGTCTATCGCGTCACGGAAGCCTCCATCCGGAGGGGCTTGGACGCAGGCTTGTCGGCATCTCACATGCTCGCTTTCCTCCACGAACACGTGGTCGGCGGCACCCCCGAAAGCATCGAGTTTCTAGTCAATGATGTTGCCCGCCGCCACGGCACACTGCGGGGCGGACCCGCGTCCAGCTACATCCGCTGCGACGACGAGACCCTGCTGCTCACCGCATGCCGGACAGCCGAGGCCGAATCGGTGGGGCTGCGCGTCATCGCTCCCACAATTGCCATCGCGCAGGCACCTCTGATTAAGGTGATTGAGGCGCTGCGCAAGGCGGGCTTCCAGCCCGTCGCGGAGGGCGCAGACGGTGAGAGCCTCGACCTACGGCCACGGGCAACGCGCGTCACAACGTCGATAAGCTCCCTCACCCCGGCGGCAGTCCAGGCGCGCACCGCCCGCCTGTCCCCCGAAGACATCGCGGCGGCAGTCACGGCGATCAGGAGCACAGATTCCGCCGAAAACCGAGCGAAATCAGGCAACGGAATCACCGGGTCACACGACATCCTCACCGCAGTGACCCATGCCGCACGCGGTGGCGCAACCATCACTATTGGTTCCGTGGATAAAAGTGGCATTGCCAGTCATCGGGTGGTCAAGCCACTCACGGTCACCGGTGGCCAGATGGACGCGCTGGATGTAGCCACCGGTTCCGTCCGTCGCTTCCTCCTGCACCGGATTACAGAGGTGTTCGTGGACTAACCAGCGCCCGTTAGCCGTTACTACAATAAGAAGCTTCTAGGAATATACGACGCATAAAGGAGTAACGGAAAATGGGTTTTGGCGACGGTCCGCTCATCGTGCAGTCGGATAAAACTGTTCTGCTGGAGGTAGACCACCCCAAGGCGGACGAGGCACGGGCGGCGCTTGCCCCCTTCGCCGAGCTCGAGCGCGCACCCGAGCACGTCCACACCTACCGCATCACCACGCTTGCGCTCTGGAATGCACGAGCGGCAGGCCACGATGCCGAACAGGTCATCGACGTACTCGACTCCTACGCCAAATTCCCACCGCCGCAGTCCCTGCTCATTGACATTGCCGAAACTATGTCCCGGTATGGGCGGGTGCGCCTGACCAAATCCCCGGCGCACGGATTGCTCCTGGAATCGGACGAGAAGCCGATCCTCGCCGAACTATCGCGGCACAAGAAGCTCAAGGGAATGCTCGGCGAGCAGATCGATGACAACACCATCGTCGTCCATCCCTCCGAGCGAGGACGGCTCAAGCAGGAGCTGCTCAAAGTTGGCTGGCCGGCAGAAGACCTGGCAGGATACGTCGACGGCGAAGCGCACCCCATCGAGCTCTCCACCGAAAACGGTGACTGGGAGATGCGCGATTACCAACGCTACGCCCGCGACTCCTTCATCGCCGGCGGCTCCGGCGTTGTCGTCCTTCCCTGTGGCGCCGGCAAGACCATCGTCGGCGCTGCTGCCATGGCTAAACTCAAGACCACCACTCTCATCCTCGTCACCAACACGGTGGCCGGGCGCCAGTGGCGTGACGAGCTGCTCCGCCGGACGACGCTGACGGAAGACGAGATCGGCGAGTATTCCGGTGAGAAGAAGGAGATCCGCCCCGTCACCATCGCCACCTACCAGGTCGTGACCCGGAAAACCAAGGGCGAGTACCGCTCCCTGGAGCTTTTCGATTCCCGCGACTGGGGCCTCATCATCTACGACGAGGTTCATCTCCTCCCCGCGCCGGTGTTCCGCATGACTTCCGACCTCCAGTCCCGCCGCCGCCTGGGGTTGACCGCCACGCTCATCCGCGAGGACGGCCGCGAAGGCGACGTGTTCAGCCTCATCGGCCCCAAACGCTACGACGCGCCCTGGAAGGACCTCGAAGCCCAAGGATTTATTGCTTCCGCAGAATGCGTCGAGATCCGCGTGACCATGACCGAATCGGAGCGCATGGTGTACGCAACGGCGGAGTCCGCCGACCGCTACCGCCTGGCGACCAACGCCAGTGGCAAGATGAGTGTGCTCAAACAGCTGGTGAAGATGCACGCAGACGAGCCAACTCTGATTATCGGTGCCTACATCGACCAGTTGGAGGAGATCGGCGAAGCCATCGGTGCACCCGTCATTGAGGGCAAGACCTCCACGAAGAAACGGGAGGAGCTCTTTGACAAGTTCCGCAGCGGGGAAATCACCACGCTCGTGGTGAGCAAAGTGGCCAACTTCTCCATCGACCTGCCGGAGGCCTCCGTCGCCATCCAGGTATCCGGAACCTTCGGATCCAGACAGGAGGAAGCCCAGCGCCTCGGCCGTCTGCTGCGTCCGAAGGCCGATGGGGGGAGTGCGACGTTTTACTCGATTGTCACCCGCGATACGCTAGATGCACACTATGCTGCACATAGGCAGCGGTTCTTGGCGGAGCAGGGCTACGCCTACCGGCTGCTTGATGCCGCCGACCTGCACCTGCTAGAGGAAAAGGACTAACCGTGTTTTCGTTCACCGTCGACCCTGAGCACAACAGCAAGCACAACGAGCTGTACCGCGACTCCAGTCGCATCGGCCGCGCCGCTTTCATCTTCGCTGTCGTGCTCCTCGTCTTCGCTTTTATCATCACGCGCGTCTACCAAGGCGTGGGCTATCTCATGGCATCAGGACTGGTCATCATGGCGATCATCAGCGTGTTCATGGGATTTACCCTGCCCAAGAAAATGGGCACCCCACAGGAGCTGTATGACCAGTTCCCGCTGTGCCCCGCCATCATTGCCGAGGTCAACGGCAAGGACATCACCCTTCTTGCTCTTGTTAATCAGGCCGTGAACCAGGAGGCGAAGCCCATCTGGGCGCTGGCCGCACGGGTTGTGCAGGGGCTTCCCGGCCACGAGATCCGTGTGGGCGAGCGCGTGCCGTCCGTCGCAGTCGGGGGCCGCAGGGGCATCACGTCCCAGGAACTCCACGCGGAGATATCCCCCATGCCGATCTGCTGGGGTACCCCGGACCCCGAAGTTATCGCCGCCGCTAAGAAGGAAATCCCCGCAAACCAGTGGCGCCGCCTGGATGCGCTGCGCTCGCGCCTGGAAGATGTGAAGGCTACCAAGGAACAGCTCCTGACCTTGTAGGCCAACCACCTCTCTGCCCCTGCACATCTTGTGCAGGGGCTTTTGTACATCCACCACCGTGTATCCACATGTATATCCACCGCTGTATATGCACCTCCACCGCCGTATACCCCACCTCCACCGCTGTATATCCACCGCATTCGTGCGCTCTTGTCGGGATACACCTCTTGACCTATACCCATAGGGGGTATAGGTTTAGAGGGGTACAAGATAACCGACCGAAAGGAACACACTCATGGCAACGACAACGTACAAGGTTGAGGGCATGACCTGCGGACACTGCAAAAAGGCAGTGGAGGAAGAAGTGGGCGCTATCGACGGCGTGACCGCCGTGGAGGCCAACGTTGAGGCCAAGAACGTCACTGTCACCGGCGACAACGTCTCCGAGGATGCCGTAGCCACCGCCGTCGAAGAGGCCGGCTACACCCTGGTCAAGTAACTCATTCTCCCGTAAGAAAGGTTCCCCATGACTCAACCGCAACTCCTCCACGTGGATTTGGGCGTGACCGGCATGACGTGCACGTCCTGTTCTTCCCGTGTAGAGAGAAAGCTGAACAAGCTGGACGGTGCGGAGGCGACGGTGAATTTCGCCACCGAGTCCGCATCCGTCTCCTACGACCCGGCCAAACTCTCTCCGGCTGATCTCATTCAGACCGTGGAGAACACCGGGTACGGCGCGTTTGAGATGGGGAACACTGACACCTCTGACAGCTCCTCTGCTGTAGAGGACCCGACCTCCGCTGTCGATGCCGCGCGTGAACGCGAGGCAGACGACCTCAAGCGGAGGCTGATTATTTCCGCCGTGCTCGCCGTACCGGTCATGCTCATCTCCATGATTCCGGCGCTGCAGTTCATGTACTGGCAATGGGCAGTCCTCACGATGTCCACGCTTGTCTACGTCATCGGCGGGGCCCCCTTCCACAAAGCCACCCTGACAAACCTCAAACACGGCGCGTTCACCATGGACACGCTCATCTCCATGGGCACGACCGCCGCCTACCTCTGGTCCCTGTGGGCATTGTTCCTCGGCAACGCAGGCATGCCCGGCATGAAGATGGAGATGCACCTTGTGGCCAGCAACTCCACCATGGACGAGATTTACCTCGAATCCGTCGCCGTGGTCATCGCCTTCCTGCTCCTCGGGCGCTGGTTCGAAACGCGCGCCAAGGGGCGCTCATCCGAAGCCCTACGTGCCCTCCTCACGATGGGGGCCAAGGATGCCTCCGTGCTCCGAAATGGCAAGGAGGAGCGTGTGAGCGTGGATTCTCTAGCCGTTGGCGATATCATCGTCGTCCGCCCCGGAGAGAAAATCGCCTCCGACGGCGTCGTTACTGAGGGCGCATCCGCCGTCGACGAGTCCATGCTCACCGGCGAATCCGTACCCGTCGAAGTAACAACCGGCGATACCGTCACCGGTGCCACGATCAATACCTCTGGTCGCCTGCTCGTCCGTGTCACTCGAACCGGCACGGATACGACCCTGTCCCAGATGGCGCAGCTCGTCACCGATGCGCAGGCGAAGAAGGCGCCCGTGCAGCGCCTCGTGGACAAGATCGCACAGGTCTTCGTCCCCGTCGTGATTGGTGTCGCGCTTGTCACCCTCGTCATTCACCTCCTCGCCGGATCCGGCCTGGCACCGGCGTTCACCTCGGCTGTTGCCGTTCTCATCATCGCCTGCCCATGCGCCCTCGGGTTGGCAACGCCGACAGCGCTGCTCGTCGGCACCGGACGTGGCGCACAGCTCGGCCTCCTCATCAAGGGACCAGAAGTGCTCGAGTCCACCAAGAAAGTCGACACCATCGTCTTGGACAAAACCGGAACCGTCACAACCGGCGAGATGTCCGTCCACGATGTCACGCCCGCTGCAGGTGTGGAAGACAAAGAACTGCTCGCAGTGGCGGGCGCAGTCGAGGCTAACTCCGAGCACCCCATCGCTGCAGCAATCGCACAGCATGCGGCAAGTATTGGCGAGCTTCCCGCTGCACAAGACTTTTCCAACAAGCCCGGCGTGGGCGTGGAGGCGACCGTCGACGGGCGACGGGTGCGCGTCGGCAAGCCAGAAGAAGAGCTTGGAGCACTCACCGCAACCTTTGAACACGCCCAGGAAACCGGCGCAACGCCGGTCGTGGTAACGATCGACGGCACCGTCGCGGGCATCATCAGCGTGCGCGACACTGTGAAAAAAAGCTCCCCTACCGCCATCTCCGGCCTGAAGGACCTGGGGCTTACCCCCTGGCTTCTCACCGGCGACAACAAGGGCGCAGCGGATGCCGTGGCGCGCGAAGTAGGCATTGACCCCGCACACGTCATTGCCGGTGTGTTACCGCAGGACAAGGTCACCCACGTGGAAAAGCTCCAAACCTCAGGACACAACGTTGCCATGGTCGGCGACGGTGTCAACGATGCTGCCGCACTCGCGCAAGCCGACCTCGGACTGTCGATGGGGGCCGGTACCGACGTGGCGATTGAGGCCTCAGACATCACGCTCATGAACAATGACCTGGTCTCCGCCGTGGACGCCATCCGCCTGTCGCGGCGCACCCTACGCACAATCAAGGGGAACCTTTTCTGGGCGTTCGTCTACAACGTCCTGCTCATCCCCGTCGCTGCCTTCGGCATCCTCAGCCCCATGCTCGCCGGGATAGCGATGGCGTTCTCCTCCGTTTTCGTCGTCACCAACTCCCTGCGCCTGCGCAACTTTGAAAGGACACACCAGTGAACCACGACAACTGCGATCACAGCCACTACGGCTACATCCAAGAAGAAGCCCGCTACCTCGCCCGCCTCAAGCGCATCGAGGGGCAAGTTCGCGGGATTCAACGCATGATCGACGAGGACAAATACTGCATCGATATTCTCACCCAGGTCAGCGCCGTCAACTCCGCGCTCAGGGGTGTCGGCCTCCAGCTACTCGACGACCACATGCGCCACTGCGTGAAAAACGCGGTGAAACAGGGCGATGAGGAGGCAAACGAAAAGTTCAAAGAAGTCTCCGACGCCATCGCGCGTTTCACACGATAGGACCCACCATGCACTCCCACGACCATTCCCATGACCACGCTCACGACCACGCGCAGAACGCCTCCCTCACAGCCCTCACCGTCTCCTTCGCAATGACCGCAACCATATTCATTGCGCAGGTCATCGGCGGACTGATTTCTGGATCGCTCGCGCTCCTCTCCGATGCCATGCACATGCTGTCCGATTCCACGGGCATGGTCATCGCCATCGTGGCGCTCCTCATCGGCCGGAAAGCCGCCACGGCAAAGGCAACATTTGGGTACCGGCGCGTGGAAGTCATCGCGGCAATGATCAACGCACTCGTTGTGACGGGTGTCGTTGCAACCATCATCTACAACGCCGTCATCCGGCTCGGCTCTGAGTATGAGATCCAAACAGTAACCATGCTCGGCGTTGCAGTAGTCGGCCTTATCGCAAACGCCGTCAGCGCGCTCATCCTCATGCGCCGCCAACATGACTCCCTCAACATGAGGGGTGCCTACCTCCACGTCCTTTCCGACCTTCTGGGATCAGTCGCTGTCATCATCGCGGGCATCATCATCTGGCTTACCGGCTGGACCTATGCAGACTCCATCGCCTCCTTCATCATCGCCGGCATGGTGCTCCCCCGTGCGCTCGGACTGCTCCGCGACTCGGTGTACGTGCTCCTCAACCGTGTGCCCTCCTCCATTGACACGGTAGCGGTGCAGCGCACCGTGGAGGCTCTGCCGCACGTCGCCGCCGTGCACGATCTCCACGTGTGGTCTACCGACGGAACAGAGTCCCTGGCCACGTGCCACGTCGTCGTCGCCGAGGGGATCCATGCCGACTGTGAGATCCTCGATGCCGTCCAGGCTGCGCTCCGCAAGTTTGGGATCGACCACTCGACCATCCAGATTGAGCGCCCCTCTCACATCGACCATGAGGTCGTCTGCTGATCTCATAGCATCGTCCCCTTCCCCCGCCCGGCTTCCAGCCGGGCATTTTCTTTGTCCCGCTCTTGAATCAGCTCCCCTCCGCGTATGTGAGACGACCTCTACCAAACGGAGAGGTGCCATCGCCTCTTGCTTGTCCGCCGGCGCAGCAGGCGATCACACGGTCACGTGTGGATTCCCAGGAGACCTCAGCATGGGCTTGCAGTACGCTTTCTGTCCACGCTCAAACCATGCCGACAACCACACGTCCCGATCCTTGGCCACGAGTAGTTTCAGTTGCATATAGAACCCGACGACGACTCTCCCGCACGCCTTGTCTAGAAGCATTATCCGCGACGCTGAAGAGCCGGAACAGTCGATCTCCAACTAGCACCATCGCAGGTGAGACAGAAAAGAATTGCTGCGTAACCGTAACGTTTTGCGAGGCAGGATCAGAAAACTCATAGCGACGATTGGCGGTTACATCCGTTACTGGTGAACAGAGCAGGCCAAGCACAGGGAGGCATTGATGAACGAAAAATTCCGACTCAGTTGAACACATTCCATGTGTAAGACATGTTCCAGAGCTGGCTATAAAAGGCGATAAGGAGGAGCTGGCGGGGGCGGGCGCGCACGTTTGGGTGCGCGTTTAGTTGCATAGCAGAAGACCGGCCCGCGAACTAGTGTTCGTGGGCCGGTCTTTCATGTTTGTGGTCGGCGGTGTCCTACTCTC
>NZ_KV821030.1:0-66097 GCF_001815555.1 Corynebacterium sp. HMSC073D01 | reverse complement strand
TGATAGTGTCAACTATGTCCCGACTGATCACACAGTGGTCCCAGCTGGGATCGAACCAGCGACCTTTCCGGTGTGAACGGAACGCTCTTCCACTGAGCCATGGGACCAACGAGAGACTAGGTTACACGGTTCCCCCGACTCTCACTAATCGCCTGGTCACATGGCTTTGCGAAGCGGAGTACAGGATCAGATGAACAGGATTCGCACTGGCCCCATCACTACCGCGCGCCTATCTTCTCACTGCTTCTGTGATATTCCCCCGGACAACTGAGTTCCTTCCTGCGCGGGTGAGTAAAGCGACGTTTACGTTCCAAGAAGCAGACCAAACGCGGACCTGTCGACCGGGTGCAGGAGAACAACTCGAAAGCCCGCGGAAACGGGGCGCTGAGGGGCGTCGACAAGCGTGAAACCATAGCCCCCTCGAGACCTGAATAAAGCCACAACCTAGAGACGCGCAAGGACCGACGCAAGCAACACGCTGGGACCAGATGTGGTGTCCTACTAACCAAATTAGTTAGGGTTAGTGCGTGTCTAGTCTCGCAGAATCGCTCCGAAACACATGGGTGGCCGACGTGCCAGCACCCAAGAACGGTACCCCCGGTTGGAACGCCGTGTTGAATTGGGTTTTCTGGCCACTCGTTGTCATGCTTCTCATCCATAGGATCGCACTCCTGTCCATTGATGGAGCGATTACAGACGACTTCACCACCGTTTATGAGGCCATCGCCCGGATGCGCGAGGGAATCCCCGTGTATAACGAAAACTACATGTACGTCGATCCGCACTACCTGTGGTCACCAGGTGCAACTATCCTGTTGTACCCGTTTTCCCTTGCCCGCCTCGTCATCGCTCGGTTGGGATTCATTCTCCTCAACGCCGGCTCAGTCGTCGCGGCGATCGCGATTGTCCTCACACTTCTGAGGAAGAAACCGACGAGCTTCCTATTCCCCATGTTTACGGCTGTAGCCTTGCTGACGGAATCTGTAAGGAACACCCTGATTTTCTCCAACATCAACGGTATCCTGCTGCTCCTTCTTGTACTGTTCTACTTTTTCCTTTTGCAGGAGCGGCAGTGGCTTGCGGGTATCGTGATCGGGTTCGCTATCGTGTTCAAGCCGATTTTCCTCCCGCTTTTAGTTTTGCCTTTGATCAAACTCAACTGGAAAACTGTGGCCGGTGGAATTGGGGTTCCCGTTGCAATGAACCTTATCGCCTGGCCGTTGGTTCCTGGAGCGACCGACTACATCACCCGAACCATGCCGTACATCACCCAAATCCGTGACTTCTCCAACTCATCCTTGCGCGGGATGGCACTGTGGTCCGGAGCTCCCGGCTGGCTTACCGCAACCCTTTGGATAACCTTCGCCATCATTGTTGCTGTGGGATTCTTCGCAGCGCTGAAATTCCGCTACTCAGATCGGACGTGGTGGGTCGTCACCTCCTCGACGCTTCTCCTCGCGGGAGTTTTCTTCCTCTCTTCGCTCGGCCAGATGTACTATTCGATGTTCCTCTTCCCCTTCTTCATCGCTGTGATTCAGAACGGCTCCCTCGCCCGTAACCCCTTCGCGTGGCTGGCCGCCTACTGCACCTTCACCCCAGACAGTTGGAAGTCCGCGACCTTCCCGCCCGAGGGAATGTGGGCACAGTACTTCCTCCCCACTACTGGCTGGGCGATCCTGATCATTGTCATCGCCGTCGGCGCGGTGGCTCGAGCGCATTCCGCATCATTCCGGCCGGCGCTCCCCACTACCAACTCGTCTGCGGGCAGTGAAGCACACGCAGTGTAGGTGTACACGACGTGCAGGTGTCTTGTCGCTGCCATTTCCCACGAATTATCGTCAGCTCATAACCGGGACCTGGTCGCGTAATCGACGGCTCGAGCGCAGCCTCACTGCCTCCCCAACCCGGTAGGCTTGACGCATGACGAATTTCGAAGACTTCACCGAGAAACAGTGGCGCGAACGCCTCGATCCGCAATCATTTGCTGTACTTAGGCTACGGGGCACAGAGCCACCATTTTCGGGCGAATACACTGACACTGAAACGGAGGGCGTGTATTCCTGCAAAGCGTGCGGTGCGGAGCTCTTCCGGTCTCAGGAGAAGTTTCACTCGCACTGTGGTTGGCCATCGTTTTTCTCCCCGCTGGCTGGCGACCGGATCATCGAGCGCGAGGATCTATCCCACGGGATGCGTCGTGTAGAAGTACTCTGTGCACGGTGTAAATCTCACCTAGGGCACGTTTTTGAAGGCGAGGGCTACGACACCCCGACTGATCTGCGGTACTGCATAAACTCCGTGTGCCTCACTCTGGAGCCCACCGAGACTGAGGCGTAGCCAACCCACTTTTACCGATACCGAAAGAGCCGTAGTGAGCTGCCTGCCCACTACGGCTCTTTATGTTCATTTATCAGGGCCCTTCGCGATAGCCCCGTGCACGGTCACGCATGTGCGAAGCGCGTGCCAGCGGGGAAATCGCCTGGGAGCCACTCCCGCACGTGCTTAGGGGAGAACGTTAATGATCTCGGCTACGTCATCTACGCGGCGACCGGAGTAGAACGGGATCTCCACCCGCACGTGCTCACGTGCCTTGGTGTACCGCATGGCGTGCATGAGCTCGTTAATAGTCTCCATATCGGGAGCCTCGAACGCCAGGATCCATTCGTAGTCCCCCAGTGCAAAAGCGCTCATGGTATTCGCCAGAACATTTCCGAACTTACGCCCAGCCTGACCGTGATCAGCAAGAATCTTGCGACGTTCGGAAGGATCGAGAAGATACCAATCGTACGAGCGAACGAACGGATAGACGGTGATCCAGCGCTCCGGTTCCATCCCCATAATGAAGGCAGGAAGGTGGGACTTGTTGAATTCCGCCGGGCGGTGAATGCTCGTTCCGATCCAGTTGATCTCACTGGCAGCACCGATAAGGGTCGTGCGACGGAAGGCATTGTAGGCGTCCTGGAGGTCCTCCAGATTTTCGCCATGCCACCAAATCATGTAATCGCCTTCGGCACGAACTCCGGAGACGTTATAGACACCGCGTACGGTAATGCCCTTGTCCTTCACCCCTGCGAGGAAGCTTTTGAGCTGTTCGATGACCTCGGAACGGTCATCGGGAAGAACTCCGGGGATGACATCGAAGACGAGGAACTGCGAATACTGCTTAACGTCATTGAGAGCCGCGAAATCAGGATGACTGAATTTACCCATTACTGATGCCTTTCTACATCAACCTTTAGTTTCACTTAGGACATCATACTTGTTTGCGTCCCCCACTAGGAATACCGGCGTGGCTCCTACAGTTATCGGGGGTATGTGCGTTACCGTGAACAACGTGACTGACCAACAGCTATCTTCACAGCGGCCAAGCGGAGCCGTGCACGAGCTTTCCCACGCTCGCGCCCAGGAAGCGGAGACTCCACAGGAGTTCACCGCCGCAGTAGAATCCATGCATGCAGCACAACTGCGCAAAGAAATCGTCTTGGGGACGATTCGCCCCCCGCAAAAGATCGCCAAGTTCAGTCACGCAATCGGGCTTGAGGTTGACCGCGAGTCGGAAGACGAGGAAGTAAGCGCGCTCGACTCTGAAGGTGACGCATTTGGTCGGCTTATCCTTCTCTACGACCCCCGTTCCGAAGAAGCATGGGATTCCCCCATGCGACTCGTTGCCTATATCCAGGCCGATTTAGATAGTTCCGTCGCAGGCGACCCGCTTCTGCCAGAAGTCGCATGGGAATGGTTGAAAGAGGGATTGGGGAAAACCTCCGCAACGTATACGAATCTGGGTGGGACAGTCACATCTACCGCCTCCGTCCGCTACGGGGAGATCGGTGGTCCTCCACGAGCCTACCAAGTGGAGTTGCGAGCATCCTGGACCGCAGCCGATGCCAATCTTGCCGCCCATGTCGAAGGTTTTGCGCACGTACTCGCAGCCGTCGCTGGGCTGCCACCTGTTGGCGTAACGAACATTGGCTCCTAAGGCGTACGCACGCATCATTTCCGCACGCGCCACTAAACTGCGTCAATTTTGTGGTGCTGCACGAAAATTTCGACTGATGGAGTCGGAAAGGAAACCTGCTGCGACAGTAGTCATAGCTAGAAAGAGTAGAACGTAACCAATGCTTCTCACAGCTCCACGAGACGGCAAAACTCCACTGGTTGACAATCCCTCTCAGTTAGCTGACTGTGCAGCCACACTCTCTCCAGGTGCTCCTATCGCTATCGACACCGAACGAGCCTCTGGGTACACCTACGACGATCGTGCCTACCTGATCCAACTCCGACAGGAGGGCATCGGTACGTTTCTCATTGATGCCGAAGCACTCCGCGATGATCTTCCCCCTGTCCTCGCTCCAGCAGTCAACGCATGCCCGTGGGTCTTGCACGCCGCCGTCAGCGACATCCCGTGCTTAGCTGACGTAGGAATGACCGCGCCTACGCTATTCGACACCGAGGTCGCCGGTCGCTTCCTGGGTTTTGACAAGGTCAACCTCGCTGCGATGACAAACCGAATCCTCGGTATCGACCTCAAAAAAGGCCACGCAGCTGAAAACTGGTCGAAACGACCCATTCCGCGCTCGTGGCTCATTTATGCTGCCCTCGATGTCGAACTGCTCATTGAGCTGGCCGACACTCTCACTGCACTCCTCGAACGCGAGGGAAAGCTTGCATGGGCTGAGGCCGAGTTCCAACACATCATCGACTGCCCGCCTCACCACCACGAAAAGACATGGCTCGATGTCAAAGGGATCCGTCGCATGCATGGCCCGCAGGTACAGGCCGCCCGCGCGCTGTTTAACAAGCGAGAGCTCATCGCATACCGTAAAGGGATTGCCCCCGGACGGGTACTGAGCAACAAGCTTCTCAGCCTCCTTGCCGAGAAATACCCAACAACTGCGGAAGACGTTGACACCATTCTTCATCACCGCTCCGACCCCTCGATGTGGGCCGATGTTATCCGTCGGTCTCTTGCGTTGCCGAGGGAGAAGTGGACAACGCTTCCCCATGAGGATGGGACTCCGGCAAAAAGCGCATGGAAAAGGCTCTCCCCTGAGGCGTGGGACGCTCTCCACAATGTGACCGCAGCAATCGCAGACCACGCACAAGATCTGCAGATGGACCCTATCGTCCTCGTCTCCCCCGCCCTTGTTCGAGATGCGGTTTGGCAGCGTGTCTTTGACGGAGACTCGACCCCTGTGGCAGAAATCCTCCGCGATCGTGGTGCCCGCGACTGGCAGATTGACCAGGTGGGCGAGATCATAGAAGATTTCCTGCCGTAACGGCGTCAGCTATCCGCACGACCTGGGTTCCGAGACCTGCGCACCCCGTCATGCTCCCCCTCGGTTCTTCTTCATACACACGTTATCGTTTCAGCTCTCCTCCCCGTCCCCATCCGGTCCAGTGCGACGCCGCATCCCCCGTCGTCCATCTCCTCGTCGTCCACCGCCCCGGCGCGCTTCATTCTCGCCTGACTGACACCCCGCCGCGCCACGTCCCCCTAATCATGCAGTTGTCTTCGGCTCTGTCCTGTCTCTGGCTCTGTCCAGGTGGTCGGCTACGTACTGAGGCGTGCACGTCCCCGCGTTGGAGTGCCTAACGTTTGTGTTCTTTACCCTGGCGTGCCCCCGCTGCGTCCACCTCTGTAGAGCGTTCGTCGTCCCCAACTCCGACCGTGGGTAGGTTATGAGGGCCTCTCGAGGACAACGCGCACTACTCGTTCCGGTGCCCCATGCGTAGTCTCCTCCCCAACCCCAGGTACCTACCCGTACCGCTCAGGTTCTCTTCGCTGCGCAGCCCCTACTCACCACCGCGTATCTCGCGAACTGTTCAATGGTGGAAAACCGCTGATGGAGAATGAAAAACACTGTAGGCAAAAATCCATGATTGATGCATATTTTGCATTGCGTTGCATTTTTTATTAAGGTTCAATCATGGCAGTTACGATAGGAATCGCCGGTGCAACCGGTTATGCAGGATCTGAAGTGCTACGACTTCTCCTCAGTCACCCCGCATACAATTCAGGAAACATAATAATTGGCCCGCTCATGGGGAATTCAACGGCGGGCGAAAAGGTTGGAACCCTCCTGCCCCACCTTTCTCCACTCGCAGATCGCGAAATCGAGCCTCTGACCGTCGAACTCCTTCGCCAGTGCGATGTCGCGTTCCTCGCACTCCCCCACGGTCACTCCGGTGAGATCGCGCGTCAGATGGAGGATGATTGTCTCGTCATTGACCTGTCCGCCGATTTTAGGCTCGAAGACCCGATGCAGTGGGAAAAGTTCTACGGATCGACGCACGCTGGAACATTTACCTACGGTCTACCCGAGCTGCCCGGCCAGCGGGAACAGCTCCGAAATACCACCGCCATCGCAGTACCGGGATGCTTCCCGACGGGTGCCACCCTGGCGGCAGTGCCGGCGCTAGCCAAAAACATCATCAAGCCGGAGCTCACCATTGTCAGCTTCTCCGGTGTATCCGGTGCCGGTAAGAAAGCATCCGTGGCCAACCTCGGAGCCGAGACAATGAATACTGCACGGGCATACAACGTCGGTGGCATCCATCGTCATACGCCAGAAATCGAACAAAACCTGTCTCACGTCACGGATGAACCTGTCAACGTGTCTTTTACTCCGGTTCTCGCCCCGATGACGCGCGGAATCCTCAGCACGGTTGTAGCACCGCTGGCACAGCCAGACATGACAACAGATGAGCTCAGGGACCTGTATGTCCAGTGGTACGGCAACGAGCAGTTCGTCATCGTTTTGCCTCCCAATCAGCAGCCGGCAACTCAAAACGTCCTTGGCTCTAATTACTGTCACGTGCAGGTAGCCGTCGATCGCCACGCACAGAAGGTAGTTATCACTTCCGCTATTGATAACCTTGCCAAAGGCACTGCGGGCAACGCGATTCAATCCATGAACCTCGCTCTCGGATGGCCAGAATCTGCCGGCCTCACTGCACCGGCGGCGGCTCCGTAAGCGTAAGGAACCGAATGAAATGGGCATCCCCCATTTCTGGTGATAAACAGCAATGATCACCGCCCGGAGATAGCCACCACGCAGCCACACTAGTTCTACTCTCACACACACTTTTCAGAGAAAGTCCCACGACCATGACTACACAATCAGATTCCACCCATCCCGCCTCTATCACTTCCGTTCCTGGTTTTACTGCCGCAGGCGTCTCAGCCGGTTTGAAGAAATCCGGCAAGAAGGACCTCGCGCTCATCGTGAACAACGGCCCCTCTTACATAGCAGCCGCAGTGTTCACCCGCAATAAAGTGTGCGCCGCCCCCGTCACACTCACCAAACAGAACGTATCCAACGGCACTATTCGCGCTGTCATCATCAACTCCGGCAATGCTAACGCTTGTACTGGTTCAACGGGCCTCGAAAACGCCCAGGCACAGGCGGATCTGACCGCCGACGCGTTGTCTATTTCTTCCGAAGACATCGCCGTGTGCTCGACAGGAATCATTGGTGAGCAGTTACCGATGGATACGCTGGCCGCAGGGATCCCCACAGTCGTTCACGCACTGGACGCATCCGCAGACGCTGGGATGAATGCTGCTGAGGCGATTATGACCACAGACACGGTAGCAAAGACTACTTTTGTCTCCGAACCCAATTTTGTCGTCGGTGGAATTGGCAAAGGTGTAGGGATGATGGCTCCATCACTCGCGACCATGCTCTGCATTCTGGCCACGGATGCGGAGATCACGCCGGATATGGCCCGCGAGGCATTACGGAATGGCTCGGCACAAACCTTCAACACCCTCGATATCGACGGAACTACATCCACCAACGACACCGTCATTCTGCTCGCCAATGGATCCAGCGGCTACCGCCCCACCCAGGCGGAAATCAATGCTGCCGTGCTTAAGGCCTGCGAGGATATCGCCTGCCAGTTGCAAGCCGATGCAGAGGGGGTGACAAAGAGGGTGAGCATCACTGTCACGGGAGCAGCCAACGATGCAGAAGCTCTCGTCGCTGCTCGAGTGGTGGGACGCGACAACCTATTCAAGTGCGCGATGTTCGGATCTGACCCAAATTGGGGACGAACTCTCGCTGCCGTGGGCATGGCAGATGCAGCAATGGACCCGGACAATCTGAGTGTCGTTTTCAACGGCCACGCAGTGTGCACGCACTCGACTCCAACGGCTGATGCGAAGGATGTCGACCTGTCCGGCCCGGATATCGCTGTATCCATCGATCTGGGCACTGGGAAGACAGGGACAGCAACGGTGCGAACCACCGATCTTTCCCACCAATACGTGGAAATCAACTCGGCTTACCACACCTAGAACATTCCTGCTCTCGCCCACATAACCACTCTTTGCATCCTCCCTCCTCCCCATGGAGAAACCTCTGCACAGGGGATGACATCTTGGCGCAGGCACCAGACACAACACCCGGAGAGACCACCCACTCCGTCTTGCAGATAAGACAAGGAAGGTATGCGAGAGCAGGAATGGGTGCGACTCGACAACAGACATGAACACGTAACACCAGCCAACACTCACTGAACGTGCTGAAGAGGCTGTGCCCCAGATGCGCCGAATTATTGAGCCAATATGTGCAGACATTCGGACGCTAAAGAAAATAACCTAACGAGGAAAGATACCAATGCTCGCTAATGTGAATCCCCATGTGAGAGCCCAGGTTTTGGCTGAGGCCCTCCCGTGGATGCAGCATTTCAAAGGAAAAACAATCGTCGTCAAGTACGGTGGGAACGCGATGGTCAACGAGGACCTGAAAAAGGCCTTCGCTGCGGACATGGTCTTCCTCCGAAGCATCGGTGCCCACCCTGTCGTCGTCCACGGCGGTGGACCTCAAATAAATGCGATGCTTCAAAAGCTCGGCATTGAGGGAGAGTTCCGCGGCGGGTTCCGCATCACCACTCACGACACTCTCGATGTCGTGCGGATGGTCCTCTTTGGCAAGGTTGGCAGAGAACTCGTAGGCCTCATCAACTCCTACGGTCCTTATGCAATCGGCACAACAGGAGAGGACGGCGGGCTGTTCACAGCCACCAAACGACTCGTCACCGTAGACGGAAAGCCAACCGATGTGGGACTTGTTGGGGATATCACCTCCGTGCGTACTGAGGCCATCACTGACCTCATAGACAACGGACGAATACCTGTCGTCTCCACTATCGCCCCAGATAAGGATGGGCAGGTCTACAACATCAACGCCGATTCTGCTGCCGGTGCCCTGGCGACTGCCCTCCACGCTGAACGTCTTGTCATGCTCACCGATGTACCTGGGTTGCTCGCAGACTACCCCGATGAGTCAAGTCTCATCAGCTCAATCGACACTGACGCATTGAGCAGGTTGCTGCCTTCTCTCGACGCCGGGATGATCCCCAAGATGGAGGCTTGTCTCAATGCCGTCAGCTCTGGAGTATCTGCCGCGCACGTTGTTGATGGTCGCGTTGCCCATGCTGTGCTCCTCGAGTTTTTATCCACTTCCGGTATCGGAACGATGGTCACCCCGGTAACACAGGAATCTGCAGAAATGTGATCCTAAGAACACAACAGGACGCAGCAATCCCAGCTCGGGCTTGTGCTCACGCACGCAAACGTTTGAGTCCGCACAACAATGTGACAGCACGCGGTGAGTGAGACCACGCGGGTGAGTGAGACCACGCGTGTGAGTGAGACCACACAGAAGAGCGAACTAACAACGACACACATCAATAGGAACGACACAATTCAACAGGAAGGAAACGGTGGCACGGATGACACCTAAGGAAGGACAAGGCAGCATGTCTCAGCACGACCAACCAACCCCCGGAGAGCTCACCACACGGTGGGAATCCGTCATGATGGATAACTACGGCACACCTGCCCTCGAGATTGTCTCTGGCCATGGTTCGTGGCTCGTGACAACCTCCGGAAAGGAGGTTCTGGATATGGTGTCGGGAATCGCGGTCAATGCGCTCGGCTACGCGCACCCGCACATCATCGCAGCCATAGAAAAGCAAGCTCACACGATCGGTCATACCTCCAACTTGGCAATCACAGAGCCCGCCGTACACCTCGCGGAACGCCTGGTTCAGCGTTTCCCGATAAAGGATGCGCGAGTCTTTTTCTGTAATTCCGGCGCGGAGGCAAACGAGGCGGCTTTCAAAATCGCCCGGCGCACCGGTCGGCCACGGATACTCGCAGCCAGTGGAGGCTTCCACGGCCGCACCATGGGTTCGCTCGCGCTTACGGGGCAGCCGAAAAAGCAAGCTCCCTTTACCCCGCTTCCACCTGGGGTTGAGTTCTTCCCATACGGTGACCTGGACTCGTTGTCTTCGCTTGTCGACGATTCGGTCGCTGCCATCATCCTCGAACCGATCCAGGGCGAGGTCGGTGTCGTTCCTGCTCCAGATGGGTTCCTCTCCGGGGTCCGTGAGCTTTGTGATGCCCACGGTGTGCTGCTCATCATCGATGAAGTCCAAACCGGTGTCGGGCGCACGGGTGAATTCTTCGCCTTCAGCCATTCTGGCATCGTCCCCGACATCGTGACAATGGCGAAAGCACTTGGCGGCGGTTTACCCATGGGAGCAGTCATTGCACACGGCACGGCGGCAACCTTGCTTGGACCTGGGGATCACGGGTCAACGTTCGGTGGGAACCCGATCATTGCCGCTGCCGCCAATGCGGTCCTCGATGTGATCGACGACCAGCTTCTTTCTGAGATATCCCGGAAAGGGGCCCTGCTTGCACGGTTGACTCAGTCGTTACCCCACGTAGCCGAGGTTCGTGGCAGAGGGCTCATGGTGGGCCTTGTTCTCGATGCGGACATCGCAAAGGATGTTTCTGCACAGGCCTTGGAACAGGGATTATTTGTGAATGCTCCAAGTGCCACTGTGATTCGTCTGGTGCCGCCATTAACAATCAGCGACGAGGAAATTTCGAAGGCCACCGAGATCCTTCACTCGGTATTGCAAGAAATTCCCTAAATCACGCGACAGGTGACAGTGCCGACTTCCTCGCATCTCCCCCTCGAAGCGGCAGCTGAGCAGAACAACTTCTGAACCGAGGAGGTTTGTGAGCCTAGCTGCTTACCCGAACCCAACGCGTTCCGGCGCTGAACACCGTGAGCGGAGGCACCACGCTGTGGTCATCCCGCTGCAGTGTGCCTGTCACCTGTGCCTTTCCTATCTTCCCCCATGGCTTCTGGACGTGCGAAGGTAGGAAACACTCGAGGCATTGCTATCTTCCGCGTCGCTGGCTCGCGTGTCCTTGTCCTCTTCGGTGGGAGCGCACCACGTACGGATAGATTCGGCAATGCCGGGGGCATCGAGCCCCAATTCCTCCAGAACCTGCGACCGCGACGCATGGCGAAGGAATTTTTGGGGAACCGCAATGATCCGTACTGGGGTATCCACCCCACACTGATCACACACCGTATCGATCATCGAGCCGACACCACCATGGATGACGCCATCCTCTACAGTCACGACGGTATCGTACTGCTCGGCAAGCTCCGGGATAAGTGGATTTACCGGAATCGCCCACCCCGGATCGATGACATCAACAGAAAGCCCCTCCTGCTCCAAAGCCTGAGCAGCCTCCACACACGAGTCGGCAAGGGCACCGATCGAAATAATGAGAACCCTGTGCTGCCTCTCGCTATCCTCGGCATCGTTGTCATCTGCTACGTGCAAACCGGACGTGTAGATGAGCTCAATGCCACCTTCGAGGGTCTCAACAGCGTCGATGACGGGAACGAGCGCACCCTTGGGGAACCGCACGATGGTCGGCCCATCTTCATACTCGATAGCTTCATTGAACTGCTTCTTCAAGCGCTCGTCATCGCGCGGGGCAGCCAGACGCATACCCGGCACAATACCGGCGATCGACATGTCCCACACACCGTTGTGAGAAGCCCCATCGGAGCCGGTAATCCCGGAGCGATCGAGGACAAAAGTCACGGGGAGTTTGAGCAGTCCTACGTCCATGAGCATCTGGTCGAATGCGCGGTTGAGGAACGTTGAATACAGCGCGACCACCGGGTGTAGCCCGCCGAGCGCCAAGCCGGCAGCTGACGTCGTAGCGTGCTGCTCAGCAATCCCAACGTCGAAAAGCCGCTGGGGAAACTTTTCCCCGAACTTTGCTAAACCTGTTGGTCCGGCCATAGCGGCCGTGATAGCAACTATGTCATCGCGCCGGGCACCCGCCTTGAGTAATTCCTCTGTGAAGACATCTGTCCACGAACGTTGCGACTCCGCAAGCGGCACGCCTGTCTCCGGGTTAATTGCGCCGGTGGAGTGCATCAAATCGGACGTTTTGTTCTCTGCAGGTGCGTAGCCACGCCCCTTCTCCGTCACGCAGTGGATAATGATCGGACCGGTATATTCCTTGGCATATTTGAAGGCATGCTCAAGAGCCTGGATGTTGTGTCCATCCACAGGCCCGACGTACTTCATATTCAATTCAGGGAACATTTCCGTGGGAATAACGTGGTATTTAACGCCCTCCTTGAGGGCGTGCATGACTTCAAAAGTTCGCTTGCCGACCCAGCCCATGGACTTCAGAGTGGTCTTGCCTTGCTCCATTACTTTGTCGTAGAAGGGCTGAGTCCGCAGATCAGCGAGACTATTCGCAAAGCCACCAATCGTGGGTGAGTAGCTGCGACCATTGTCGTTGACGACGATGACGATGTTGCGGGTCTTGTCCTCAGCGATGTTATTGAGTGCCTCCCAGCACATGCCTCCGGTCAGTGCGCCATCGCCGACAACCGCCACAACTTTACGGTCGATCTGATCCGTGAGCGCGAACGCCTTGGCCAAACCGTCGGCATAGCTCAAGGCAGCAGAAGCGTGGGAGGATTCTGTCCAGTCGTGTTCTGACTCTCCGCGATCTGTATAGCCAGAGAGCCCACCCTTCTGCCGTAACGTATCGAACTTGTCTGCGCGACCGGTAAGGATCTTATGCACGTAAGACTGGTGAGACGTATCGAAGATAAGAGGATCCTTCGGAGACTCGAAAACCCTGTGCAAGGCGATGGTCAGTTCTACTACGCCAAGATTAGGGCCCAAGTGTCCTCCGGTAGCGGAGACCTTCTCAACCAGGAAGTCGCGAATCTCGCTTGCCAGATCTTCGAGTCTTTCTTGGGGAAGAGCTCGAACGTCGCTGGGGGAAACGATCCTTTGAAGAAGGCTCATGAGTTTTTCGATGCCTCACTTTTCACAAGTTATACGGATATGTACGACCTCGCGGTGTTTTGGGGCAGAGGATGCTCGTGTACTGCCCTAATAACCGTAGGAAGCGGAGGCGCTAGGTTCCGAGTTGTGCTCAAACGCGCGCACCGCTTATTACTCCAGAGTGTACCTGTGCCCGAAACTGGACACCGGCAAAGGTAAATTATTGGGAAACCGGGGGTAAACCTTTGACTAAATGAGACTTCTGTTCACCCCCACTGTGGTGCTACTGCGCTGCGGAAAGCGATACGACTGTTTCGAAGTGGTAGCTGCCAGGAAAAGCGTTCACTAGGAAAATACGGTCAATGTGAAATCCGTTATCTACCCATGTACGCAGATCGCGAGCGCACGTTGCCGGATCACAGCCGAAGTGTACCACCCGCTGTGGGCGACGCATTGCAATGTCCGCAATTGTCATTGTTCCTGCTCCTGTTCGTGGTGGATCGAGAATGACGAGAGCAGGCTGGGGCAATGAGGGAATCGTCTTCGCTACGTCTCCCCTTGCAAATGCAACCTGGTCAGAGCCCTGCCAATCCCGCACATTGGTGGTATCCACACTGATCACATCAGCTACGGGATCTGCGAGGGCGGCAACAACTGCCGGTGCAAGGGCGCCGACCCCGCCATAGAGATCCCACCCAACGAGCGGTTGATCGGTTCCCCCGGCGAAGTGATCGTCTTTCGTTGCCTCCTGAATGAGAGAGCTGAAGATCGCGGGTACATCTTTATGAGCTTGCCAAAACCCCGTCACCGGGAAGGCAAAAGGTGTATCTTCTACCTTCTCATTGACAAGCTTGCTACCCGCCACAAGACGACCGCGGTTGCTCACCCGTTTGCCGCGCGGAGCACGGATAGTCTCTACGACGTGCACCTCACCGGTGCTGTCGACCGCACACACGACTTCAGCGCCCGGGGTGAAGGTGTGCTCTTCCACGACATCGTAAATACGCGGATCAATAGCACTACAACGGGTGCACACAATGTCGTTGGAGTGCCGCTTACGCACACCTGCTCGGCCTTGTCTGTTCACGCCGAAGCGAGCACGTGTGCGGTACCCCGGGCGAGTGTCAATGTCGACGATCTCTGGGACTGGGAGTTCTCCATCGAACCGTCCAATCCTATGGAGCTGATCAATCAGGATTGTCTCTTTCAGCTCTGCTTCTTTCTCCGGACGCACGTCATGGAAATCGCAACATCCTGCGCCATCGGCAGCAGCAGGGCACCGCGACGGACCACGATACGATCCAGCCTCGTCGACGGTGTCGACAACTGCGCGCAAGAATCGCTTTTTCTTTTGGGTAATTGTGGCGGTGACGAGATCCCCTGGGAGGGCTCCTTCTAGGAACACCACCTGGTCGTTTACTGTGCCGATAGATTCACCGCCGTGAGCAGGCCGATCAGCGCGTAGCCTCATGCTCATCCCCACATTCACCTCAGCAGACTGCGCACCCGTTGGATCAATGTCACTCATGATCAGGTCCTACTTTCTCTTCCGTCGGGCTAGTTTTTTCGTTTGTGGATGCTATTCCGTCTCCGACGAGACCACCGGTCTTGTCCCCTACCCCATGTGCAGTAGCTTCTTCGATGATGCCATCAGCCTTTCGAATTGCCCAGATAGTAATGAGCAGAACCACAGCAGTCAACGGCCACCCCATGAGGATCTTGACAACCCCAAGTGCAGTTGTAGAAGCAGCGTTGTACAGGTGATTTTGAATGAAGAACCTGGCGATAAACACAAGCACCCAAGCCACGGTGGCACCGTCGTAGTAACGGCGTGCACGGGGATATCTGCGCCAACCAAAGCCATCACCTTTAAGGCCCTTCCAGACCACTCCGACTGCGGGCCAGCGGATGACAATTGAAATGAGGAAGATGACTGCGTAGAGCAGCGACATCCAGATTCCGTACAGGAAAAACCCCTTCGCGTCGCCCATAAACCAAGCAATTGCCGCACACAAAATGACGCCGATGAATCCGGACACTGCCGGCTGGAGTGTCTCCTTGCGAATGAGTCTCCAAATAAAAACGAGAGCAGCAACCCCAAGTGCGGTAAAAATAGCTGCTTTAAGACCCAAAAAGGAATTAGCGGGCACGTAAACCACGATGGGGAGCGTGGTTGCCACTAGGCCGGAGAGACCTCCCATTTGGTCAAGAAGGCTCGGCGCTTCTTCTTCTGCCTCTGTAGGCAAAAGAGCCTCGTCCTCAACTGTTCCGACACGAGGCTCTACGGTGTGGGATCCCCCCTCATTTCCATTATTTTCGGATAAACCGTCACTAGCCGCGTGCGTCTCCCGCAGTGATTGGTGTCCATCTTTTCCCTCTGATGCGGAGGAATAATTGTCTTGTGTCACGTTTTATCCTTGGTTCTTGGTTAGTTGGGCGATGGTGTCACATTACAGTTCCAGATCCACACTCACACAACCGCGCAGCACGCACGCTCCCCGCTGAGGTTCCCAAGCAAACAAGAGGAAACCGAGGTTACCGGAAAGTGATGGCATGTAGCCAGTGGATTCCTCGAAACGTAAAGCCCGACAACGAGAAAATGAGCGATGCCCCTTTCCAGGGACATCCCAACGGCATAGTGGAGGAACAGCACAGTGGAGGAACAAAACTCTGGCCCACATTGCTGCATTTCCCTCGGTGCTCGAAGCGCTGACGGGCACCGAAAGGAACCTTAGAATGAGCGATTTTGTGGTGCGATCTGCTGAATGGCGGAGCCATTAACACTATCAGAACGCCAATCAAACATTCGCTCACGAGCCTCGGCTGCGCTGCGGGAGGTGTCGCGTCCACGCGTGCTTTCCACGTAAGCACCTGAATTCTCTGCCTCAGATAGGGGAGCATCGTCCCCTTCGCCAAAAGCTAGACCTTCCGTGCGGCTGTCATGTGCCGATTGGTCAAAACCGGCAGACGGTGTCGGGACATATGCATGAGCTCCAGACGAAGAAACGTCGTCTTCGTCCCGAACATAGTCTGTGGATGAGTCTTCAGGAGTGGGCCGGCTGCTCTGGACATCGTCCTGTACATCCAGGGGATCGGAACCTTCTTCACGCACAGTCTGAGACGCTAGTGGAGGCTCTTGTGGCTGGCGTGCGATTGAATGCTCTCTCTGCGCGCGCGCCTGCATGGCATCTTGGATTTGTTTCGCGAGCGCGTCTGGCACGGAAATCGGTAGCGGCTGCCCTGGCGGAATGGGGGCATCACCGCGGTCAACAATGGTTCGAGCAACCGTTGCCCTGGCGATCTCGGCCATTTCATCCGCGGTCTCGTTCGGTGCAGCACAGGTAAAGCGAATCATCCAGCGCCCACCCTGCACGCCGATAAGGCGGAGCGTCGCCCGCTGTGTGCGTCCAACAACCTCCGGACCCCACGGACCATCCTCAACATGGGCATCGAGACCGTCTTCCGTCATGCCGTCGACAATGCTCGGGTATACCTCGCGCCACAGGTTACCTGTCTTCGCGGCGGCAAACCCGACCGGGGTAATGCGGCCATAAGGAGTAACAATGTGGAGTAGTTTCGGCCCCTGCTCCCCCATCTCCACTTGGACTTCGGAATCATGAGGAAGCGGGATCCGCAGAGAACCCAGGTCAAGCACGCTCGATGCGAAGTCGCTCACGTCGAGTTCCCGCGCACCAGGGCTTTCTGAATCGAACGGACCAAAAATGTTCATCTGTATTCCTTAATTAAATATGGTCAAACTTTTCGCGAATTCCGCAGTAGTTGGGCAGTTGCTCTACTTTGGGATCCTACCGCCCCTGTATTGTCCTCGACTGCGCTCCGGGGCTATATTCGTCGTTTCTCCGCACAAATCTGCACGCCAATACCCGCTTTTGAAAGACATGTAACACAGGACACTCCGACGACGTCACGTGGATTACGACCCTCGCCTGTCACTCTAACGCCACAACCCCAAAGGTCACCAGGATTAGCACGCAGTGAATGTGCACCTACTCTAGCGCACGAATCAATTCGCCGTCGGTGTGATTCCTGGGCGAGACTGTGGGCGTTATTGAAACAAGGAAGTGACCAGAATTTGGGTTACAGCCAGCAGCTTCATGATTCTCAGCGGTATGCGTGGCGAGCACACACATACCTTTCGCTGACGTGTGCATCCGCATCCGTCTACACACAAAGAGCAGTGCTAACCCAGGAGAGCTGAGCCTCCGGTCGATCCATACCCACCGGCGCCGCGCTCGGTATCGTCCAACTCATCCACTTCAATAACAATGGGCAGCTCAATCTTCTGAATCAGAAGCTGCGCAATGCGATCACCACGCGTTATCTGGATTGCCTCGGTACGATCTGTATTTACCAGACACACCTTGATCTCACCCCGATAACCTGAATCAATAGTGCCCGGCGTATTGACGATCGATAGACCTTTCTTGGCAGCCAACCCCGATCGCGGATGGATCAAGCCAACGTAACCAGTATCGAGTGCCATCGCGATGCCGGTTGATACGAGTGCGCGCTCCCCCGGCTGAAGAACAAGAGTTTCGGCGGAATGCAGGTCAATCCCCGCATCGTCCGCGTGTGCACGCTGTGGCAGGGGGAGGTCAGGATCAAGGCGTTTGATTGCTAATTTTTCCACCGTTCCAGCCTACAATAGCAGCCGAATTAGGCCACCTTTTCAGCGCGTTTAACCACACATCGAATCCTGCCGTCTCAAGGAGTACCACACGGAGACTACCTATGGAGACCACAAAGCGGCTTACCCGCGGAGACCACTTCCAAACGTTTTCGTCCTCAGGCGAAAACAACCACATGGCACAGCAAAACGCGAGGATACTTAGGGGCTAAGGAGCCGTGGTCAGCATCGGGATGGCTTGTCACTAATGATCTGGAGACTCAGAGTTTTCAACCGATCCAGGATGGCGAAAAACCGCGCGTAGCAAATCGAATCGATGGTAATAAACACGTACTCACACTGCGACGCGCTGTTAAATACATAGCAGCTAAGTCCATTGCACCGCATTTTTGAACACACTGCAACACGCCGCGATGTAGGCATGACACTAGTAACGGGTGCGATGCCGGAGTCGAATTTTCTCATGCTGGCTCCCTCCTGCCAGAGAATGTGTCCTGTGGCACAACATGGCCGAGCCCTTATCCGCCTAAAGTTTTACGTGAAGTAAACTGATGAACCATGAGCGGAGACAAGAAGGCACAAAAACCGACTGTTCTTTATGAGGAACGTCACCATGCGCCGGTGTGGTGGTGGATTTTCGGCCTGGCAGTAGCATTCCTTATTGCTGCACAAGTTCAGCACAACCGGGCAATGATCTGGGGATACATCACTTTCGCCATTTTTGGTGGCGCTGTCATTTGGTTCCTGGCTTCCCTTTCAAGCAACGGGGTTCGAGTTGAACAGGATGCATCCGGCGAACGTTGGCTTACATCCAAGGGGGCAAACCTCCCTGCCTCCGTCGTCTCCCGAAGCCTCGCAATCCCCCAGTCAGCCAAGCAATCCGCGATGGGCCGACAGCTCGATCCGGCCGCCTTCCTTATCTACCACGGATGGGTGAAGCAGTTGGCAATGTTCGTCCTAAACGATCCAGAAGATCCCACACCATATTGGCTCGTCAGCTCAAGAGATCCAGAAAGCCTCATTCGCGCCTTCGTACCAGACCAGGCCGAGCAGGCAATGTCTATGATCGCCGAATCCGACAGAGCATAACAATTGGCAGGAGTTGATCGAACCCCGTAAGGGGTTGTGATTTCACCCACCGCAGGACCACATACCCTTCCTCCGTGCCATGTCCTTCCTCCCCCGCCCCGGAACTATCTCGTCTCACCAAACAGGTTCCTCTGTACCCGGGTGGTCTAAGATCCGTTCAACGATTCGTCGGCCCGGGTTTTGCGATAGCACAAAGCCCTCGCCGGCTGGGCGAGGGCTCCACACCATCTGTAATTTAGCCGCTCAGAGGCCACATCAGCGTGACTCTCTCATGGGTGCAACCGCGACATCCTTATTTGGGGACACCACGACCCGCTCGCTGCCTACCCCAGGTTGGTGTGCACGCAGCTACCCCCTGCCCCGAAGGAAGTGAACTCTGCGCAAGCGAGTTCATCTGCTGATTCAACAGCAAAAATATCGATACGACCGTACGGGTATCGATACGACCGTACGGGTATAGCCTAAGCGCAATCCATACAGATCAGAGTGCCGTCCGGCTCCTCGTGAGAAAGTCGCTTGCGGCTCTGAACAATGAAGCAAGAGCCACAAGTAAATTCGTCGCTACGCTTCGGAACTACCGCGACATCGATCTCCTCGCGGGTGACATCCTGGGTCGGAATGTCAAAGGTTTCCACCTCATCACCGTTGTCATCCATCTCGTCACTCTGCTTTTCCTGAGAGCGGAGACCTTCGAGGGAATCGGCATCAAGATCATCGTCTGCGAGACGACGCGGTGCATCGTAATCAGTAGCCATGTAAGTTGAATAATCCTTATCACTCAGTCCTGTCAAGTGGTGAGAAATCACTCATGTGCTCCTCACTTTCTCGGCATGTTAGAGCGCCCCTATAAAGCTTGTCACTTCCATCACCCCCGTCTCGCATAATTGCTGGCCACAGCGCTGAATGGGGGTGATTAGAGCTAACTTTCCACCTCCAAAGAATCTAAGTATTTCTTATCTTTTCCTGATGTTTTTTAAGCTGCCCTGACCACAGCTCCACGAATACCAACTTCCATCCCCAAGACTCTCGCACTCCATGCAAACGTTTCGACCAGCCTAGCCCTTGAAAACCCACTATCCACTGTGTCGAGCCCCCGTTCACTAGTTACACCGTCAACAGACAAGCACTTCACCGTTCCGCGCACGACGCTGCGGAGGGTAGTTTAACGAGAAAACAGCCACATGAAATAGCGCGCGAAGCACCGGGCGGCCACTTCGATCCCTCATGTTTCGCAAATTGTTCACAATGCGTACGTATGTCTGTTGTTGGATCACGTACCGTCACACGTACCGTCGCTGGGAGACACTTACGTAGGTAGACCCCTAATCTGGAATTGCGTCGAGAGCCCCTGCGCTAGCCAAGAGACGTTCGAAAGCATCACCAACTCCCGGTGCAGCGCCCCACACCGGCAGTCCTTCCCGTCCCGGCACACTGATACCTGGAGAATGCACGCTTGCACCGGCTTCCTCCGCGATGATCTGCCCAGCGGCGTAGTCCCACGGGTGAATACCGTGTTCAAAATAACAGTCCACACGACCTTCCCCGAGGGCACAAAGATCGAGGGCGGCCGAACCCATACGTCGAATATCACGCACGGTAGGCAATAGTTTGGTCAGAATTTCTGCCTGCTTCGTGCGTCGGGACGCTAGGTAGGCAAAGCCTGTTGCTAGAAGGCTCTGTTCTATCTCAGTCGCGCTGGATGCGGAAATCTGCGCAAATGCCTCATGCCCCACAGTTTCTCCAGGAGGAACCACCGCTTTCTGAGCCCCCTCGCCCCGCGCTGAGCGGTACACCTCGCCGGTAACAACATTAATCACTGCGCCTGCAACGATATCCTCATTTATCGCAGCGGCTATCGATACTGCATACTGCGGAATTCCGTAGATAAAGTTCACTGTTCCATCGATGGGATCGATAACCCAGGTGACCCCAGACTGCGAAGTAGAACGAGCCCCTTCTTCGCCGAGGAATCCATCTGCGGGCCTCAGCGCTCGAATTGAGTTTGTGATGAACTCCTCGGAGTGCTTATCAACTTCCGTAACAGGATCCACGTCGGAGCTCTTCGTGGTCGTCACGCGCTTCAAGTCACCTACCCCTGCGCGCTCCTTCCGGATTAAGGCGGCAGCTTTCAACGCCACGACAACCGCAATATCGCGCAGTTCATCGGGCGCGGGGAGCTTCGCTTCCTCTGCTTGTGCTTGTCCTCCATAAACCACAGTTTGATCCTCGATCTGTCCCATCATTGTCATCTCCTCTACATCGAAGGATGCCCCTCGTCGTGCCGTGTACGCATTCCTTCGGATGGCTACGGTAAACAGCAATCCATCGCTTTCTAGCGTAGCCACAATTCCTCGATACCCCCTTTTCTCCGCATCGGCAACGCTCAAGGACATCGTCCCTTTCTCGAAGTACTTTTCCGCCCCGCCCCAGGTAGTTTCCCTCGTTGTTTGACTGTGATTGCCCCTGCCTGGCAGCTAGTGAGGTGGCCGACTAACGTTGAGGAAATTGTTTGGCGACCAATTTTTCCGTTCTCCCGTATTGATTATTGAAGGTCATCAACTTTCCACAGCTACACACGCCAGAATCAACGGCCACCTCAGACCGGAAATTCTCACACTGTTACGGAGCGGAGGGGATTGACTCTCACCTCCCCTCTGTGCAGGCACACCGCAGAGGTTAGGATGAATGCATGACGCGAATCGGTTTTGGCATCGACGTTGGTGGCTCCGGAATCAAGGGGGCTGTGGTCGACTTAGACAAAGGAGACTTCGTCGGCGAGCGAATCAAAATCCTCACTCCACAGCCGGCGACCCCGGCTGCAGTTGCTGACACGGTCAAAGAGATCGTCACGCAGGCTAAGTGGGACGGCCCGGTCGGAATCACTATTCCCTCAGCAGTTAAGAATCAAACCGCCCTCATGGCTGCAAACATTGATAAGTCGTGGGTAAACACGGACGCCCATGCCTTATTCAGTCAAGCTCTCGGCACGGAGGACATCTATGTCCTCAATGATGCCGATGCCGCCGGCCTTGCGGAAGTAACGTATGGCGTCCCAGAGGCCAGTCACGGCCCTGTCATCCTCGTCACCCTCGGCACCGGAATTGGGACCGCTTTGCTCATCGACGGTACGTTGTACCCGAATACGGAGCTGGGACATCTGACTGTTGACGGGCACGAGGCAGAGAAGTACGCCTCGAGCGCCGTCCGGGAGAAAAAAGATCTCTCGTATAAGAAGTGGGCTAAACGAGTTTCCAAAGTCCTGAACGAATACGAACATCTCTTCTGGCCCTCTTTGTTCATCGTTGGAGGAGGGATCTCTAGGAAAGCAGATAAGTGGGTCCCCTACCTCACGTGCGAAACTCCCGTTGTCCCGGCGAAGTTGCGAAACAAAGCCGGCATTATTGGTGCAGCTCTCGCGGCTGAGAGGAAGCTGCGTCCGTAAAAACACGATGGGTGTGGAGCAGCGATAATCAATGCCACACCCATCAACTTCCTCAACCATTCACGGCTATATACACACTTCCCCCTAAAGAGAACAGACTATTGTGAGAAACTTCACACAGGTTAGGGGGAGGAAAAATCCCAATCTCGGAAAAGTTGACCTATACTGGGTGGTCGATCGTCGACGGTAGGGTCAGTTCTTGCCTTGCAAGCACCCGAACTACTATGTAGGCCGTAGACAGTCACTAGTATTTCCGCGAGAAATCTCCGGCGCAATTGGTGACGGACTCAATGTTGTAGTTGAAGCGAAAGGGCGTACGTGACAGCCACTGAATCTTCGGATAAAACCCAGAATGAGTCTCAGGAGGGAACCTCTGTGACTACATCCACTCCTGCGAAGAAGACGGCTAAAAAGGCTGCGCGCACCGCGAAGAAGACCGCTAAAAAAGCGGCTCCGCGGAAAGCCACCCGCACTGCACGCACAGCGAAGGCAACCAGCTCTCAAGCAGGCGCCTCCACGACTGCTGCCGCAAGCACCGACGCAGCCACTGACACACAGAAGGCTCCTGCGAAGAAAACTGCTAAGAAGACGGCCCGCAAGGCCACTCCCCGCAAGGCTACACAGTCTGTATCCACACCTACAGATAATGAGGCAGTAGACGCAGCGACTGCTGGCGAGGGCGCGGATTCGGCATCCGCTGCTGCTAAGAAGACAACGAAGAAGGCGGCAAAGAAGACCGCTAAGAAGACAGCGAAGAAAACCGCGAAGAAAACAACCCGCGCCGCTGCTCGCAAGGCAGCTTCCACGTCTGCCCCAACGGAGGAGACCAACGCTCCCGCCAATAGTGAGGGCACCGAGGACGAGGAAGCCACCCCGGCGACCAAGAAAACGACGAAAAAGACGGCTAAAAAGTCTACGAAGAAGACCACTAAAAAGTCAGCAAAGAAATCTGCAAAGAAGACGGCGAAGAAAACAACTCGTCGCTCGTCTAAGAAGACAGAAGAGGACGAGGACACCAAGGCCGCCGAGGACACTGAGAACGAGGAGCTCGACGAGGACACTGATGACGAGGCCCATCCGCTCGATACAGGGGCCGACGCTGATGTGGATGACGAAGACGAAGAAGAGCACTCTGTTTGGGATGAGGAAGAATCAGCTGCTCTCCGCCAGGCACGTAAAGATGCTGAGCTAACAGCGTCGGCCGACTCAGTCCGTGCGTACCTGAAGCAGATCGGCAAGGTAGCACTGCTCAACGCGGAGCAAGAGGTATCCCTTGCCAAGCGAATTGAGGCTGGACTCTACGCCACTCATCTTCTCAACCAATTCAAAGATCCAGAGTGGTTGGAGAGCCACGAGAAGCCGGCGAATTCCCAGAAGAAGGATCTTCGCACGGTCGCTCGCGATGGACGTAAAGCAAAGAACCACCTGCTTGAGGCAAACCTCCGACTGGTAGTGTCCCTCGCAAAGCGATACACCGGTCGCGGAATGGCCTTCCTCGACCTTATCCAGGAGGGTAACCTCGGCCTCATTCGTGCCGTCGAAAAGTTCGATTACACAAAGGGCTACAAATTCTCCACCTACGCGACGTGGTGGATTCGCCAGGCCATTACCCGCGCCATGGCAGACCAGGCGCGGACGATTCGTATCCCCGTGCACATGGTCGAAGTGATCAACAAGCTCGGACGTATCCAACGTGAGCTGCTGCAGGATTTGGGCCGCGAGCCCACCCCGCAGGAGCTGGCCAAGGAAATGGATATTACTGAGGAGAAGGTCCTCGAGATCCAGCAGTACGCTCGCGAGCCGATTTCCCTCGACCAGACTATCGGTGACGAAGGCGATAGCCAGCTGGGTGACTTCATTGAGGATTCCGAGGCCGTCGTCGCGGTGGACGCTGTGTCCTTCACACTGCTCCAGGATCAGCTCCAGGATGTCCTTAAGACTCTTTCGGAACGAGAAGCAGGCGTGGTCAAGCTGCGCTTCGGTTTGACCGACGGAATGCCGCGTACGCTCGACGAGATCGGTCAGGTGTATGGGGTTACCCGCGAACGCATACGCCAGATCGAATCCAAGACGATGTCCAAGCTACGTCACCCATCGCGGTCGCAGGTTCTCCGGGATTACCTCGAGTAACTTGAGATAACCACAGCACAGGGGCGGAAACCACAAGGAGGTTTCCGCCCCTTTTGCCGTGTTCTTTCTGCACTTGCTGTCACGGAGCCCCCATGACCCGCGCGCATCGGCGCTACCTATGAGCCTTGGGAAGAGCTCATCATCCACATTCTTTTCCCTGTGCAGCCGATGCAGGCAGTTTTCTAACAGCACTCAGTGCTACGCCGCAGTGATGTGCCGTAGTGCTGCGCCATGGTGATGCGCTGGCGTGCTGATAGTGGATAATGAGCAAGATTATTCTGAGCTACCGGATTTTTACCGTTGCGCTTTTCCCCTTTTTTCGGCTGAGAATTGGGCTAGACGGACGACACTCACGGCTAGTTCAAGACCGACCCTCAGCAAGATTATGTTCAAAAAAGCGCTTCCCGCAGCGGCGGCCGTGGCGATACTAATAATGATCAGCCCCTCAAGTAGCCCAACGCCCCCGGAGAACAGTGTCCCTAAAGCACCAATGACGACACAAAAGATAAACACCGCGGTAAGTGCAACCGCAGCGGTATAAATTACCTTGGCGAATTTCGGGGTGATGTATTGGGTGAAGGAAAAATCGAACAGCGCTACCGCGAAGTCACGCAAACCGCTACGTGAGCTGTTTCCATCATCCTGTGCGGTCGCATTCAGGCTGTGCGCAGCCAAAGAAGATTCTCTTTGATCCGAACTCAGTGAGGAGACCGGCTGAGAAAAATCGGATTGCGAGCCGACTACAGATGGCGAGGCTCCTTCGGAAGCCCAGGGCGAGTATTGCTGAGAGGTCGGCACAGTGCTCTGGAGACGTACGTCACGTTGCGGAGTGCTTATGCGATCCGTATCCTGCGTTGGTCCAGAGGTGTACGGAGAATACCGGATTGACGTGGGGCTTTGGGTGCTTTCGTCAACTGTTGATGCTCCTTCCCCATAGATACTCGCGGCTGCACGCTCATCGGCTTGCTTCGCGTGTGATGAATTCTGTTCTTTGCCACTAATTTCAGACACGGTCGTGTGTGATGTGACGTTGCTTGACGCGGCGTTACTTGACGCGGAATTCCTTGGTGCGGAATTACTTGACGCCGTCTCATTCCCCGCTGGATACGGGCTACCTGGAACATCAGTTTTCTTTATCTGGAGAGGGGATCTGTTCAGACATACATCCATTCCTATGCTTGTGAAATTGCGTTATCTGCCAGAGGCGCATCGTGCCGAAAGCGAGTTATTTCGCACAGCTTTTGCGCCCTTTTCCCTTCCAGGCTATCGCCAAAGGTGTTGGTTTGCCTTCAGCACTTGTGGTTCGCCACACATCCCGAAATTTTGCTTCGCTGACCTACATCGATCAGAAAACACTGCGCGGGCGGAGGGTATCGAACATGCGACAGCGTCGATAACACGTGCCTCGCAACTTCGGTTTCCAATCGGTGCCCAGGTTCGCGAACCGAATCCGATTAAAGGGGTCAGAGTGTCTTCTGTTTATCCGCCGCGAGTTGGACTTTCTGTGCTCATCTATTCGGCGGTTGCCTTTCAGCTAGACCGGTACCGGCGTGGCTAGACCGGTGCCGGCGCTGTCGGGTGCTACCAGCTACGGAGGTAATCGATGCGGGCCTGCAGCTGAGCGGCGGTGCACATCGATGTCGGAGGGCCACCACAGGCTTTCCGCACCGCCGTGTGAATCTGGGCATGCGGCTTTCCTTTACGGGCAGCGGCAATCTGCACGAGCGCGTTCAACTCCTTGCGCAGGCGCGGAATCTCCTGCGAAGCAACGCGGGATTTCGCGGCGGCGACACCACCAGTTGGCGAAGCGTTCCTGCGCTGCTCTGCCAGGCGCGCCTCCTCCTGCTTTCGTTCCTGCTCCCGTTTGTCCAGCTGCTCCTCCTGGCGCCGACGCAGGAGCGCGCGCATCTGGTCAGCGTCGAGAAGCCCGGGAAGGCCAAGGTAGTCGCGTTCCTCATCGGATCCGGTGAACGTGGGGGTGCCGTAAGTCGATCCGTCGTAGATCAGCGAATCGAGCTCCGCCTCCGCGGATACAGACTCGTAGCCTTTCTCCGCATCGGGCTCGTTCTTCTCCTTATTCGCCTCCTGGAGTGCCTCGTCATCCCAGCCGTCAGACGGACGGTGGGGCTTGCCCAAGACGTGGTCACGAGACTGCTCTAGCTTCGCTGCGAGGTCGAGGAGGACGGGCACAGAGGGAAGGAAGATCGAAGCGGTCTCCCCCGGCATGCGGGAACGCACGAAACGCCCAATCGCCTGGGCAAAAAACAGCGGTGTTGAGGCGGAGGTGGCGTAGACGCCGACCGCGAGACGCGGGACGTCCACGCCCTCACTGACCATGCGCACCGCCACCATCCACTCGTCCTGGTTGCCGGAAAAGTTCGCGATCTTTTCGCTCGCCTTGGAATCGTCGGAAAGCACAACAGTAACCGGAGACCGAGACAGGCATTCGAGAATCTTGGCGTACGCGCGGGCGGTTTCCTTGTTGGTCGCAATGACCAGACCGCCAGCATCGGGCATGTTTTGACGCAGCTGCTCCAGGCGCGTCTGCGCTGCCTGCAGCACGGCGGGGATCCAATCGCCCTTGGGGTCGAGAGCCGTCCGCCACGCGCGGGCGGTCTGCTCCGCGTTGAGAGGCTCGCCGAGGCGAGCCTCGTACTCTTCCCCCGCGCTGTCGCGCCATCGAGCCTGACCAGAGTAAGCAAGGAAGACAACCGGGCGCACAACACCGTCGGCAAGCGCGTCACCGTAACCGTAGGTGTGGTCCGATTGCGAGACGAGGTGCCCGTCGCCATCGGGACCGTAGCGGACGAATGGGATAGCCGCGTCATCGGACCGGAACGGAGTACCGGTAAGCGAGAGGCGCCGCTCAGCATCTGCGTAGGCCATGCGGATGCCCTCTCCCCAGCTCTTGGCGTCGCCACCGTGGTGAATCTCGTCGAGGATAACGAGAGACTTCTTCGCCTCAGCCACAGCGTGATGCTTGTAGGGGTGCATGGAGACCTGTGCATACGTCACACACACGCCTGTCATGGCAGGGTTCACACCGTCGGTGTTAGAAAAGTGCGCATCCAGACTGATCCCGAAACGCGCCGCCGACTGCGCCCACTGTGTTTTTAGGTGTTCGGTAGGCACAACGACAATCACTCTGTTCACGATCCTGCGTCTAAGAAGCTCGGACGCAACCGTTAGTGCAAAGGTCGTCTTTCCTGCGCCGGGGGTAGCCACGGCGAGGAAGTCTTTGGGGTTGTCTCGGAGGTAGGTATCCAGCGCACGCTTTTGCCAGTTACGTAGCCCCATACTCACCTTTTACGCAGGCTCTTGTAGATTCGTTCGCAATCGGGGCACACGGGGGATCCGGGTTTCGCCTGCTTCCGCACAGGGAAGGTCTCCCCGCAGAGAGCAACCACCATCTTGCCACTAATCGCGGAATCAACGATCTGATTCTTCTTTACGTAGTGGAAAAACCGTGGGGTGTCGTCTGACGTGGATGTATCCTCACGCACATCCGGGCGCTCAATCGTTTTCGTAGAAGTAGGCACGCCCCCTATCATGCCCCAGTTTCCCCGGAAATGCTCAATTGGGTTTAATCTTGTGGATATGACAGGCCCGTACCCAGGCGAGAATTCTTCGCGCCATGACCCCGGCGATGCTGAGGCATCTCGGTCGCATGACTCTGCGTCGTCTTCGCCTTTTTCTGGGCAGGACGATCGTGAGGAAACCACCACGGACACCACTGGTGTATTCTCCTCGCTCGTTATCGACGCTGACGAAGAGGAATCGCACGATGACACCAGTCAGGGTTCCCGCCTGCGCCACTGGTGGTCCGCTCATGCTCGGCGGTCGTCCTCCGTAGAGCTCATCACAGATCAGGAAAAACGCACCCCGTGGCAGAATCACGAGCATCGAAAGGTGCTCTACATGTGGCTGCAGGGAATGCGCATCCCCTTCCTCATTATGTCCGCCATTACCTACCTGGTTTGGCACAGCATTCTCCTGAGCTGGGTTTTGTTCCTCATCTCCATTCCGCTCCCCTGGATTAGCGTCGTCATCGCCAACGGCGTCGGCGAACCCCGCGACAAGCGTGAGCAAAACGTGTACAAGCCCGAGCGGTTCCGCGCCGAGCAGGCCCACTCCGCATACGCTGCGCTCCACGCCCCCATTCCTGCAGATGGAGGCCAGCAATCACCTCCTGCCTTGGAGCCCGGTAGCACCCGGCGCGAAGACATGCCCCCCACGCACTGAGGATCCTTCGTCTCCCTCCTGATCTGGTTACCTCCCCCTCCCTGTCTTTTGCTTGTCGACGCTCGGGGCTCCCGCTGCGCTTTTTCGCCCACGTTTTCCTCGAGTTGTGGTTTTCGGGCATGAGGTTACCTGAAACGGAGCCCTCGCGTGAACACACGAACTGATATGTAGATAATGGAACGCATGAGACGAACGCAGCCACAGCGAGGCGGACAAGACCACACCACATCTCCACGTGAGGCGTTGGGCCTCGATCTCGCTCGTGTGTTTACGGCGTGTGGTTTTACGCCGGAGGGACTGACACAGCACCTTGGCACCGATGTCATGGGGTGTATCACTCGCGGGGAGCCTGCTCCCGTGGAAGTGGCAACCGCCGGGGGAAGAGCTATCGACCACATTGTTCGGGCGGCGATTCTCCACCTCCCAACTGACCTGGGCGCAGCACTCGGATCAGACGTGCTCAACCGTTGTATCCAGGCAGGACTCGTAGTACAAACCACCGGGTCCTCGGACGGATCTCATCTCCATATGTTCACGTGCGATATTCGTCCACACACGATTGATGGGGCGACGCACTGGGTGTATTCAGATCCGGATCCGTCGATGCACATCCGCACTCTCGCCGACGATCACGTCATGGGGCTCGGCGCTGCGTCCCGCCTCATGCTTGACGTGATTCCTACCACCCCAGTCGCGCGTGTGCTCGACCTGGGCACTGGAGCCGGAACTCTGTTACTGTCACAGGTCGGGCATGCCCGGGAACTATGGGGAACGGATATTTCCCAACGAGCTCTTGACCTCGCTGAGCTCACCCTCGCGGGGGCAGGCGCGCACCTTGTCAAGGGTTCCTGGTTCGAGCCCATTGAGAACGAGCGATTCGATCGCATCATCGCCAACCCGCCCTTTGTCATCGCACCGCCTGGAGCCGCGAAGACCTACCGACAGTCCACCTTCGAATTGGATGGTGCCACGCGCTTCGTTGTGAAATCGGTGCGCGACTATCTCACAGAAGGGGGCACGGCACATATCCTCGGCGCGTGGGCACTGCATGACGGGGAACCGTGGGAACACCATGTCGGCTCCTTCGTGCCCGATAACGGGGTGTGTTGTTGGGCAATCCAGCGCGATGAGGTGTCTCCGGCCGCGTATACAGCTATGTTCCTGCGCGACGAGGGAATCGATCCGCGCTCGGATGAGGGCCGGAGCACGACGCACACGTGGCTTTCCTACTTCGCAGAAAATGGAATCACGCGCATCGGACTGGGAATGATCCACCTCAGTGCGCTCTCCGCTGCTCAGCCGAGTGAGGTTCTTGCAGAGGAGATTCTCACCCCACTGGCGCCGAAGACGGGGCCGGAGGTTGCGGAGTTCTTTACGCGAGCCCAGTGGCTCCGTGAGCAGTCGCCAGAATCCATGCTGGAGCATACGTACCTCGTCCGACCGACAGTGGCTAAGGAGGATGTGTCCCTCCCCGATACGGAAGCCGGGTCGGGGTGGAGGAAAGCCGCACTGAGACTGACCCGCACCGATGGGTTTTCCTACACGCACGAAATTGACGATGATTTCGCCACCCTCATAGCTGGTTTACACCCTCAAGGTCTCGCTTTGGGGGAGGTCTGTGGTCTGTTCGCGATGGCTCACGGCCTGGACGAGAAGAAGCTTCAGCAACAGGTCATCCCGCTTGTCGTTGCTCTTGTCCAGCACGGCATGGTCTTACCGGCTGACCTCGTGTCGCCGCAGTTTTTCCAATAAGCCAGATGAGCATCTGTCAGCCCTATCTATGTCGCCCGACTCCTCCGCGCGCGGTTCTCCTTCCCCGCTCATCCCGCTTTAACGCTGTAGCACTCGCGCACGGTGAGGTGCACCACTACTGGGCTAGGCGGTAAGGGCGGATACCGAAAGAACACACCAGGGGCTGTGTACCCCTTCCTGCCCTTTGACATGAAGCCACCAGCCAGCCCACTCCTGGCACGCACTTTAGATACAATTCTCACAACGATCGAAAAAGGAGGAAGCGACAGCATGCGCGCTGTACTAACACGAGTGACGGAGGCCTCGGTGACCGTGGACGGAACCGTGGTGGGAGCAATCGATTGCCCGGAGACTGGAGGTATCTTGGCTCTCGTCGGCGTTGGACGGGATGATTCTGGCACGGCGTGGGAGACGATGGCTCGCAAGATTGCCGAGCTTCGTATCCTCGACGGCGAGTTATCAGTCACGGATGCCCACGCTCCAGTTCTGCTCGTCAGCCAGTTCACCCTGATGGGAAAGACGGCCAAGGGTCGCCGCCCGTCGTGGTCAGATGCTGCTCCCGGTCCGGATGCAGAGCCTGTCATTGACAAAATCGCAGCGGATCTCCGAAAGCGCGGTCTCACAGTCGAGACCGGTCAGTTCGGGGCGATGATGCAGGTTTCGTCGGTCAACGATGGTCCTTTTACTGTCCTGGTCGAGTGCTAAACATCTCTCCACACAGCCCATCGGCAGTCCCTGCGGATGGGCAGTTCCCCGTGGCAGGTTCCCTGCCACATTGACTACTTAGATGCATGACAGACCACGCACGCCACTCCCCCTGGTCAAGTAGACGGTTGACCACCGACAGAGTTCGTACTGTGTTATCCCCTCCCACGAAACCGTTGACCGGAACGCTTACCCCGGCATCCGGACGGTTCACCGGACCAACCACAGTACTCCTTCCCGTGCCGCTGGAACGCACCTAACAACGGAGCAAATGGGCCGTGACCTCCCCTTTTTCATCGCCCCTCTGCCATTACCATGATCCCGACCCACCCCCATTTAGGGGTGTTCCAACGGTCGGCGGAACCTTCACGGATGAAAAGCCGTTGAACCTTTTAGAAAGTTAACGACGATCGGTTGGAGGTTGCCCAGTGACAACACAAGTCAAGCAGGAAGACAACAAGGTCGATCCGCGAAATCGACGCCACCAAACCAACGATAACCCAGCCGCAGACCTCGTCCGCGTCTATTTAAACGGAATCGGCAAGACCCCGCTTCTTTCCGCTGAGGAAGAAGTGGAATTAGCAAAGACAGTAGAGGTCGGATTATACGCCCGCCATCTCCTTAACGATCCGGAATATAAGCCCACCCGCGCTATGAAGCGGGATTTAAAGGAACTCGCGCGCGAGGGAGACAAGGCGCGAAACCATATGCTCGAGGCAAACCTGCGCCTCGTTGTCAGCTTGGCCAAGCGCTACTCAGGCCGCGGGATGCCACTTTTGGACCTCATACAGGAGGGAAACCTGGGGCTTATCCGCGCAATGGAGAAATTTGACTACGCCAAGGGGTTTAAGTTCTCCACGTATGCCACGTGGTGGATCCGCCAGGCGATCACCCGCGGAATGGCTGATCAGTCCCGTACTATTAGGCTTCCCGTTCACCTTGTCGAGCAGGTTAACAAGCTTTCCCGTATCAAACGCGAGATGTACCAGCAGTTCGGACGCGAGGTGACCAACGAAGAGCTAGCCGAAGAATCAGGCATCGACGAGAACAAGATCGAGATGTTGTTCCGCCAGTCTCGTGACCCCGTCAGCCTCGACATGCCCGTTGGCGCAGACGAGGAGGCCCCTCTGGGTGATTTCATTGAGGACTCCGAGGCAACCGATGCCGAGGAAGCTGTTGTCGTCTCGCTGCGCCACTCCGACATCCGCGCGGTAATTGATACCCTCGAGGGCCGTGAACAGGATGTTATCCGCATGCGCTACGGACTCGACGATGGTGTCCCTCGCACACTCGACCAGATCGGACGCCGCTACGGCCTATCCCGCGAGCGAGTCCGCCAAATCGAGCGCGAAGTCATGGCTAAACTCCGCGAAGGATCGCGGGCGGAAAAGCTCCGCGCCTACGCCGTCTAAAAACACTCCCAACATGGGGATCATCGCCCGCCTGCTGGCGGGCTTCTTTAACTAAAAAAAGAAGTCAAAAAGGAAAGTCAACAGTAGAGGCACGGGGCATCCACGACGGCGAGGGCCGCTGCCTCCCAGTCGCGAACACGATTCTAATTATCTGGCACTAATCTGAGCCCGCGGTCCTTTTTCTTGCAAAATAGTGTCTTACCCCCAAATTCGTGAAATTTTGTAAAACTGCTACCGCGAAACTCGGCAGACGTTTAAGTTTTCTCCCATGGATATTCGTACGTCGACTCCAACCCGAGCCCAGCGGTTGGATCGACTCCCTTTTACAGGCAAGCATAAGAAACTACTCTTCGGCTCCGGCCTCGGTTGGGCCCTCGATGCCATGGACGTGGGACTGGTCTCCTTCGTCATCGCCTCTCTCGCGGTGGACTGGCATCTGGATAAGACGGTGACATCGTGGATCGCCTCCGTCGGGTTTATCGGCATGGCGATTGGAGCCACCTTCGGTGGCCTGCTCGCTGATCGATACGGCCGACGAAGCATCTTCTCTGTCACCCTTCTCGTCTATGGCCTGGCAACAGGCGCCTCCGCGCTTGCCACGTCGGTGACGATGCTGCTTATCTTCCGTTTCCTCACGGGAATGGGCCTGGGCGCCGAGCTTCCGGTCACATCTACCCTGGTAAGCGAATTCTCCCCGCAGCATGTGCGTGGCAGGATTGTGGTTCTCCTCGAGGCATTTTGGGCCGTCGGATGGATCGCAGCAGCCGTCATCGGCACATTTGTTGTCGCTCATCACGACAGCGGCTGGCGCTGGGGCCTCGCTGTGGGCGCGATGCCCGCGCTTTATGCTCTCTACGTTCGCGCCAAAATCCCGGAATCGGTGCGTTACCTCGAGCTGAAGGGGAAAGATGCAGAAGCAGAGGCAGTAGTTACTAGCTTCGAAGATGCAGCACGCTCCGAGGGCTATGAACCCGCCGCACTGTCAGAGCCCCCGCAGGAGGATCTCCCCGCCACCTCCGCCACCCACAGCATCTGGTCTTTCGCTTTGCGACGCCGCACCGCTGCACTGTGGTGCGTTTGGTTCTGCGTCTCACTCTCCTACTATGGAGCATTCACGTGGATCCCCTCGCTGCTTATGGATCAAGGTTTCACCCTTGTCCGCTCGTTTAGTTTCACTCTGATCATCACTCTTGCCCAGCTCCCCGGTTACGCAGCCGCAGCCTGGCTCATTGAGGTCTGGGGCCGTCGAAGCACCCTGTCGGTATTCCTCGCCGGCTCAGCTGTCGCCGCCGTATTCTTCGGCCTAGCGACCACCAGCTGGACCATTATTCTCGCCGGATGCCTGCTTTCCTTCTTCAACCTCGGCGCGTGGGGCGCGCTCTACGCCATCGGACCGGAGCTCTACCCCACATCTGTGCGCGGGCGTGGAACGGGTTCCGCCGCAGGTTTCGGGCGCATCGGCTCAATTTTGGCTCCGCTGACCGTGCCGCCCCTTCTCGCGCTAGGTGGGCATATCACTGTTTTCGGTGTCTTCGGCGTCGCCTTTGCTCTAGCCGCTGCAGCAGCGTTCACCCTTCCCGAGCAAAAGGGCATCGCTCTTTCGTAAAAAACTCATTACCCGTCCAGACATGGAGCCCCCGGTTTTGACCGCAGGGGCCCCACCATGAGTAAACATGACCGCAGACTTATGCCGCAGATTCGAAAGAATCCCCGGCATAATCATTCGGCGATGCGCCCACATCCACAGGGGCTCTCCCCAATCATTGGGCGGTGACGGACAAAACTGAGAGACAGGCGCACTGGCAGAAAGAGTGCCCTGTAGCTACTCACTACCCTTGCCCGTGTGACCCCTGAGAATGAAGAAGAGCCTCCGCACTGATGTCGCGTATGCGCGAACGTCCCGCCCCGCGCGGACAACTCGTGCAAACCTCCCCACTTTTCACTTCGGGATTTATCAGTCCCTCCTCCCCCAGTTCGCGGTAGACTGTGGGTCACCAAGCCATGTGCTGGGCAGCGTACACAAACCCCGTTATTTATTGGTAAAATATTAACAAAACGACCGGACTGAAAGGCGCATTCCGTGAAGGAACTTGTCGATACAACGGAAATGTATCTGCGGACTATCTTCGAGCTCGAAGAGGAGGGTGTTCCCCCGCTTCGTGCTCGTATCGTGGAACGTCTCGAACAGTCTGGCCCCACTGTTAGCCAGACGGTTGCCCGCATGGAGCGCGATGGCCTCCTCGTCGTGGAGGCGAATCGACGCCTCACATTGACTGAGGAGGGCCGCGAGCGAGCTACAGCTGTCATGCGCAAACACCGCCTTGCGGAGCGCCTTTTGTCCGAAGTTATTGGGCTGGACATTAACAAGGTTCATGACGAAGCGTGTCGTTGGGAACATGTAATGAGCGATGATGTCGAAAACCTCCTGACTACTGTGCTCTCCACAACAAAGGTGTCCCCCTTTGGTAACCCCATCCCTGGTCTAGACGAACTCGATGCCCACGCGGACACTGAAAAACCCGCCAAACTGGGAACCCGTATCGTGGATCTCCCTCCAGAGGAAGAGGTCAACGGTACGCTTGCTCAGTTACACGAGATTGTCCAGATAAATGAGGGTGTTTTCCGCAATTTCTGCGAGGCTGGCCTTCGGCCAGGAAGCCCGCTTACCGCAATCAATCATGGAGCATGGGGCGAAATCATCGCTAACGGGTCCAGCTTTTCCCTCCCCGAGGACATAGTTCACGCGGTGAGGATATACCCAGCAGAAGACTAAACCCCAGTGTCTCACTTCTGAGGTGCCGCCAACAAACCCCCGGCACCTCTTTTCGTATCCCCTACGCTTGATCACGCCTGCTGTCAGGGCCGTAATCGCTGGGCATCTTCTCCGCTTTTACCACCGGAGAACCCGATAACTCTCAGGACTACGGGCAACGCCCATGGACACAGATGCTCGCGTGGTCTGGGGATATCTTCTTTCTTGTTTCTATACGCGAATCAGAAATGTGGGCGAACGCGCGATCCACGATAGACGATCACGTCTATCTGCGGGGAAACCCTGTACGAGTACTGCCCGTTGTAGACTAGTATGCGTTGTTCCGGTGCACCAGTACCTGCCGGTTCCTACTCCGCTGTCGCAGTCGACAGTCACGGAGCCCTCAGTTAGACGCAGAGTACAACGGTGTCCTTCACCACCACGAAAAAGGTAGGTTTTTACAGATGAAACTCGTTGTCACGGGAGGCGCAGGCTACGTCGGTAGTGTGTGCACAGCAGTCCTTATTGAAGCAGGCCACGATGTCACCATCGTAGACAACTTCTCTACTGGTAACCGCGATGCCGTCCATCCCGATGCTCATCTTGTTGAAGGCGACGTACGAGATGTCATCGATGATGTCCTCTCCGCCGATTCCTACGACGGCGTGCTCCATTTCGCCGCCCGGTCCCTCGTTGGTGAATCTGTGGAAAAGCCGGCCGAATACTGGAACCACAACATGGTCACGACGCTCACACTGCTTGACGCGATGGTCGCACACGATGTTTCCAGCCTCGTCTTTTCTTCAACCGCCGCCACGTACGGCGAGCCGGAAACAGTCCCGATCACAGAGGATTTCCCCACACCGCCAACGAACCCATACGGGGCCACGAAGCTGGCCATCGACTACGCAATTTCCTCCTACTGCACTGCCTATGGGCTGGCCGCAACGAGTCTCCGCTACTTCAACGTTGCAGGTGCCTACGGTTCCATCGGCGAGAATCGTGAGATTGAAACCCACCTGATCCCGCTGATCCTGCAGGTTCCCCTCGGAGCCCGCAAGGATATCAAGATTTTCGGTGATAACTGGCCGACAAAGGACGGTACCTGCGTCCGCGATTACATTCACATCCGCGATCTCGCTGATGCCCATGTCCTTGCTCTAACGTCAAACCAGCCGTCCACACACCGGATTTATAACCTCGGCTCTGGCGACGGGTACTCAGTCAAGGAGGTTATTGAGGCGTGCCGGGAAGTCACCGGGCACCCTATTCCCGCCGAAGTCGCTCCCCGGCGCGCAGGTGACCCCGCTGTACTTGTCGCTAGCTCGGAAAAGATCAAGCAGGAACTGGGCTGGAACCCGACCCGCACTACCCTGCACAACATTGTGCAGGATGCCTGGGAGTTCACCAAGAACGCAGACATGCATTTCCTCCGTAAGTAGGCAACCCTGCGCCTAACCTTTGCGTGCGCACCCGCGGTGGATCCATCTCGGAAGGTGTGCCCAAGTCACGCAGCGCGCTCATATCCGGATCGCTTTTCCCGTCCGAAGAACGGGTGCAGTACGACGACCTTTGCCACACATGCGTGATAGCGACGGTTGGAGCGACCGAGGGGGACAGGACCGTTCCAGCCACTGACTGCTGCGGGATCTGGCATAGCCATCTCTTAAACCACGTCAAGGCACGCCAAGGGCCTGCGCTAGGTAACAGGCGCAGGCCCTTGGTCTTTCCTTTTCTTTTATCCCGCTCGTATTTCTCCTTTCTCTCCCCGATCCCATTCCCCCGAGGTGTGCACTGTTTTCGTGGAACGCCGCCCCCGAAGCGTTCCACGAGAGTATCTACCAATTCCCCCACGGGCTCCTCCCCTACCCGCCGACGTCGGGGTAGGAATGCCCCCGATGAACTCCCCCACGTTCCCCGATTTGCACCATCCCTACCTCACACCTCCGATTACGTTGTCCTCCGAATCCATTCGATGCCTGGGCACCCCCTCCGGCATCTATCCCCCTGCAGAGGTACGCGACTTCTTCATGTTTTGGTAGATACACTATGCATTTTTCTATTTGAGTACACGCACCTGGCTACGTTAGCCGTCACAGATGTGCTCGTGATTCACAAACGTGCTGCCAGAGATGTATTATTGGCATCGAACTTTTTCATCGTGACAACACCGCAACCAACGTGGCAGGCGATCGGATCCGTGTCATGCTTATCGATTCCCCCTTGTCATACTCCCCTTTTTTCCTTTCCTATCCCCAGATATCCCCCGCAGTCCCCGTCCCCGCTTGGTCTTCCCCACGACCTTTCACTTTTGTTGGTTCCCGATGTGCAAGGAGACAGCGTCCGTGCGGAGACTAGCTTGCTTTTCTGGCCTTGCCATCCGCACACGTGTCGACGGCAACGTCCGTGTCATTTCCCACGCACTCGGTTGACTCTGTACCCCCGTTTTCAGAGCGGACGCTCTCATCGTCCTTCACGGGAGGGTGTTCACCACCGATGGCGCTCTCTCCATAGAGGGTGTACGGAAATTCCTCAAAGTCATCGTCCTCGTCCTCATCGTCATAGTCGTCATCGTCGTCGATGCCATCGATATCGGACAGCAGTTCGTGGGTTCCTTCGAGGCAGGCTTCCAGGAGCTCACTATGAATCCCATGCATGCACGCTTGGCCGATGCACTGCGCCAGTACATGCTGCGGGTCTTCCTTCAGGATTACCTCGACTGCGGCGAAGTTATGGGTCATTGCATCTGCCGCGATGCTTGCAAGCACGTAAACGCACAGCGCGTTGTGCCTTGCGAATCCTGTCGCGGTTTTTGCCACCGCGAGGCACAACATGCGCGCGTCCTCAGCTCGCTCGATAGCAATGTCCAGGATGAGATCGCGTGTGAGTTTGTCGCTCATCAGCGTAATCATCGAAAGAAGAGCATCCTTCTCTTTCAATAGAGCGGTTTCCGACTCCGCGTCACGTGCAGCATCGAGACAGTCAACAAACAGGTTGCGAACCTCATACGAGCTTCCGCCCAAGCGAATGTCGCCTACAAGCGTACGTGCTTTCTGCGTCAACTTCTTTTGCTTCGACGAGGAAAGCGTCACATACGGGTTCCCATGGGCGAAACGAGCAAGGACATCGGACCGGGTGAGCTCTGGAAGATTCCCCTCGCCCACCATCTGCTTTGTCGAGACTGCAGTCGCCACATCACAGATTGTTCCGTGCTCCCAGACACCGGTATCGGGGATGACACTTGTGCCATCCTCGCCTGTCAGGGTGCCGGCGAGGAAGTACGGAGTTCCTGTCGCGATCTCCTCTGTTACCCAGATTGCAGCCAGAGGGAAGTTTGTTTCACCTGCCTTTTGGACGATCTCATCCAAGGTCTCATCAATGATGAAAGGATCGGTCTTTTTGGCGATAACCAACGCCCAAACGGAATCTGGTTTGTGCTGTGCGATGATGTCACAAGCGTGGTCAATCGAGCGCCAATCTGTGATGTCGGCGCGGGATGCAAAATCGAGGGACAGACGGACTTTCGTGCCTGCTGTCGTTGCTGTGAAGTTGAGAAAAACCACGGACTCCTCAGGAAAGAATCCCAGGAGACCGGGAATATTTGCGAAAATTTGGGCTGGTGTGCCGAGAACATTTTTTGTCATGACTTCACTATCCCTAAACCTCCGCGACTGCACCATGCCACCAGCAGCGCCTTTTCAAACATATCAATAATCCCTTATGCAGGGCCGAGGCCTAGCTTGTGGAAAACTGCGAAACGTACATACACGCCACCAGGAGAGATTGCTCCCCTCCTCGTCTGATAGGTTTATGAAATATTTTTCTATTGTGCCCTTGGTCACACCTTGTACCCGGCGGGCGTCGACTGGTGTGAGGCATCTCCACACCACATTGGCAAACGTGTCTCTGCTTCCACAGGCACACTGGCATGGATTCCCTCGCATAGGGAATAATCTCAGCGAGGTAACCGTTGTTGTAGATACATAGAGTGGCGACTCGCGGTGACTCCAATCAACCTGGTGAGACCGAAACGGGGATCTTCGTTTATGACAGAGCGAGGGCTGACACACCTCATGGTTTGGCTCCTCACTGTACGGCCCCCCACCGGGCTGTGCGGGGCACTTCGAGACTGATGCCACCGTGGTGTAGCTTATGGCTACACACAAAGAGACGTACACGCATGTGGGCTCGCACGCTACGGGCACATTGTGTTGTGGAGGAGATGGAAAGGAATAGCTCATGGCCGATAAAGAACGCTCCATGTACGAGCTTGAATATCCAGCACCGGAGGTGTCCGGCGCACACGAATCCACTGTCACAATGATTGTCGCTCTTCAAGGCTATGCCGATGCCGGGCATGCTGTGGAAGCCGCTGCAGACCACCTGCTCGCCGCACTCGACAATCGACTCGTCGCATCCTTCAACAACGACGAGCTCATCGATTATCGTTCTCGGCGACCAACTGTCACCTTGCGGGACTCGCACATCGACCGAGTAGACAAGCTTGAATTGGGTCTCCGCGTCCTGCGGGATGTCGAAGGACACCCGTTCCTGCTCCTGTCTGGTCCCGAGCCGGATCTTAGGTGGGACGGCTTCTCCCAGGCCGTCGCAGATCTGGCGGAGAAGTACGGAGTAGACAAAACGATCTGCCTATACTCAGCTCCCATGGCGGTTCCGCACACGCGGCCGATGGTCGTATCCGCACACGGCAATTTCCCAGCGTTGAAGAACAAACACATCTTCTTTGACTCCATCGTCCACCTGCCCGGTTCTGCGCAGTTGACGATCGAATCTGTGCTGCAAAGGCGCGGAAAGAAAACGGGTGGGTACACAGCAATGGTGCCGAACTACGTTTCCGGTTCCTTTTACCCCGAGGCAACCCTCAACCTCCTCCGTGCCGTAGAGGACATCGCGAACGTGAAGCTCCCCCTCCACGTCCTGGAGAGGGACGCAGAAAAGGTGGAAGAACAGCTGTACCAGCAGACCGCCGAGAACGGGGAGATTCAACAAGTAGTTGGACTTCTCGAGCAACAGTACGACGAGCGGTTAGCGGAATTCCAAGAAGCACACCCGGGCATGGCACTGCCGGGCGAAGCCGCAATCCCAACCTCGGAAGAGCTCGGTGAGGAGTTTGAACGATTCCTCGCTTCCGTGTCCGATCGGGAAACTCCGCCACAGCCCGGCGCGCTTCCGCCCCGTGCCTCTGAAAACACGCAGGAGCCGTCAGCACAGAGGACCGATGCCCCGGGCACAACCGACCCACGGGAAGCACTGCGCTCTTTCACCGAGGAAACGGCTGTTTATCCGGAGCACCACGAACGAAAAACGGACGAGGATAGGGAGACCGAGGAGGGCGTCGACAAGCCAGAAGGCTCTCCCTCTGCCGACGACGAGACTGACGACCACCAGTAGCGGAACAACCGCTGGACAGGTGTCACCGTGCGTGGGCCTGCCCAAGTACTCTGGAAACCATCCGGGGTGGCGCACTGTTCGCACGCCCTCGGATGGATAGCCAGTCGACTGCATGATGAGAAAGGACGTCCCCGGTGAATCTCTCCCAGATGCTCCCCGACCTCGAAGAGGTCCCCGAATCGCTTGTCGACGAGGCGACGTTCGACTCGTTCCTCCACTACGTCCGCTCCAAGGGGATCGAGCTGTACCCCGCCCAAGAAGAAGCAGCGCTGGGCATTCTGGCCGGGGACAACGTCATTCTGTCCACCCCCACCGGCTCCGGCAAATCGATGGTGGCAAACGCCGCTCACTTCATCGCTCTGGCGCGCGGTCAACGTTCCTTTTACACGGCCCCGATTAAGGCGCTTGTCAGCGAAAAATTTTTCTCCTTGTGCTCCATGTTCGGTCCAGAAAACGTCGGCATGATGACAGGTGATGCCACTGTTAATGGCAAGGCACCCATCATCTGTGCAACCGCGGAAATTGTCGCCAACATCGCTCTCAGAGATGGTGCTGAAGCCGATATTGACCAGGTCATCATGGACGAGTTCCACTACTACGCCGATCCTCAACGTGGGTGGGCATGGCAAGTACCACTGCTCGAGCTCCCCAAGGCTCAGTTCCTTCTCATGAGCGCCACTCTTGGTGATACCACCGCTTTGCGAGAAGATCTGACTGAGCGCACCGGAAGGGACACCAACGAGGTGACAGGTTCCGAACGGCCTGTTCCGCTTGAATTCCACTATGTGTACACACCCGTCCAGGAAACGGTGGAAAATCTTCTGGAGTCCGGCACCGTGCCGGTGTACATCGTGCACTTCACTCAGAGAGAAGCCCTTGAACAGGCTCAGGCGCTGACGAGCATTAATGTTTGCAACAAAGAGGAGAAGGAACGCATCGCCGCAGAGATCGGCTCGTTCCGTTTCACCACCAAATTTGGCAAAACACTCTCCCGCCTCCTGCGCAAGGGCATCGGTGTCCACCATGCAGGCATGCTACCCAAGTACAGGCGACTGGTGGAACGGCTGTCCCAGTCGGGATTGCTCAAAGTGATCTGCGGGACGGATACGCTGGGCGTAGGCATTAACGTCCCCATTCGAACTGTCTTATTCACAGGTCTCGTTAAATACGACGGTTTCCGCAGTCGAGTGCTCAAATCCCGCGAATTCCATCAGATCGCCGGACGCGCAGGCCGTGCTGGATTTGACACCTTGGGCACCGTCATCATTGAAGCCCCAGAACACGAAATTGAGAACTACAAACTTCGCAAGCGAGCGGGACAAGACGAAAAGAAACTCAAGAAACTGCGCAAAGCGAAGGTAAAGAAGGGCGAGGTAACGTGGAGCGATGAGACCTTTGACAAGCTCACCACCGCCGCCCCTGAGCAGCTAACAAGCCAGTTCAGAGTCAGTACCTCTATGATCATCAACGTGCTGGCCCGCACGGGAGACACCTTCGAGCACTTTCGCCACCTGTTGCGCACATCGCATAACACGCGTAAGCAGCAGAACCGGGATATTCTCACCGCAATCGAGCTGTACCGCGGGCTTGTCGAGGCGGGAGTCGTGTCCACGGATAACGGCGTGGAGCTGACCGAGGACATGCCCCGCGACTTCGCCCTCAACCAGCCTCTCGGACAGTTCGCCCTCGCTGCGCTAGAGCTATTGGATCCGGAGTCCCCCACCTTCACCCTGGATGTGATCAGCGTATTCGAATCCATTCTGGAAAATCCCCGTAATCTTCTTCGGGCTCAGCAACGCGTAGAGCGCAGTGAGGAGAACGCTGCTCTCAAGGACGAGGGTGTTGATTACAACGAGAGACGCGCCATCCTCGATGAGGTCACCTGGCCGCAACCCCTGGGAGAGCTTCTCACCCAGGCCTATGAAACGTACGCCGCAGGGCACCCGTGGGTTCACGAATACGAGCTCACGCCAAAGACTGTGGTGCGCTACATGATTGAACACGGCCTCACCTTCTCTGATCTCGTAGCCGAGTTCGGGATTTCCCGTTCGGAGGGAGAGGTACTTCGCTACCTCACTGATGCCTGGCGAACACTCAAACAGTCCGTTCCTGAGGCCTATTACACCGACGACCTCGATGACGTTGTCGTATGGCTAGGCGAGATCATCCAGCAGGTAGATTCGTCGCTTATCGACGAATGGGCACAAATGGCAGACCCGGATGCGCCTGTGTCAGAAGATACAGTGGAAAAGCAGCTGGCCTTTGGAGTCACCGATCCCAACGCGCTCACTGCGAACCGACGCGCGTTCACAATTATGGTGCGCAATTACTTCTTCCACGTGGTTGAACTTTTCGCCCTGGAGAAGGAGGAAACACTCGATGAGCTCATTGACTATCTGGATGACAAACCTGACATCTCCCTCGCACTCGACGACTACTTTGATGACTACGACGACGTAGACCTCACCACTGCCGCCCGTGGCAAGGAGTATTTCCGTGTGGAAGAGGACGGCCGTTCGTGGCATGTGCGACAGATAATTAAAGACCCGGAAGACGATCGATCGTTCGCTTTCGTGGGAACCGTCGATCTCGATGCATCCGATGCTGAGGGAGAGGTCCGGCTCAGTTCCCTAGTCATCGAACAGAATTAGGAAGATAGCATATGACCAACAACTCCAGCCCGCAGAATTCTCCCAGCATGGACGAGGAGACCGTAGCCTTTGCCTCCAAAATATTCAACCTTGCCCGTTCCACGACACCAGAGGATGCGGAGCTTCTCCTCGAATATGTGCGCGCGGGTGTACCCGTCGATCTCACCAACGAGGACGGTAATACACTCCTCATGCTGTCCGCGTACAGCGGTAATCGCGCGGCGGTTCGCGGCCTCATTGATCTCGGCGCCGATGTTAACAGGCTCAACAAGCGAAACCAGTCCATTATTGCTGGCGCCCTGTTCAAAGGCGAAGACGCTATCGTCACGGACCTAAAAAAGGCCGGTGCACACCTTGACCTCGGTCACCCGACGGCGAGGGAGACAGCTGCCATGTTTGGGCGCGCTCACCTGCTTGAAGCAGATGATGCCTAGACGCACGTCGGCCAACCACCGTTAGCCGCCGCGTCCGCTCGTGCACCGGCGGATTGACGTACCTGACCTGCCCCCCTTCCAGCTACCTGCCATTATGGTATAACCAAACGAGGCTCGTCCACAGAGCAAAACGATGAGCCGATTTTTATATTGGAAGGGATCCGAATCGTGGCAAAGATGCTTGTGACCATGCTTGTACTCAACTGCGTGGGAATGGTGGCACCCGGACCGGATATCTTTCTTGTCCTCCGCTTAGCGGTTCGCTCCCGATCGCGTGCACTGGCTGCAGCCGTTGGCATCACCATCGGAAATATCATCTGGGTGACGATCACCGTCGCGGGCATTGCAGCAATCCTCGTCACGCACCCTTCGTTCATGGTGGTCGTTCAGGGTCTGGGCGGACTTTGGCTCCTTTACCTCGGTTTCAAAACAGCGCACGCCGGGTTGCGCGAGTGGAAAAACAGAAATAACGATCTTCGGCTACTAAACGAGGGCGATGGTGAAGCCAATCGCTCCATCATGCAGGCCGTGCGCGTCGGTCTGTTCACCAACCTTTCCAATCCCAAGTTTCTGCTCATTCTCCTTTCCCTTTTCGCCCCGCTCGTTCCGCCAGATCCTTCTCTCGCCGTATCGCTCTCCATCATTGCTGTAATGTCACTATCCACGCTTGTGTTCTTCTCTCTCCTCGCAGTGGTTGTTTCTACGCCGGCGATTCAGCAACGGCTACTCAAAGCTGGCTCGTACATAGACATGGTGTCCGGTACTATCTTCGCTATCGTCGGCGCGACGTTCCTTTACGAGGCGGCGGTTCAGTTGCTTTCCGCGCGCTAGTTCTCTGCCATCATCGCCTCCCCCTCAAAGTTTCTTCCGCGAATAGCTGTCAAGTAAGGCAATACTAGGTTCCACCCCCATTACCCAGCGACTAGCAGGTCACGTCTCAAAAATTAATTAGCTTATCCGCTTATAGGCACTGTCACACAAATCTTTGACCTGGAGTTTTCCAAATTTGTTCGTCGTGGAAACATTTCGCAATACTTTTATCTAGAAAAATTTCCACTTTAGGCCAATTTCCGCCTTATTTATCAAGCAAATTACACACCCACAGTAGATTGCCAGACTCTTTCACGCATCCTCACAACATCGAACTACGTGCAGTTTCTAGCCCTAAGGCCCGGCGCTACCACGCACGTGCCAAGCGCTAACGAGAAATAAATTTTTCACCACTTAAGCAACCTAACGGCAGGGTGTGACATAACTCACCTCCAAGTTTTTACCCCCGCTGGCCTGCACTTATATTTTTCAATAAGAATTTTTTTAAGTTTGGTCTGTGATTAGTTTGGTTAGGACGGCCAGCGATAGGTTATTGTATGGGTATGAGTAACAAAGACTACAAACCTACTCTGGCCCAAATCCGCACTTTCGTTACTATTGCGGAAAACAAGCATTTCGGCGCAGCGGCAAATAAGCTGAATATTTCCCAACCGTCTCTCAGCCAGGCACTCGTTGCACTGGAAAACGGTCTAGGAATCCAGCTCATTGAGCGCTCTACTCGACGCGTGCTTGTCACCCCGGTTGGAGAGGCTCTTCTTCCCTACGCAAAGCAGACGCTTGAAGCTGCCGACGCGTTCTACAATCATGCGCGGGGCGCGGACGGTTCTCTGACCGGCCCGCTAACTATCGGGATTATCCCGACAGTGGCTCCGTACATCCTCCCCAACGCGCTCACCGCGCTCAAAGAAGAGTACCCCGAGCTTAAGCCACGAATCGTCGAGGATCAGACGAACCACCTTATCGACTCCCTGCGCGACGGACACATTGACGTCAACCTTATGGCCCTGCCATCGCATACCTCCGGCCTCATTGACATCCCGCTGTACGAGGAGCCTTTTGTTCTCGTCGTTCCGAAGGACAGCGACCTAGCCGGTGCCAAGAATCTCAAGATCACAGCTCTCAACGATACGGAACTTTTGCTTCTCGACGATGGGCACTGCCTCCGCGACCAGATCATCGATCTCTGCCGAGCTGCCGATGTCAAGCCAGGTGTGTACAGCCGGGTTACCCGCGCTGCCAGCCTCACTACCGTCGTCCAGTGTGTCGCCAATGGCATGGGCTCTACGCTTCTCCCCGTTTCGGCCCTCCACTCGGAGATTCACCGCCCGGGCCTGGCTTTCGCCACCTTCGATCCGGAAGCAGGCGCACGTCGCACTATCGGCCTTGTTCACCGTTCATCTAGCTCGCGCACAGCAGAAATTGAGCAGCTGGGTACTGTGTTCAAGAACGCCTACGACTCGGTCCCGGAAAAGGACCTATAGGAGGGCATTCGGACTGTAGTCTTCAGGCTCAGGCCGGTTCTTCGGCACATTAGCCCCTCGCCCGGTGTGTTACCTTTTAGTAGCACACCGGCTTTATTTTGTCTCGTACTTGGTACGTCCCTGTACCACCACCTAGAATGTTCGGCGACATGACTAACTCATCGACGTCCAAGAAATCTCTGTACGCCCGCCTCGCCAGTGTCCGCATCCAGGATGAAAGGCGCTTTCGCGCACGGCTGAAAAAAGCTCGCACCGACCGTGCGCTCGAGGCTATTGAAAAGGACCTCACTCACGCGGAGAAGAGAATCGCGGGGGTCACCTCACGCATTCCCACGGTAACGTACCCGCCGGAGCTACCGGTGAGTCGACGAGTTGACGATATCGCCGCTGCGATTCGCGATAATCAAGTAGTAATCATTGCCGGCGAAACCGGTTCCGGCAAAACAACCCAAATCCCTAAAATTTGTCTCGAAATCGGGCGCGGTCGCCGCGGAATGATTGGCCATACCCAGCCCCGGAGGCTCGCTGCCCGTACAGTAGCAGAGCGAATTGCAGAGGAGGTTGGACAGAACATCGGGGAGTCTGTCGGCTATGCAATCCGCTTCGATGACAAAGTGGGCCCCCACACCGCCGTAAAAATTATGACCGACGGCATCCTGCTCGCTGAAATGCAGCGTGATCGGTTCCTCAACGCCTACGACACCATCATCATCGACGAGGCACACGAACGGTCGCTCAACATTGACTTCATCCTGGGCTACCTCAAAAGGCTCCTGCCCAAGCGCCCGGACCTCAAGGTGATTATCACATCAGCCACCATCGATCCGGAACGCTTCGCCCGCCACTTCGCGGATCGTAGCGGAAGACCCGCGCCGATCATCGAAGTTTCCGGACGAACCTACCCCGTGGAAATCCGTTACCGTCCGCTCGTAGAGATTCACGGCGATAAGGAGGTAGCCATCGATGAGCTCGATGGGTTACTCGCTGCTCTAGAGGAACTCATGCAGGAGGGGCCAGGAGACATCCTCTGCTTCTTTGCCGGAGAGCGAGACATCCGGGACGCGCTCGATGCTATCTCGGCCAGGAAGTTTAAAAACGTCGAGGTAACTCCCCTATTCGGCAGGCTTTCCAACGCAGAGCAGCACCGTGTCTTCTCCCCTCACCGAGGCCGCCGTATCGTATTAGCTACAAATATCGCCGAGACGTCTCTGACGGTTCCGGGCATCCACTATGTTGTGGATACCGGACTGGCCCGAATTTCTCGCTACTCCAACCGGACCAAGGTGCAACGCTTGCCGATTGAACCAATCAGTCAGGCATCCGCCAACCAGCGCTCTGGTCGATGCGGACGTGTAGCCAACGGCATCGCGATCCGGCTCTATTCGGAGGAAGACTTCGCGTCCCGGCCCGAATTTACGGATCCAGAAATCCACCGAACAAATCTGGCAAGCGTCATTCTCCAGATGGCACTGCTCAGACTCGGCGACATCCGCGACTTCCCGTTTGTTCAATCCCCAGATGAAAAGTCGATTCGCAACGGTATCCAGCTCCTCCTCGAGCTCGGTGCTATTAATGAGCAAAAGCCGGGGGACGAATCTCCTCGCCTCACCGCCGTTGGCCGACAAATCGCTCGTATCCCCGTGGATCCCCGCCTGGCCCGGATGCTCATTGAAGCTGAAAAAATGCATGTACTCGCCCCTGTTACCATCATTGTCGCAGCACTCACACTGCAGGATGTTCGTGAACGTCCGCTGGACAAGCAACAGCAAGCTGACCAGATGCACTCTCGATTCAAGGACAAGGGATCGGACCTCATGGGATACCTGGCGTTATGGGCCTACCTGTGTTCACTTCGATCCAGGCTCTCCGGTAACCAATTTCGTAAACGCCTGCAACGCGAATACCTGCACTACATGCGCTCTCGCGAGTGGCGAGATCTCATCCGCCAACTTGTCAGCGTGTACGAGGACTTGTACTGGAACGTGGACACAAACGCGCTGTGGTGCGAAGACATCCCAGACCTCACTGCACCTCCGAATCTAGGATGTGGCGAAGGGTCACGGCAGAGTAAAAAGGCCGCAGCTGGTGCTGCTCCCCTGTCGCCTGTGGACGCAGCGCACGCTTACTTCACGGATTCCGATTCCATTCACAAGGCACTGCTCAGTGGTTTGCTTTCACACATCGGTGTGAGGAAAGGCGATTCCAAGGAGTTTTCCGGCGCACGAGGCACATCTTTCCTCATTTTCCCCGGCTCGGGGCTGGCAAAGAAGCCTCCGGAATTCATCATGGCTGCTGAACTCGTTGACACATCCCGCCTGTGGGCACGTGGCGTCGCAGCCATCAATCCGGAGTGGGTGGAGGGTTTGGCTCCACACCTTCTCAAGCGGACGTATTCGGAACCGACCTGGTCTAAGAAGCGTTCAGCGGCGATGGTACACGAGAAGACCCTTGTGTACGGAGTTCCGATTATCGCTGACCGCCTCGTGCAGTACGGTGCCGTCGATGAGGAAGCTGCACGGGACATGTTTATTCGTCATGCACTGGTTCAGGGAGAATGGATCACGCACCACCGCTTCTTCCACGAAAACCAGGATAAGTTGGAACAGGTGCGGGATCTGGAGGAAAAGGCTCGTCGTCGCGATATCACCGTGGACGATGACACCCTATTTGCCTTTTATGATCGGATTTTGCCCAGCCACATCACGTCAGAGATCCGCTTTAACCACTGGTGGAAGAGGCGAAAGCAGAAAAGCCCCCACCTGTTGGATTTCGACATTGACAAGCTCATCAACCCCGAAGCCGATACGGTGGCCGAGGAGAGTTTCCCAGATGCCTGGCGTCAGGGATCGCTCGAGTTTGAGCTGTCCTACCACTTCGAGCCCGGGTCTCCCTTTGACGGTGTGACGGTGCGGATTCCACTTCCTCTTCTTGCTACTGTCGATCCGGAACCATTCACCTGGCAGGTGCACGGCCTGCGCCTGGAACTAGTTACTGAGCTCATCCGGTGCTTGCCCAAGCAGTATCGCAGACTCCTCGTACCGGCCCCTGATTACGCCGCTAAAGTCTTGCCACGGTTGATTCCCTACGAGGGAACACTCGTGGAGCAGCTTACCTCCATTTTCCGCTCCCTCGGACTGCGCAACCTGGAGGAAACTGACTTCAATCTCGGCTCCTTGCCTCCTCATGTGCAAGTAACATTCGCGGCCGTAGACAAGCAAGGCACAATCACAGACTCGGACAAGGACCTCCGGGCCTTGCAGAACCGACGTTCGGGTCAGATTCGATCGTCGATAGGCAAAGCTGCCCGATCATCTTCGTCAAGTCTCGTGCAATCATGGTCGAAGGAGAACCTAGGAGATGTGCCGGAAACCGTTGACACAGAAGTCGATGGGCAAACCGTAACTGCATACCCAGCCCTTGTTGCCGATCAAGGTGGCTTCAAGGTGCAGGCAATGCCTACAAAAGCCGCAGCAGAAGCGTCGATGGTACAGGCCACAATGACCATGCTGATCTCCGCAGTGACTATCGGTACCAAGTCCATGCTCAAGGGTCTGCCACTCCAACAAAGGGTAGCCGTTGAAAACTACCCACACGGTGGAGCCGACGGTCTTATCAACGATGCCCGCATCGCGGCGATCCGTGACCTTATGCTCAAACACGGTGGCCCTGTCCGATCACCCGAACAATTCGAAGAGCTTAAGACAAAGGTAAAGGCCGAGGTGCCTTCGTATGTTCGGCAAACGGTGACAGCACTTGCTCCGGCGCTTTACGAATATGAGGCTCTCCGTGAGGAACTTACCCATTGGGACGGACCTGCTATTGATGACATTCGGAAACAACTCGACATCATCGTTCCGAAGAACGCTGTGTCCACCTTCGGGATTCAGAGGCTCACACATCTCCAGCGCTACATTCAAGCTGCACGAATCCGACTCGACGATCTCGAGGCCGACCCCCAAAAAGACGAACAACGGCAGGACATTATTGACCGGCTCGCCGGCCAGCTCTCTTCAAAGCTCAATCGGCTTCCGAAGTCAGCCCGGCACAGCAAAAAGGTGAAGGATATCATCTGGCTCATCCAGGAACTTCGAGTGAGCCTATTCGCGCAACGTCTTGGCACGGCGACGAAAGTATCGGAAAAGAAGATCTCTAAACAAATCACCGCGCTCTAGCTGCACATTAGAGCCGATTTTCCCGTCTTTCGTCGCGCCTCAGCGCCCGGATTTCCTTCTCGAAATCGTCTGCCGAGTCGAATGACTTATAAACAGAAGCGAAGCGAAGATAGGCAACCTCGTCGAGATCCCTCAACGGACGCAGAATAGCCTTGCCGATATCGTTTGCCGGTATCTGCGAGGATCCTTTCTGCCGCACGGTCAGCTCCACTTCTTGAGCGAGCTTCTTCAACGAATCCTCCGACACAGACCTTCCCTGGCAGGCACGACGAACTCCGCGAATGACTTTGTCCCTGCTAAAAGGCTCCGTCAGTCCGTTGCGTTTAAGGACGAGCAGCACTGCCTGCTCCATTGTCGTAAAACGCCCTTTACACTGCGGGCATTCCCTCCGGCGCCTGATGGCACTCCCCTGATCTACCACCCGTGAGTCAATGACTCTGCTGGTGGAGCATTTACAAAACGGACAATGCATAGCTCTCCTCATCGCGTGTACTAAACCACGAGCAGCCACTCCACTGCTGTGCCCCTCAGTTTAGCCAAGCAACGGGGAAGCCCCCATCGATGCGGGCTATTGCGCAACGAGGGCCGTTTCGAGTTGCGCGATGTCATTGTTAGGGGTCTGCTCCCCAGATCCGATGAAAAGCGAGCCTATAAGTACGAGACCGAAAAGAAGCCCAATACCCATATCCCTCATCTTTGCTGTGAGCGACGACACCGAAGACGTATGTGCACCCACCGTATTTTCGTTCGATGATTTGTGCGTGCGTGCCGTTTCTTCATCCGCTCGTGCGAATGTTCGATGTTCGCCATGTAAAGTTCGAACAGTGTGGCCACTGCGACGCACCCCTACTGGCGTACCGCCATTCCACACAGCAACCGGGCACGCCACCTCGCGGCGGTACTCAACCATCCCGTTCGCGCCCTTTAATCCACTGGTAACAATAGCCATAGTAAACCTTCCTTACGCTTTCTTCTCTGTGCGGGCCCTACTTTACATATCGACACACACACGCTTCGCTAGGTTTCGAACACATGCCCCATATTAGAACATGTGGTCGTCCTTGTAAAGACTCGTTCGCGCCGTCCGAACTGCCCACCCCCGTTCCCCTCTCGAACACCTGTTGTATCTTTGCTAGACTAAGAACTCGATAATGGACATCACCGAACGCAACGGTCGATCCATAATCACACCGGCAATTGCAAGACGCGGGTAAGGAAGAATATGGCAACAAGGAAGAAGCGCGCAGAGCACGCTAGCGGGAAGAAACATCTTGACCAGCGAGTGCTATCAGACCGCCAAAAGCGCATTATGGAGGTAATTAGGGATTCCGTCGCCCTCCGTGGATATCCGCCGAGTATTCGCGAGATTGGTGATGCCACTGGACTCCAGTCCACGTCATCGGTTGCCTACCAGCTGAAGGAGCTCGAGAAGAAGGGTTTCCTTAAACGCGATCCGAATAAACCCCGTGCCGTAGATGTCCGTCACCTCCGCGAAACCGCACCCGAGAAATCCAAAGTTTCTATCGACGAGGACGGTGTACTCAAGGAAGGCTTCGTTGCACCGGCATACATCCCTGTTGTAGGGACCATTTCCGCCGGTCTCCCCGTTCTCGCCGAGGAGACGATTGAGGAATATATGCCTCTACCATCAGAACTCGTAGGTGATGGCGAACTTTTCATGCTGGAAGTTAACGGGCGCTCGATGAAGGACGCCGGAATCATGGATGGCGATTGGGTCATTTGCAAAAGGCAGTCCATCGCAGAAAAGGGCGACTTTGTAGCCGCGCTCATCGACGGCGAAGCGACGGTGAAGGAATTCCACAAGGACTCGACGGGCGTGTGGCTTCTGCCCTACAACGAAAGCTTTGACCCGATTCCCGGCAATGACGCAGAGATTCTCGGCATTGTAACCGCCGTTTTCCGTAGCTACTAAAATCTTCCGCACCGTCCAGCCGAGTTTTTCATCGACTGGACGGTTTTTCTTTGCCCCATTCCCCTCTCCCCCACATGAGGGTAAGAGGCATGCCCGCATAGACATCTAACCATTTTTGTTTGCCCATTCGAAATCTTCTTACGACGCTTAATTTCGCACTACAGAGGGGTTCCTCAAATTTAGGGCAGGCTTCTGGCACTGCCCATCTTCGCCACGAATTACCAAACACGCATGCCCGAACGTAAGCAATCCCACAAATTTAATGCCACAATAGTGTTGGTTTTGATTAGGAGACACCGTATCAATGCCCGATTGCTGCTGATTTGCGGTGAGTAATCCTCTGTATTTCGCAAAGCGTGGCACAAAACAGACCGGGTACGCCCTTAAGGGGTTTACTGCAGGGCCGAGCTAGGAATGGAGTGACCGACAAGTGTATGCAGAAGAACGTAGGCGACAGATCACCTCGCTGACCGCGGTCGAAGGTCGCGTGAACGTAACCGAGCTTGCAGAAAGGTTTAACGTCACTGCCGAGACAATCCGTAGGGATCTCGCTGTCCTCAATCAGGAGGGTGCCGTTCACCGCGTTCACGGTGGCGCGGTTGCTAGCCAGAATTACCAGACCACGGAACGAAGCGTAGACATCCGCGCACGCAGCGCTTCGGGAGCAAAGCACGAGATTGCCAAGGCGGCACTGAAGTTCCTCCCTGAACCACAAGGAGGAATGTTCCTTGATGCGGGAACCACAGTCATGCAACTGGCCCACATGCTCGCAGAGCACCCGGACGCTAAGAAGTGGTCCATCGTTACTAATTGTCTGTCTATTGCACTCGATCTTGCCTCTGCCGGATTGGACGAGGTCCAGCTGCTTGGTGGCAGCGTTCGAGCCATCACCCAGGCTGTAGTCGGCGATACGGCACTGCGCGCTCTGGCGCTCATGCGGGCAGATGTCGCTTTTATCGGCACCAACGCGCTGACCTTGGACCACGGACTGTCCACAGCCGATAGCCAGGAGGCTGCGGTGAAGAGAGCAATGATCACCAACGCCCGCACCGTTGTCGCTCTGTGCGACTCCACCAAGATGGGCTCCGACTACCTTGTCTCTTTTGCCTCCCTTGATGACATCGACGTTGTCATCACCGATACCGGAGCACCTCAGAGTTTCGTAGACGCGATGCGAGAACGCTCCATCAACGTCATTATCGCAGACGCTTAAACATCAACGCACAAGCCGAGGGAAGCCACATTCCCTCGGCTTTTCTTCGCACCCCTCAACCTTTGCCCGTTTTCACACATTTTGCACGTGTCCTAAGTCTCATTATTCATGCACACCTTCTAATCCACACATGTGCGCGTTACAGTGTAAGCACAGGTCGTTAACCACTTTGTAGACTGCTACATTCCGGGTACACCCCAGAGGAATTTCCCACCTCTCACGATGTCCGGTTTCCCTCAGTTTTCAAGTGGGATCGCAAAGATCGCACCAAGTGAAGTCGATAGGACAACACCAGATCAGGCTCTGCTTCACGCTGGGTGGTGTGGCGCATGTTAGGAAGGAGGAGACGCATGAGGTTTTCAGAACGCCAAGAGCTCATTGAAACTTCGCTCGCTCGAGACGGCCATGTCAGCGTTCCAGCGCTTGCAAAGGCGTGTGGCGTTGCCCCCGAGACGGCGAGACGAGATTTAGCCAAGTTGGAAAAAATGGGTCTCGTACGCCGAGTGCACGGCGGAGCAATACCGCCGACACATGAGGGAAGTGAGCCCGATAGTTACACAGCAAACCTTGTTCAGGTCGCTGCGCCAAGCTACCGCGAAGAAACCGCGTACTCCGATAAGACACAGCAGCACGTGCCGGAAAAATCGGCTATCGCTCGTGCAGCACTGGAGCTGATCCCCTCGGGGCCGTGTTCCATCACAATTGACGCCGGGACTACTACCGCTGCCCTCGCAGCAGCTCTACGCCATTCGTCACCGGACAAAGGGTCCACGTTTGTGACTAATTCTATGCCGGTCGCTGAGATTCTTTCTGGTGGCGGGCTTACCGGTGTCAACGTCGTCGGTGGCAACGTTCGGCCGTATACACGGGCAATCGTTGGCGAGGCGGCCGCGCGCCACTTTTACTCACTACGAGCAGATATCGCCTTCATCGCTGCAAATGGCGTGACTCCCTCCCACGGCTTTTCTACACCGGATCCAACGGAGGCTGCCGTTAAGAGCGCCATCGCTCGCTCGGCAAAGAAGACGGTTGCCCTTGTTGATTCTTCCAAGATCGGACGCGACTTTCTTGTCACCTTCGCCCAGTTGACCACGGTTGACGCGATCGTGACGGATATTCACGCGCCACGGGAATTTCTAGAAACCTGTTTCCAATACAACATAAAGGTTGTTACTGCATGATTGTTACTGTGACGGCTAACCCGTCAATTGACCAAACGCTGTATCTTCCAGGTTTCCTGGAAAGAGACTCTGTCCACCGCCTCACGGGCCACGAGTCCGTTGCCGGTGGCAAGGGCATCAACGTATCGGTCGCGCTGCACAAGGCGGATGTGCCAACCAAGGCCATTTTCCCAGCGCACGCCGACGATTATTTCATCGGTTTGTTAAATCGTACCGGTGTTCCCCAGCGTCGCGTAGACATCGCTGGCCAGGTACGCACAAACGTGACGTTGTGTGAACCCGATGGAACGACGACGAAGCTGAATGAGGGTGGCGCGGAGCTGTCTGCAGACGAGCGCGCTGCTTTCGAACACGCCATTCTGGAGGAGGCCCGCGAAGCAGACATCGTCGTCTTCGCAGGATCGCTGCCACCTGGTCTGCCGACCGATTGGTACGCGCACATGGTGCGTGTTCTCCGCCGGGAGACTCCCAAGGTGCTCATCTGCGTCGATACCTCAGATCGGCCACTGCAGGAACTGGCAGCCTCGTTCCCGGAGACATCCCCGGATCTTATTAAGCCGAATGCTTTCGAGCTTGGGCAGATCCTCGGCATCGACGGCAACGCACTGGAGACTGCTGGTAAGAACGGTTCCTACGGCCCCGTTATCGAGGCAGCGAACACGCTTCAGGCCAAGGGCGTTCAGCTAGCCCTGATCACTCTCGGGGCCGCCGGCGCTCTGCTTGTGTCGCCCGAGGGCTCGTTCCTCGCCACTCCCCCTCCGACCGATCCAGTTTCCACAGTGGGCGCTGGCGATAGCTCCCTTGCTGGATTCCTGCGTGCCCGCCACTTGGGAAAGCCGATGGTGGAGAGTGCGGCGATGGCTGTCGCCTACGGTTCCGCAGCGACAGCACTGCCGGGAACAACGATTCCCGCTCCCGACCAGATCAATCTGGAGCAGACCGCAGCCCGCGCGCTGTAATCGTAAAACGTATAGACATCATTTCATCGTGCACCCTCTGGATGCACGGTCACTGAATCGAAGGAATCGACTGACTAATGGAGACAAAGATTATTAACCCCTCCTTGGTGAGGTTGGACGCCGATCTCGGCTCCACGCCTGACGAGGTTATTTCGGGGCTCGCTGCCGTCGTCACGGATGCCGGCCGCTCAACCAGCGTCGACGAGCTTGCTGCGGCTGCACATGCCCGCGAGGCCAAGTCCCACACCGGCGTGCCCGGCGGTGTGGCAATCCCCCACTGCCGCTGTGCGGCGGTTACCGAGCCAACCCTCGGCTTTGCTCGCCTCAAGGACCCGGTGGACTTCGGTGCACCGGATGGCCCCGCAGATCTTACGTTCCTTATCGCTGCCCCAGAGGGCGGCGGACGCGAACACCTGAAGATTCTGTCCACGCTCGCCCGTGCGCTGGTGAACAAGGAGTTCGTGGCCAGCCTCCGCGCCGCTGGCTCTGACGAGGAAGTCGTTGCCCTCATCACAGAGGTGCTGAACAACCCGCCGAAAAAGAAAAAGAAGAAGCCGGCTTCCACGGAGGCCACAGCGGCTGGTGCTGGTGCTGCAGCGGCAGCCGCCGCCCCCGCTGAGAAGCAGGAGGACGCAGCCGCACCCGTGACCCGTATCGTGGCTATTACCGCGTGCCCCACGGGTATCGCCCACACGTACATGGCTGCCGACTCGCTGACCAACACCGTCGACGAGATGGACGGCGTGGAGCTCACCGTCGAGACGCAGGGTTCGTCCGCTGTGACGCCGATGGATCCCGAGGTTATTGCCGCTGCTGACGCCGTGATCTTCGCTACCGACGTGGGAGTGAAGGATCGCGAGCGCTTTGCGGGGAAGCCCGTTATTGAGTCCGGCGTGAAGCGCGCCATCAATGAGCCCCGCGTCATGATTGAAGAGGCCATTGCGGCCAGCAAGGATCCGAACGCACACCGCGTTTCCGGAAATGCCGGTGCAGCCAAGGCGGAGGCGGCCGATTCCGGTTCGTCGCTGAGCTGGCCGAAGCGCATCCAGCAGGCCATCATGACCGGTGTGAGCTACATGGTTCCGTTCGTCGCGGCGGGCGGTTTGCTCCTGGCCCTTGGCTTCCTGTTCGGTGGTTACGATATGGCCAATGCGTGGGAGACTATCGTGAAGGACTACTCCATCACGAACCTCCCGGGTCACGACATCACTGTCGATGGTGAGGTGATAAACCTGACCAAGGCCGGGTTTAGCCTGTACCTCGGTGCCGTCCTCTTCGCTACGGGACAAATGGCCATGGGCTTCATCGTGGCGGCGCTGTCTGGTTACACCGCGTTTGCTATCGCTGGCCGCCCAGGCATCGCGCCTGGCTTTGTCGGTGGTGCGATTTCTGTACTCCTCGGCGCCGGCTTCATCGGTGGCCTGGTTACCGGTGTTCTCGCCGGTTTTGTGGCGTGGTGGATCGGTTCGTGGAAGGTTCACCGCGTCATCGCGTCGCTCATGCCTGTGGTGATCATTCCGCTTCTCACATCCCTCATCGTCGGCCTTGCAATGTTCTTCCTCCTCGGCGCTCCGCTCGCCGGGATCATGAACGGCCTGACCAACTGGCTGAACTCCATGACGGGTACGTCGGCTGTCCTGCTCGGCATTATTCTCGGCCTCATGATGTGTTTCGACCTCGGTGGCCCGGTGAATAAGGCTGCGTACCTGTTCGGTACTGCGGGGCTGTCCGCTGGTGACGAGGCTTCGCTAAAGATCATGGCTGCAGTCATGGCTGCCGGCATGGTTCCGCCCATCGCACTGTCCATCGCCACGTTCGTCCGCCCGCGCGTGTTCACTCCGGCGGAGCAGGAGAACGGCAAGTCTTCTTGGCTGCTGGGTCTGTCCTTCGTTTCCGAGGGCGCGATCCCGTTCGCCGCGGCTGATCCGCTGCGCGTCATCCCGTCCATGATGGTAGGTGGCGCAGTGACCGGTGCGCTGTCGATGCTCTTTGGAGCGGGCTCCCGCGCCCCACACGGTGGTGTGTTCGTCCTCTTCGCCATCGAACCGAAGATCGGCTGGTTGATTTCCATTATCGCTGGTGTCATCGTCTCCGCTGCAGCCGTTGTACTGCTGAAGATGGTCTGGCCGCAGAAGATCGTGGAGAAGCAGGCCGAGGCAGCAAAGGCTGAGGCTCACGCCTAGCTTCCGCCCTCTTTCCCACCCCGCAGTTCATCCGAGCTGCGGGGTTTCTTTTGTGGGATTTACGTCACAGCGGTGCCCGGTTTCGCACAAAGCGGTCACGGTTGGGCCATTCTCGGGTACGATGTAGCGTAATAAAAGAACACGTGGCTTTTGCCGGGTTTTCGTTTGCTCACGTACCAGCCACGCTGCACTATTACCCAACTTGAAAGGATCTCTAGCATGGCTTCTAAGACTGTTAAGGTCGGTTCCTCCGTCGGACTTCACGCTCGCCCGGCTACCATCATCGCCGAGGCTGCCAGCAACTACGACGAGGACATCGAGCTCCTCATTGTCGGCGCTGACGAGGACGACGAGGCCGACGCTGCCTCCAGTCTCTCCATCATGGCTATGGGCGCTGAGCACGGCGACGAGGTTACTGTGACCTCCGACAACGCAGAGGCTGTTGAGGCCATCGCCGCTCTCATCGAGAAGGATCTCGATGCCGAGTAATCTTTCCTAGATAAAAAGCACCAGCTTTTCGCTGGTGCTTTTTGCTTGTCGACGCTTCCTACCGGGCGTAGATGTTCGTCCCCTCGCCGACGTGCTCGTAGAGCCATTTCATGATCGGGAACAGGATAATGATTCCTGCCGAGCCCCACGCGATTCCCTGCAGCTCAATGCCGAAGATCGTGAGTGTCAGGTTGCCGATTCCGGCGACGAGCGCGACGGCAGCTGCTGTGAGGTTGACGGGGTTGTTGAAGTTCACGTTGTTGTCCTGCCAGATGCGGATGCCCAGCATGCCGATGAGCCCGTACAGGACAAGCGTCGCGCCACCGAGCACACCGGTGGGAATGGTGAAGATGAGCGCCCCGAACTTGGGGATGAAGGCCAGCGCGATCGCCGTCAGCGCTGCCACCCAGTATGCGGCTGTGGAGTAGACCTTCGTCGCAGCCATGACACCGACATTTTCGGCGTAGGTCGTCGTACCGGAGCCGCCGAAGCAGCCAGCGAAGGTCGTTGCCACACCGTCGGCAAGCAGTGCGTCGCCCGCCAGATCATCCATGTCCTGGCCTGTCATGGCGGAGACGGCTTTCACGTGACCGACATTTTCGGCAATGAGCACGATGATGACGGGCAGGGTTACGAAGATAACTGCGGGGTGAAACTCCGGCGTGTGGAACGTCGGCAGGCCAATCCACGGAGCTGCGGCGATTGCTTCCTCTGCGCCTTCCGAGAGGTTTCCTGTCAGCGCCGCGAAAACCCACCCGATGACCACGCCGATGAGAATACCGAGGCGGGAGACCATTCCACGGCCAGCCACGGTGCAGATCAGAATGGAAAACAGGGTTACCGAGGCAACCAGCGGTGAGCTAGCAAAGTTCGTTGCCGCTGTCGGTGCCAGGTTGAGCCCGATCAGCGCCACGATAGCGCCAGTAACGGTCGGCGGCATGACGGCATCGAGGACCTTCTTGCCTGCGGCCTTGACGATGAGCCCCACAACGATGAGCAAGACACCGGTAACCACCACGCCACCCAGCCGGGCGGACATGGACTCCCCCGCCGTCGCCGTCAGTGGCGCGATAAAGGCGAAGGAGCTTCCAAGGTAGGAAGGAAGACGGTTGCGGGTAATGAGCAGGAAGATAATCGTGCCCAGCCCGGAGAACAAGAGCGTCGTGTTGACGGGGAATCCGGTCAGCGTGGGCACGAGCAGCGTCGCCCCGAACATGGCGATGACATGCTGCATCCCGATACCAATGGTCCGTGGCCATGACAGCCTTTCTTCCGGCGCGACCACGCCGCCTGGTTCGATATGCCTGCCGTCTCCGTGGACGGTCCAGCCCCAATTCCAATTCACGAACTCCCATTATCCCAAGTCGCAAGCGGGAAAGGAAACTGAGGGGCCTATTGCGCCACAAATTCGCCGAGCTGGGCGGCCAGCTGCCGGGGGATGCGGGCATCAATCACGGTGCCCTGTTCCGTGTAGCTCTCGCTCAACACGGTTCCTTCCTCGTGCACGCGGGCGACCACATCACCGCGGGAGAAGGGAATGTGGAGCGTCACGTGACTGTCCAACGTGTTGAGGAAGAGCTCGATGCGACTTTCCAGCTCAGCGATGCCTTCCCCGGTGCGCGCGGAAACGAAAGCAACATCATCGAGCGCGTGGCGGAGCTCCGCCAACACGAGCGGATCCGCCTGGTCGATCTTGTTCACGACGATGATCTCCGGAGGCGCCTCCACCACCTCTTCCCGCACGATATCCAGGATGACTCCACGCACGGCTTCGATCTGCTTGAGCGGGAACGGATCCGACCCGTCAACGACATGCAGGATGAGGTCGGCTCCGAGAACTTCCTCGAGGGTTGAACGAAACGCCTCCACGAGCTGCGTGGGCAGGTGGCGGACGAAACCGACGGTGTCGGAGAAGATGATCGACCGGCCGTCGACAAGCTGTGCTCGGCGCGTCGTGGGGTCGAGGGTGGCGAATAGCGCATCCTCGACCAGTACTCCGGCCCCTGTCAGCGCATTGATGAGCGAGGATTTACCGGAGTTGGTGTAACCGGCGATAGCAATCTTCGGGATCGTTGAGCCGCGGCGCCGCATTGCTTTCACGTCACGGGCTTTCTTCATCGACGCGAGTTCCTTGCGCAGCTTGGCCATCTCACTGCGCAGGCGCCGTCGGTCGGCCTCAATCTTCGTCTCGCCCGGACCACGCAGCCCCACACCGCCATTGGACCCGGCACGGCCACCGGCCTGGCGTGACAGCGCACCGCCCCAACCGCGAACGCGCGTGATAAGGTATTCCATCTGCGCCAGGGCCACCTGGGTTTTACCTTCGCGGGACTTGGCGTGCTGGGCGAAAATATCCAGGATGAGCATGGTGCGGTCGATGACCTTGACATCCAGGGCCTTCTCCAGAGCGATCATCTGCCCCGGGGACAGCTCACCATCGCAGACGACGGTATCCGCCTCGTGGGCGTTGATCGCCACTTTTAGCTCGCTGACCTTGCCCTGCCCGATGTAGGTGCCTGGATCGGGCTTGTCGCGCTTTTGGTATAACGTATCCACGACCTCTGAGCCTGCGGTCTCCGCCAGCGCTTTGAGCTCCTCCATCGCCGCGTCGATTTCCGCAGCTGTGCCCTCGGTCCACACCCCGACGAGGACGACGCGTTCGAGGCGGAGCTTTCGGTACTCCACGTCGTAGCCGTCCTCCCGCTCGGTGCGGGTCATATCGGTATGGCTCATCACGCCACGCAGGCGGGAGCGATCCTCCAGATCAAGCTCGCCGACGGACGGCGTATGGGGGCGTGTCAGTGGCTCGGCGCTGTAGCGATCCACGGTCGTGTCCTCGTGGTCGCGGAACACGTCGCGCAGCACGGCATCGTGATCTGGGTTTTTCGTTCCAAAAGTAGAGTCAGTCATTGCGCCCCATTGTTGCACATGACCTTGCAATTCAGTAATTTCGCGTACCGGCTATCGGCAGCGCTGCTCACGTTTGTAAGATGGTGCCCATGACCTCTGACACGACCACAGATCTCTCTTGCATCGGCCTCGACCTGGGTGATTGGCCCAAGACGGTAGAAGCCGCGATCAACAGCGGCACGCTTGCCGTTGTCGGCGAGACCAATGGGGGCCAGTTGGTGCAGTTCAACGACCCGTCTGGTGCACGCATCTCGATCCTCACGTCAGAGCCGTACGCCGTGTTCAGTGGATTTACGGGATCGACCGTGGTCACCGCGCACGTCACGATGGTGAATGACGTGCTTGCTCTCCTCGACGTTGTCAACGATGCGGGCTTCCACATCACCTCTTTGACGGTCAATCTTGCGCAAGGCCCGATCCTCGTCGATTCCGAACCTTTGCAGTTCGAGGGTGTCGAGCTCACCGCGATGGCCATCGATGCGACAGTTTCTCCTGCCACGGACGTCCAGCCACGCCTCCACTCTGCCGGAGCTGAGCTTATCGACGCTGGATCGGGCGCTGCCGTCCCCGACGCCTCCGCCAGTCTTACGACTCCCGTCGTTCGCGCGGATTACCGCACGACGGAGCTCACCGGTCAGAGGTTTATCCACGCCGTCGTCCACGAACCCCTCCCCATGGACATTTGCCTCCCCGACGGCCCCACGCTGCCGAAAAAAGGCGATGTCATTAGCGGCACTGTCATGCTGACCGGATCTGTAGCCCTGCCTGCCTCTGGTGGCTGCGGTGGAGGCTGCGGGGGCGGCGGTTGCGGTTGCGGTGGCGGCAGCTGTGGCGGACACGCGTAGAATCGCAGACGAGCAACGGATGACGAGGGGAAAGGAGGACACCTATGGCAACGGATGAGTCGGCGTCGTACGGCACCCCCTTTTCCCAGCGACCAAGCGTGGTTTTCCCCACTGTTGTGGTTATCATTTGCTGCATTGTTTTATCGCTGTGGCTCAAGGTTCCCGGCCTCATCCTGTCCACCTTCATCCTTTTGGGCACGTTCTTCCTCGTCAACCAGGATCAAAAGTCGACGGAGCGCGATGCTCTCATCATGTCCATTCGCCTGTCCAGCGAGGATATTGAAAACACCTTGGAGCAGTACTCTACGTTCCTCAACGGAACGGACACGGATGCGCTCGCGGATCGCACCCTCCACCGCCCGGAATTGGCGAATCAGGACTCCGAAGACCCCGACATTGAAGCTTTCCACTACACCGCACGGAACTGCGAGCGCTTCCTCAACCGCCTGGATGCCAAGGTGGGTGCGGAAACGTCCCTCGATGAGCTGCGCCGAATCCTCACCGCAACCGACGAGCGCGCCGCCCAGCTAGAGGAACAGTGGCGGGCTGCCCGTCGCGCGGCCTTACGGCTCGGAACGACATCGTCATTCACGGAGTCATCCCCCAGCAGTGACCCGCTCACCGCGTGGAACAAGGCGGGGATCAATACCTCAGGCGGGGGAAGCTGGAATCAAAAATGGTTCCGGCGCAAGCCCAAGCGGGCTGACTAAACCTGCACGCGAAAAACGATCTCCGAGGGGCCCCGTAGGGCCGCTTTTCCGTCTTTCACCGTCACCTGAACTGTGCCTCCCGGAACATGGACGGCGACCGTACCATGAGCTAACCCCGCGTCGGCAAGAGCAGCCACAGCAGTAGCAACCGTACCGGTACCACAGGAGCGAGTCTCGCCTACCCCACGTTCATTGACCCGCATGTACACAGCACCGTCGACAAGCTCCGTCGCGATCTCAACGTTGACCCCTGCGGGAAAGAACTCCGTATCCACCGCGAACCCATCCTGGATCGGGAGAGCCTCCAGCTGGTCCTTCGTCAGCGTCGGGATGATACATGCCAAGTGCGGGTTCCCCACATCGACGCCGAGCCCGGCAAACGTTGTCTGGCCCAGCACACAGGTGGACACACCGGTGACAGAGGCTTCCCCCATTTCCACAGACACATCTGCAGTTCGTTCATCTGCAGCGTGCACCGTCACGTGCTTATCCCCCGCACGCGTACCCACAAGGAAATCCTTTTCTTTTTCCAGGCCAGAGACCACAAGATAGTGTGCAAAGACACGCATGCCGTTTCCGCACATCTCCGCTACCGAACCATCGGCGTTGCGGTAGTCCATAAACCAGTCCGCTGCCGAGCTCGCATTAATATCGCGGGCGCGAACAACCCGCAGCAGCCCGTCGGCACCAATTCCGGCATGGCGATCACACAGCGCGGCAACCTCCTCGGGCGTGGGGTCTAGGCAATTGTCAGTATCGACGAGGATGACAAAGTCATTCTCCGTCCCGTGTCCTTTAAGAACAGTCGCCTCAGCGAACCTAGAAGAAATCATGCACCCAAGTGTAGAGCCTCGCACACACGCTCGGCATCCACCGTCTGCGCGGGAAACCACGTAATCCGCGGATCGCGCTTAAACCAGCTGCGCTGCCTGCGCACATACCGCCGTGTTCCCGTGATGGTGCGCTCCACCGCTTCATCGGGTGACAACAGGCCCGCATCCATATCCAGCACCTGCGCGTAACCGATGGCGCGACCTGCCGTCGACTCACGTGTGAGCCCCTGCTCAACGAGGCTGCGTGTCTCCTCTACCAGCCCAGTGGCAAGCATCTGCCGGGATCGTTTCTCGATGCGCGGATTGAGCCACTCCGTCTCCGTTGCGAGACCAACGACCCGCATGCCCCACCGGGGCGTTGCGCGCCTTGTCGGCATGCTTGCGGCGTACGGACACCCCGTAAGCTCGATGACCTCGAGAGCGCGGACAGTGCGCCGGAGATCGTTTTGCTCAATAATGCGGGCCGCCTCGGGATCCTGGCGGGCGAGCTCCGCGTGCAGAGCCTGCACTCCGATCTCTTCGCCCCGCTTCTCCCACCGTGAGCGGACAGCGGCATCGGTGGGAGGAAACCTCCATGCGTCGACAAGGCTCTGGTAGTACATCATCGACCCACCGACCAGAACAGGACGGACACCGCGACCACGAAGCTCATTAATAGTTTCTTCGGCGACATACTGGTAACGCTGCACCGATGCCTCCTGAGTCACATCCCAGATATCCAACAGGTGGTGGGCAATACCGCGTCGCTCCTCAACCGGCACCTTCGCCGTGCCGATATCCATTCCCCGATACAACTGCATCGAATCCATGTTGACGACCTCCCCGCCCACCAGCTCACACACGTCGAGCGACAGGTCCGACTTTCCCGAGGCCGTAGGGCCAACGATGGCCACTGGTTCGCAACTCATACCGACAGTGTAGTAAGCCACGAGTTAGCGCCACGTTTCGTCTGCAATAAACCCCGGACTTTTGACACTGGAAACGGTAAACTTGGAAAAAGATAACGGGTGATACCACCCGGGTCGAATGTATTTGGCAGCCGTGTTGCGCGGCACTACGTAGCCGCCAGTGGCGGTAGAAGGGCATGGACACACCATGACGACGCAGAACCTCAATCCCAACGACCCCCGGACCGCAGATGCCACCGCGCCCGCACCGCGTCCCACCCCGAAGCCCGGCCCACGGCCGAAACCCCGCCCCGCGCCCTCGCGTAAACCGGTAGCAACTCTTACGTCCACAGCCTCGTTCGCCCTCGTCGGTGCCCCCACCATTCCGGTTGCCTCCACAAACCCCGGTGCCTACGGTCGCTCCGACGACAACGGAACTATCTTCCGTACCACCGCCGTCGGAGAGGTCGAAGTGGGCTCCTGGCAAGCCGGCGATCCGACCCAGGGACTCGTCCACTTCGCGCAACGATTCGACGACCTGCGCACCGAGGTTCTCGTCCTAGGAAACCGCCTCGAAGCGCACCCCGAAGAGGCCTCCACCATCGCTAACCAAGCACGCGCCATCGCGGACCGGCTGCCCAGCGAGCAGGTCGTAGGCGACCTCGACGCCGTCAGCTCCTACCTCGATTTCCTCATCACAGCCACTGAATCCGCACACGCGGAAGCGAAAAAGGCTAAGGAAGAACGTTCAGAGAAGGCCATCGCCCGCAAAGAAGAGCTCATTGCCGAGGCCGAATCCATCGCCGCCGACTCCACCGAGTGGAAGGCCGCCGGCGACCGACTCAAGGCCATCCTCGAGGAATGGAAGACGATCCGCGGAATCGACCGCAAAACCGACGACGCTCTATGGAAGCGTTACGCCCGCGCTCGCGACTCCTTCCGTCGCCGTCGCGGAAGCCACTTCGCTGAGCTCGACCGCAACCGTGCAGCTGCCAAGAAAATCAAGGAAGAACTCGTCGAACGCGCCGAGGCGCTGCAGGATTCCACTGATTGGGGCGAAACTGCAGGCAAATACCGCGAATTGATGAAGGAATGGAAGGCCGCCGGTCGCGCGCCTCGCGATGCCGACAATAAGCTCTGGGCCCGCTTCCGCGCCGCCCAAGATGTCTTCTTTGGAAACCGCGATTCCGTCACCCGCGAACGCGACCAGGAATTCGAGGCCAACGCTACCGCCAAGCAGACGCTCATCGACGAATACGATCCGCTGATCCAACCCGACAAGGATCTCGCAGGTGCACGCGAAAAACTCCACGAGCTACAAGACAAGTGGGAAGAAATCGGTTACGTCCCGCGCAACCGCATCCGCGAATTTGAGCAGAAGATTGCCGCCCTTGAATCCCGCGTGTCTAACGCCGCCGACGATCAGTGGCGACGCACCGACCCTGCCGCTCAGGCCCGCGCTGACCAGTTCTCGCGAAAGGTGGAAGAGCTGAACCAGCAGGCTGCAGCCGCCGAGGCCAAGGGCAAGACTGCCAAGGCTGAGGAACTGCGCGCCCAGGCAGCCCAGTGGCAGGAATGGGCCGACACAGCAAGCCACGCCGTCGAAGACCGCTAAGCGATTCTTGTAATTTCGGGGGTGGTGTACCCCCGTTTCGTGGTGCGCT